>NZ_JBKGXT010000056.1:0-1019 GCF_046546495.1 Pseudonocardia nantongensis | reverse complement strand
TGCCGGTCCGGGATCCCGCGCACGTTGTGACGATGGGCGAGGGCATGACACCACTGCTGCCGCTCGCCCGGGCCGGTCGGCGGCTGGGCCTGCCGAACCTGTTGCTGAAGGACGAGGGCCTGGTCCCGACCGGCGCGTTCAAGGCACGCGGCGCCGCGGTCGGCGTCTCCCGGGCCGCCGAGCTGGGTGTGCGGGCGGTCGCGATGCCGACCAACGGCAACGCCGGAGCGGCCTGGGCCTGCTACGCCGCCCGGGCCGGGCTCGGCGCGCTGATCGCGATGCCGGTGGACGCCCCGGAGATCACCCGCCGGGAGTGCGTCGTCTCCGGCGCCGAGCTGTACCTGGTCGACGGCCTGATCGGGGACGCCGGCCGGTTGGTGGCCGACGCGGTCTCCCGCCGCGACGGCTACCAGGACACCTCGACGTTGAAGGAGCCCTACCGGCTCGAGGGCAAGAAGACGATGGGCTACGAGATCGCCGAGCAGCTGGGCTGGCGGTCACCGGACGTCATCCTCTACCCGACCGGCGGCGGCGTCGGGATCATCGCGATCCACAAGGCGCTGCGCGAGATGCTCGAGCTGGGCTGGTTGACCGGCCCGCTGCCGCGGCTGGTCGCGGTGCAGGCCACCGGCTGCGCGCCGATCGTCGACGCGTTCGACGCCGGACTGCGGGAGTCCGTCCCGCCCGCCGACCCGCGGACCGTCGCCTTCGGGATCACCGTGCCGAAGGCACTCGGCGACTTCCTGGTACTCGACGCCGTCCACGACACCGGCGGCACCGCCGTCGCCGTCACCGACGACGAGCTGCTCGCCGCCGAGCACGCCCTGGCCCGGGACGAGGGCACCTGGATCTGCCCGGAGGGCGCGGCCTGTGTGGCCGCGGCCGGCCGGTTGCGGGAGAGCGGCTGGTTGGACGGTTCGGAGGAGGTCGTCGTACTGAACACGGGGTCCGGGCTGATCTACCCGGACACCGTGCGGGCGGAACCTCCGGTGCTCGCGGCCGACGGGCGCATCCCGTGA
>NZ_JBKGXT010000055.1:0-1099 GCF_046546495.1 Pseudonocardia nantongensis | reverse complement strand
CTAGGTGTCGTGACTCCGGACGTTGTTGACGGCGGCGTGTCAACTTGATCGGGGAGGGCCCCCGAGGCGGGGTGGGTGTGTCTGACGCATCCGCCGCGCACACCGGAGGCCCTCGATGGCGCACCGTAATGCCCGCCTGACCCCGTACGCCCGCCGACTGCTCGTCGAGCGCTATCTGGTCGGCTGGCCCGCGGCGCGCATCGCCGAGCAACTCGGGGTCTCGCGGGCCACGGTCTACAAGTGGATCCGCCGCTACCGCGCCGAGGGCTGGGCCGGGCTCGCTGAGCGCTCGAGTCGCCCGCACCGCTGCCCGACCCGCACCAGCACGCAGACCGAGGCCCGGGTCCTGGAGCTACGCCGTCGCCGTCATCGTGGGCCGGTGTTCCTGGCCGGCGAGCTCGGGCTGGTCGCCTCGACCGTCGGCCGGATCCTTCGTCGCCACCAGGTGGCGCCGCTGGCGGCCACCGACCCGATCACCGGCGCCCCGGTACGCCAACGCCGCGGTGGGCGCCGCTACCAGCGGTCCCGGCCCGGTGAGTTGCTCCACGTCGATGTGAAAAAGCTCGGCCAGATCCCCGACGGCGGCGGCTGGCGCCTGCATGGGCGCGACGCCACCCGCGCTCACCGGCACAAGAAGACTCCGACCGGCTACGACTTCCTCCACGTCGCCATCGATGACCACTCCCGCGCGGCCTACATCGAAGCGTTGCCCGACGAACGCGATCCGACCTGCGCGCAGTTCCTGCATCGGGCGGCGACCTGGTTCGACCGGCACGGTGTCCGGGTCGAGCGGGTCCTGACCGACAACGCGCTGGCCTACCGCCGCGGCCGCACCTGGAGCGCGGTCTGTGCCGGACTCGGGATCCGGCGCCGGTTCATCCGGCCCGGACACCCGTGGACGAACGGGAAAGCCGAGCGGCTCAACCGCACCCTGCTCACCGAGTTCGCCTACGCCTGCCCCTGGACCAGCAACACCGAACGCCGCGCCGCCCTCGACGACTGGACCCGCCACTACAACACTGAACGAGCCCACTCCGCGCTCGGCGGGCGACCCCCGATCAGCCGGCTCCCCACGTCGACAACGTGACGAGTCACGACA
>NZ_JBKGXT010000054.1:0-1243 GCF_046546495.1 Pseudonocardia nantongensis | reverse complement strand
CCCCGTTACCTTCTTGATCAAGCCCGGTGAGGGCTTGCAGGCCACCGGCCACGGCATGACTTGTTGCCCCTGTCGCTCGATGATCTGGGGGGTGTTGTCACCGTGGCCGGAGGGCGCCAACGACCGCTGATAGAGACCTGACCCGCTTGCGTGGTCTGCTCGTAACGTGGCTGCCGGCGCGGGTGCTCGAGGTCGGCCTGCCACGACGGCGGAGGAGCTGCGGTTGTCCGACGATATCGACACGGTGCCGTTCGCGGTGTTCTGCGGACTGGACGTGGGCAAGTCCGAGCACCACGCCTGTGCGCTCGACACCGCGGGCAAGCGGGTGCACGACAAGGCACTACCCAACGACGAGACCGCCCTGCGCACCGTGTTCACCACGCTGGCCGAGCACGGCCGCGTGCTGGTCGTGGTCGACCAGCCGGCATCGATCGGCGCGCTGGCCGTCGCGGTCGCCCGCAGCATGGCCATCGACGTGGCCTACCTACCCGGACTGGCGATGCGCCGCATCGCCGACCTGCACCCGGGCCAGGGCAAGACCGACGCCCGCGACGCGCACGTGATCGCCGAGGCCGCGCGCAGCATGCCGCACACGCTGCGCCGGGTCGGCACCGACGACGAGACCCTCGCCGAACTGACCGTGCTGGCCGGCTACGACGACGACCTCGCCGGCCAGTCCACGCGGCTGACCAACCGGCTCCGAGACGCGCTGCTGCACGTCCACCCAGCCCTGGAACGCCTGCTCGGACCCCGTCTCGACCGCGGCGGGGTCCAGGACCTGCTCGCCGCAGCGCCCACCCCGGCCGCGCTGCGCGAGCTCGGCGAAGACGGCATCGCCGAACTCATGCGACCGCGCTCCCCGCGCCTGGCCCGCACCCTGCCCGCCCAGATCATTGCTGCCCTCGATGCCCAGACCCTCGTCGTCCCCGGCACCGCGGCGTTCACCCGCGTCATCGCCGGGGTCGCCGCCCAGCTGCGCGACGTGCACACCGAACGCGCCGACCTGGCCACAGAACTCGAGGCCCGCCTGGAGGCCCACCCTCTTGGACCGGTCCTGACCTCGATGCCCGGACTCGGAGTCAGGACCGCCATCAAGATCCTCACCATCGTCGGCGACGGATCCGCGTTCCCCACCGCCGGGCACCTGGCCGCCTACGCTGGACTCGCGCCCGTGACGCGCCGGTCCGGGACCTCGATCAAGGGCGAGACCCGCTCCCAGCGCGGAAACCACGCGCTGAAGTCC
>NZ_JBKGXT010000053.1:0-1256 GCF_046546495.1 Pseudonocardia nantongensis | reverse complement strand
TGAACCGCCCCGGCGTTTCCGGAGACTTGATCTTCTGAGGAGATGGAGTCATGACACGTCGCTCCCCGTCGTATCCCAAGGAACTGCGCGAGCGGGCGGTTCGGATGGTCGCCGAGCTCGAGCCTGACTACGACTCGCCGTGGGCGGCGATGCGCGTAGTCGCGGAGAAGCTCGGTGTGGGCTCGGTGGAGACGGTGCGCAAGTGGGTCCGCCAGTCCGAGATCGACGGCGGTGATCGGCCCGGAGTCACGACCGAGGAGTCCGAGGAGCTGCGCCGACTCAAGCGGGAGAACGCGGAGCTCAAGCGGGCCAACGAGATCCTCAAGGCCGCATCGGCTTTCTTCGCGGCCGAGATCGACCGGCCACGTCCGCGTTGGTGAGGTTCATCGACGAGCACGCCGCCCGTTGCACGGCCGGGCGGCGCTGGGGTGTCGCGTCGATCTGCGCCCAGCTCGGCGAGCTGGGCGTGGCGATCGCCCCGTCGACCTACTACGACGCTCGCCCGGCGGTCCGGGCCGGGAGGCCGAGCACGGCCCAGCGCCGCGACCAGCAGTTGAGCAAGGAAATCGCGCGGGTGCACGCGGAGAACTACGGCGTCTACGGCGCGGACAAGGTGTGGACCCAGCTCAACCGGGAGGGCATCGCGGTGGCCCGCTGCACCGTCGAACGGCTCATGCGCGCCCAGGGTCTGGCCGGGGCCCGGCGCGGGCCTCGGGTCCGTACGACACAGCCCGGACAGCAGGGCCGGGCTGCTGATCTGGTCGAGCGGCGCTTCGACCCGCCGGCCCCGGACCGGCTGTGGGTCGCTGACTTCACCTACGTACCGACCTGGTCGGGGATGGTCTACGTCGCGTTCGTCATCGATGCCTACTCCCGGCGGATCCTGGGCTGGCGCGCGGCCACCAGCATGCGCACCGACCTTGTGCTCGACGCCCTCGAACAGGCCCTGTGGGTCCGTGGCCGCCAGGGCCGTGAGGACCTGTCGGGGCTGGTCGCGCACTCCGATGCCGGGGCGCAGTACACCTCGATCGCCTACACCGAACGTCTCGCCGTCGCCGGGGCGGCGCCCTCGGTCGGCTCGGTCGGGGACGCCTACGACAACGCCCTGGCCGAGTCGACGATCGGGCTGTTCAAGACCGAGCTGATCAAACCTCGCGGTCCCTGGCGCACCGTCGAGCAGGTCGAGATCGCCACCCTCGAATACGTCGACTGGTTCAACCACCGCCGCCTGCACAGCGCGGCCGCGGACATGCCGC
>NZ_JBKGXT010000052.1:0-1305 GCF_046546495.1 Pseudonocardia nantongensis | reverse complement strand
GGTTGCTCCTATGTCAAGCCGCGACCGGCGAAGCAGCGCCGGACGCGGTGATCGTGTTGGTGTGCAGGTGGTTGAACACGACGCGCGCCAGGCGTCGTTTCATGGCCCGGAGGGCTTCCATCTTCGTGTTCCCTTGGTTGCGTCGGCGCTGGTAGTAGGCGTGTCCGAGACTGCCGGGCAGCCGGGTCTGGGTCACGGCGATCCGATGTAGGGCCGCGTTGAGCTGCCGGTTCCCGCCCCGGGCGAGCCGATGTCGATGCGTGCGCCCGGACGACGCGGGGACAGGGGCGACGCCGGCGTGCATGGCGAAGCACGCCTCGGAGCGGAAGCGGGTGACGTTCGCGGTCTCCCCGACGATCTTCGCCGCGGTCAGCGGTCCGACTCCGGCCAGCTCGAGCAGCGGTGCAGCCACCTGTGCGGTGAGCTCGCTCAGCTCTCGCTCGGCGGCGTTGATCCGCACCGTGGCCGCGCGGACATCGGCCAGCAACTCGATGGCCAGGCGAACCAGTATCGAGCTCGGCTGCTCGGCCAGCCAGTTCTGCAAGCGGTCGAGCACGACCAGCCGGCCCAGGCTGCGAGCGGGGATGTCGAGTTCGGGGTCGAGCTCGTGCAGGTGCCAACGGACACGGTTCTGGTTGCGGGTGCGCTCGGCCACCAGGTCCTCGCGGTGATCGACCAGCAGCTTGAGATCGCGTGAGACCTGGTCGTGCTCGGCCGCGGCCAGGTCGGGTTCGCGCAGCGCGGCCCGCGCGATGGCCAACGCGTCGATCGGGTCGGACTTCCCCCGGGTGCGTGCCGAGTGCCGGGCACCGGCCATCAGCTTCGGCGGGACTCGCACCACCCGCTCCCCGGCAGCGAGCAAGGCTCGTTCGAGCCGGGTCGATACGTGGCGACAGTCCTCGACCGCCCACACCCGCTCGCCCCGGTATTCCTGGCGTGCCCAGCGCACCAGCTGTTCGTGACCGGGGTCGATCGCACGGACTGTGCGTTGCCCGATCTGACGGCCGACCTCGTCGACCGCGACTGTCGTGTGGGTGTCCTTGTGGACGTCGATGCCCAGCACCACCACCATGTGTGGCGTCACCTCTTTCACCTCGGAGGGACACGGCTGGGCCGGCCGGCGGACACACCTCAGTGGGGGCGCTGCCACGCTCCTATCAAGTCACGCCGGTCGGCCCTGGCCACTGGTGATCGGCACAACCATGACTCGCCAACCCGAACCCGGGCGGCACCCACGCTAGGAGCCAGATCACCAGCGGCCAGGATCCCAACCACCGCAACGCGGCAACTGCACCCTGACACTGA
>NZ_JBKGXT010000051.1:0-1332 GCF_046546495.1 Pseudonocardia nantongensis | reverse complement strand
TGTCAAGTCCCGGGTTTGGTAGAGGCTCGGTTCTCACGCTCCGGCGGGTTGCCGGGCGGCCTCGGTGGCGGCGTGTAGGGCTTCGTGCTCCACGGGTGGGATCAGGCCGAGCTCGCCGTGGAGGCGGCGGTGGTTGTACCAGTCGATGTACTCGGCGACCGCCAGCTCGAGGTCGTCGATCCCGCGCCACGGCCCTCGGTTGCGGACAAGTTCGGCTTTGAACAGGGAGTTGAACGCTTCCGCCATCGCATTATCGTAGGAATCCCCGACCGACCCGACCGAGGCGACTACGTCGACCTCTGCGAGACGTTCGCCGTAGCGGACGGCGACATATTGCACGCCGCGGTCGGAATGGTGTATCAACTCGGTAAGATCGGCGCCGTCACGTTGACGGGTCCAGATCCCCATGTTCAAGGCGTCCAGGGCCAGATCGGTGTACAAATTCCGCGATAGCTGCCAGCCGACGATCCGGCGGGAGAACACGTCCATGACGAACGCCGCGTACACCCAGCCGGCGAACGTGCGGACATAGGTGATGTCGGCGACCCACAGACGGTTCGTCGTGGACGCGGTGAAGTCCCGGTCGACCAGGTCCGGGCGCAGGTCCAGGCCGCTACCGCGGGTCGTCGTGCGAGGTGCCCGCAGTCGGGAGACGCCGCGCAGCCCGCTGGCGCGCATGAGCCGCTCCACCGTGCATCGAGCCACCTGTCGACCGTTCACACCGCCGTCGCGGCGTAGCTGCGCCCAGATTTTCCGACTGCCATACACGCCGAAATTCTCCCGATGCACCCGTTCGATCTCCTTCAGACTCTCGGTATCGGACAGTGAACGCGCTGACGGCGGGCGCGTTCTCGACGCATGAAAAGTACTCGGGGCAATCTTCACGCCGGCCTCCTTGAGAACCGCGCAGATCGGCTCGACCCCGAACTGGGTTTTGTGGACTTCGATGTAGTCGAGGACTACCTGCTGGGGCGGTCGAGCTCCGCCGCGAAGAAAGCTGAAGCCGACTTCAGGATGGCGTTCGCCCGCCGCAACTCCCGGACCTCACGCTCCAACTCCGCGAGCCGAGTGGCGGCATCGGTCGTCGTGCCCGGCCGGGTGCCGGCGTCGATCTCAGCCTGCCTCACCCAGCCTCGCAGCGTCTCTGGGTTGATCCCCAACTGCTCGCCGATGCGTCGGTACACGTTCCCGCCCGGGCCTGCCGGGTCAGCCTTGGCGTCCAACACGAGCCGGATCGCTCGTTCCCGCAGCTCATCGGGGTACTTCCTCGGGGCGACCATCGGTCGATCATCCTCCTGGCTTGATGATCTCCATCAAACCCGGGACGAGACA
>NZ_JBKGXT010000050.1:0-1341 GCF_046546495.1 Pseudonocardia nantongensis | reverse complement strand
CTGACAGTGAGGATGTAGGTGAGCCCCGCAGCGGTCGGTCTGACCCACCGACTGACTGACTCCGGGTCTTCAAGGGGATCTGTCGGCCGGTCCGCTGCGGGGCTCGTGCACTCACCAGACGGCGGTTGTGACCTCATAGAGCCTGTGCCATCAGGCACCCATCACTGTCTTGTCCGCTCGCCCGGCTGGTGCGTGCCGCCCTGCCCGATGCGAACGAACCAGGACGGTCATGACCACGATGACACAACCCCACTCCCTCACCGAGACCTCCGGCGAGGTCGGCAAGGTGATCGGCGGTGTCGACACCCACAAAGACACCCACACCGCCGCCGCACTCGATCAGGCCGGGCGGCTGCTCGGTCACGCCCAGTTCCCCACCACCGTCGCCGGCTACGCCGCGCTGCTGGCCTGGTTGCAGGCCTTCGGGCTGCTGGTGCGGGTCGGGGTCGAGGGCACCGGGGTCTACGGCGCAGGTCTGGCGCGCCACCTTCATACGGCCGGGATCGCCGTGGTCGAGGTCGACCGCCCGGACCGCAAGACCCGCCGCTGGCAGGGCAAGTCCGATCCGGTCGACGCCGAGGCCGCCGCCCGCGCCGCCCTGGCCGAACGCGCCACCGGCACCCCGAAGCACCGCGACGGCCGGGTCGAGGCCCTGCGCGCACTGCGTGTGGCCCGCCGCTCGGCGGTCGCCTCCCGCGCCGAGGCCCAGACCCAGCTCCGATCCCTGGTCATCACCGCCCCCGACGGACTCCGCGCCCAGCTCACCCCGCTGACACTGCGCGAGCTGTTGGCCCACTGCGCGACCCGACGACCCGACACCGGGGCCTGCGATGAGCCCGCCATCGCCACCGTGATCGCGCTGCGCGCCCTGGCCCGGCGCCACCACGATCTGACCACCGAGATCGACGACCTCGACGCCCTGATCGCACCGCTGACCACCGCGATCAACCCCGTCCTCGCCGCGATGAACGGGGTCGGCTCCGACGTCGCCGGACAGCTACTGGTCACCGCCGGAGAGAACCCGCAGCGGCTTCGCTCCGAAGCCGCGTTCGCGATGCTCTGCGGGGCCGCGCCGCTCCCGGCCTCCTCCGGGCGCACCCACCGCTACCGGCTCAACCGCGGCGGCGACCGACAGGCCAACTCTGCGCTCTACCGGATCGTGCTCTGCCGGCTGCGCTGGGACGAACGCACCCGCGCCTACACCGCGCGCCGCACCGCCGAGGGCATGAGCAAGAAAGAGATCATCCGCTGCCTCAAGCGCTACATCGCCCGAGACATCTACCGAGCCCTACTCACACCCCACGACCTCGAACTCGCCGCTTGACATCCATAGGAGCATCC
>NZ_JBKGXT010000049.1:0-1380 GCF_046546495.1 Pseudonocardia nantongensis | reverse complement strand
CCGCGTGTCTGTGCTCAGGACATCCGAGACAGTTGATGTCTCACCACATCGCGGACACTGATCAAGCCCAGCGGGGTGGGCGGGCCGGTCGGATCCGGTCAGCCTGCCCCGTGTGGGCAGAACAGGGTTCGAGATGGATCCCGATCTTGTCGCGGCGATCGCTCAGGCCGCCGCCGGGGACACGATCAACGTCAGTCGGGTGTGCCGTGAGCACGGGGTGTCGCGCTCGGTGTTCTACCGCAAGCTGTCCCGGTTCCAGGCCGAGGGCAGCGCCGGGCTCGCCCCGCGCTCACGCGCGCCCGACACGCGGCCCAGCGCCACCGCAGAGCATGTGATCGAAGCCGTGGTGCGGGCCCGCAAGGAACTCGCCGACCACGGCTGGGACTGCGGAGCCGAGTCGATCCGCTGGCGGCTGCTCGATGCCGCCCGCCACGGCTGCGGCGGTGTGGCCGGGCAACCGCTGCTGGATCTGGCCGAGGTGCCCTCGCGAGCCACGATCCACCGGGTCCTGCTCGACCGTGGCCAGGTGGTGGCGCAGCCGCGTAAACGACCCCGCCGTGCCAGTGGCCGGTTCGTGCACCCGTCACCGAACGCGGTCTGGCAGATCGACGGCTTCACCGTCGCCCTCGCCGAGGGCACCCAGGCCACGGTCGTGCAGATCATCGACGACCACTCCCGCGTTGACGTCGCCTCCCGCGCCGCGATCAGCGAGAACGGCGACGCCGTCTGGGAGGCGTTGAGCGCCGGGTTCGACCACTACGGACATCCGGCCTGCGTGCTGTCGGACAACGGCACCGCGTTCTCCGGTAAACGCCGCAACTGGCCCATGGTCGAGATGGAACGCAGCCTGGCCCGGCTGGGCATCACCACCGTGGTGTCCTCGATCGGGCACCCGCAGACCTGCGGCAAGAACGAACGGGCCCATCAGACCCTGCAACGCTGGCTCGACGCCCGACCCGCACCGCCCACGCTCACCGCCCTGCAGGACCTACTCGAGACCTACCGCAACGGCTACAACAACCACCGCCGCCACCAGAGCCTGGACGGCGACACCCCGCACCAGCGGTTCTACGCCCGTGAACGCGCCGTCCCGGCCGGGCCCGCACCGCGAGTCGCCGGCCACAGCACCCGCACCGTGTCCTCGACCGGGGTGATCGGGTTCAGCAACACCTCGATCGGCCTCGGTCGCCGCCACGCCGGGCGCACTGCCGAACTGTTCTGGCACGGCGACCGCGTCACGATCCTGATCAACAACGCAGTCACCGCCAGCCTTACCCTCGACCGCAGCGTCCGCTACCAGCGGACCACAACCACCAACAACCTGTCCTCGATGTGTTGAGACAGATCTGTCGCAGATGTGCTGAGACAGGACACGCGGTC
>NZ_JBKGXT010000048.1:0-1488 GCF_046546495.1 Pseudonocardia nantongensis | reverse complement strand
TGCCTAATGGCAGCTGGCGGAGCCCGATGAGGCAGGCTCCGGCCCGGTAGCCGCCGGTGGGCGAGCACTCTCGTTGCCTGGACGCTCTGCAGTCCTAGCGTCAGACCGTGCCCCCACCGGTGGTCGGGAGCATTGACCGCTGATGGGATGACGTGCCCGCCGATCAGGGCGCGAGCACTGATCCATTAGGCCGCGAGCGATCTCCCGCAGGCTACGGCGTTGATGACGTGTGACAGGTGGGAGGCGCATCGGTGCTGTTCGTCGGTGACGACTGGGCTGAAGACCATCACGATGTGGAGGTGCAGAACGAGTCCGGGGAGCGACTGGGTAAGCAGCGCATCCGGGAAGGCGTGGACGGGATCGCCGGGCTCCACGAGCTGATCGGCCGGTTCGCCGGTGACGACCTTGACCCCGAGCATGTGGTGGTGGGCATCGAGACCGACCGGGGCCCGTGGGTGGCCGCGCTGGTCGCGGCCGGGTACACGGTGTATGCGGTCAACCCACGTCAGGTCGCCCGGCACCGGGAGCGGTACTCGATGTCGGGGGCCAAGAGTGACGCCGGTGATGCGCACACCCTGGCCGACATGGTGCGCACCGACCGTCACCAGCTCCGACCGGTGGCCGGGGACTCCGCGCAGGCCGAGGGGTTGAAGGTGGCCGCGCGGGCGCACCAGAACCTGATCTGGGACCGGCACCGCCAGCTGTTGCGGCTGCGTTCGGCGCTGCGGGAGTACTTCCCCGCCGCGCTGATCGCCTTCGACGACCTGGCCGCCCCCGATACTCTCGAACTGCTGGCCGCGGCCCCGGACCCGCACGCCGCAGCCGAGCTGTCGCGCTCCCAGATCGGCGAGGCCCTGCACCGCGCGCGGCGTCGCAACGTCGAGGCCAGGGCCGAGCGGATCCAGACGGTGCTGGCCGGGCAGGCGCTGACCCAGCCGGAGGCGCTGGTCGCCGGCTATGCCGCCACGGTGCGCGCCGCGGTCGCGGTGATCGGCACGTTCAACACCGAGATCGCCACTCTGCAGGGCCAGGTGGAGGGCCATTTTGGCCGGCACCCGGACGTTGAGATCTACCGCAGCCAGCCCGGGCTCGGTGAGATCCTCGGCGTCCGGGTGTTGGCCGAGTTCGGCGACGACCCACACCGCTACGCCGGGGCCCGGGCGCGGAAGAACTACGCCGGCAGCGCGCCGATCACCCGCGCCTCCGGCAAGAAGACCGTCACCCTGGCCCGCTGGGTCCGCAACCGGCGCCTGGCCGACGCGCTGCACCGGCAGGCGTTCTGCGCGCTGACCGCCTCACCCGGGGCCCGGGCCTACTACGACCAGCTCCGGGCACGCGGCAGCGGCCACCACGCCGCGCTGCGCCAACTCAGCAACCGACTGGTCGGCATCCTGCACGGCTGCCTCAAGACCGGAACCCGCTACGACGAAGCCACCGCCTGGGGGCACCACCAGCACGATCACCAGACCGCCGCTTGACAGCCCAGCC
>NZ_JBKGXT010000047.1:0-1789 GCF_046546495.1 Pseudonocardia nantongensis | reverse complement strand
CGCGGTCCCGACGACGCAGGGCCGGCTCGTGGTCGGTGTCGGGTGCCGGGTCGTCGAACCAGGGATCGGGGTCACGGGGCACGATCTGCGGTGCCGGGGGCAGGATCGGTTCCGGCTCGACCGGATAGACCCGCCCGAGCGGGCTGGTCCACACGAACCGTCCGGGTGCGGGCTGATCGAGCCGCCACCCACCTTCGCCTTTGAGCATGTGGTGGTGTCGACACAGCGGGGCCAGATCGTCCCGGGTCGTCGTGCCACCCCGGCCGTGCTCGCGGGTGTGGTCCTGATCGCAGCGCTGCGCCGACGTGCGGCATCCCGGATGCACACAGGAACGATCACGGACCTCGGTGTGACGGCGCAACGCCGCACCCGGGAACCGGGCGTCGGGGCGGGCGTCGAGTACTGCGCCGGGGTCGTCCTGGCTGCAGTAGCGCCGGTAGCGGTCGGCGATATCGGCGATCACCCCGGCCCAGTCCCCGTACCGGCTGGTGGTGGCGGCCAGGGTGGCCAGCAGTGTCTCCGGGATGTGGATCTCGACGATGCCGCCGGCCGGTCCGGCGCGGGACAGGTGGCCGGGCCGGCGGCGGGTGAGGCCTTCGGCCAGCAGGTGCCCGTCGGTGTCGACGACGACCCAGCGCCATTGGGCGCGACGTTGCCAGGTGACGGTGCGTCGCGCCGCGGTTGCGGGGATCGGGCCCCAGCCGGGGAGTTCACCGGCGCGGTCGTCGAGGCCGAGCAGGGTGCTGAGCGGGACCCGGATCTCGACCGCGGCCCGCGGCCCGGCAGGGCCGGGGACGCCGGGTGTGCGGGCCGGTGCTCCGGGGCCGGGCTCGGAGCTGGCGGGAGGGGACTCGGTCACGGCGGCGGGATCGGTGAGGATGCTGCTGTTGTCGCTGCTGACGCCCGCGCTGCTGACGAGTGTGCCGGAGGTGCTGCGGTCGGTGCCGGTCTCGCCCCTGTCGGTTCCTGATCCACCCGCGTCCGGACCCGGCCCGCGTGGGCTGGGACCGGAATCGTCGGGGCCGCCAGAACCGGGGCCGTCGGGACCCGGGTCGGGACCGCCGGACCCGCCACCGCCGGTGTCGTCGCCGTCGCCGTCGCCGTCGCCGTCGCCGTCGTCGCTACCGCTGTCGTCGCCCTTGCTGCCGGACCCGCCGTCGCCATCGTTGCCGTCGCCGCTTCCCCCATCGCTCTGGCGGGCGGCGGGGCGGTCGAGGTCCTCGTCGCGGTCGGCGTGTCCGGCGAAGCGTTCCAGCAACGCCTGCAAGATCTCCGCACGGTCCAGCCCGTGCAGTGACCCGTCGAGCAGTCCCAGGACGAGGTCGGCGCGGATCTGGTCCAGGGTGGCGGGGTGCCCGTCGTGGCGGGCGGCGCGGGCGAGTGTGTCCAGGCGTTCCCAGGCCGCGGCCGCCTCGTCGGCCGGCAGGCCGCTGGCGGAGATGACTGCGGTGCCGTCGGCGGTCAAGTAGGCCACCGCGGTCCGGTCGCGGATTGCTTTGCGGTAGCGGCGTTCGTAGTAGGCCGGGTCCAATTCGAGGATCAGGCGTTTGATCCGCTCGCCGATCTGCCCGGTGGTCAGTCGGGGTGCGTGCGGTAGTACTGCCGCGCACACGGCTGCGATCTGCTCGGCGGGCAGCTCGGCCAGGTGTTGGGCGAACACCCTGGCCTTGACCCGGTCGATCAGGCCCTGCTCGAGGGCGGCGAGTACCTGCGGTAGCGCCTGCACCAGTTCGAGGGCGAGGGCGGTTTCGGATTCTGCGGCGCGGCGGGTCCAGGACAGCGCCGCCCG
>NZ_JBKGXT010000046.1:0-1831 GCF_046546495.1 Pseudonocardia nantongensis | reverse complement strand
CCGACCACCGGTGGGGGCACGGTCTGACGCTAGGACTGCAGAGCGTCCAGGCAACGAGAGTGCTCGCCCACCGGCGGCTACCGGGCCGGAGCCTGCCTCATCGGGCTCCGCCAGCTGCCATTAGGCAACGTTCGGTAGGTAATCTTCGATCCCGCGCTCAGACTCAGCCGCCGATACGGATGGTGGTGCCGGGACCCATCGGGACGTTCAGGAAGTAGAACGCGGCCAGGATCGCCACCCACAGCACGAAGGTCGGCAGCACGAACATCGCCATCCGGGAGAACACCATCCCGAGCGAGAACTCCCGGTCGTAGCGCAGGCAGGTCAGCTGCAGCACGTACAGGTACGGGTTCAGCGGCGAGATCGGGTTGGTGATCGAGTCGCCGATCCGGTAGGTCGCCTGGATGACGGCCGGGTGCAGGCCGAGCCCGACGAACACCGGCACCAGCACCGGCGCGAGCACCGCCCAGAGCGACGACCCCGAGAAGATCACCATCGCCAGCACCGAGCACAGCACCAGTGCCAGCAGCACCGCGCCGAACCCGGTCAGCCCGATCGCGCGCAACCCCGCCGAACCCTCGACGGCGAGCCAGGTCCCCACCCGGCTCCAGGTGAACATGGCGATGAACTGGCCGGCCGAGAACGCGATTACGACGAAGCCGAGCATCCCCTGCAACGACCGGGCCATCAGCTCGGGTACGTCGGGCGGCGTGGTGATCGTCCCGGCGGCGACGCCGTAGGCCACGCCCAGCACCAGGAAGCTGATCATGATCAGGGCGACCACGCCGTCCAGGAACGGCGAGTCGACCAACCCGCCGTCCTCGCCGCGCAGCGGCCCGCCGGGCACCAGCCAGGCCGCGAACGCCAGCGCCAGCCACAGCAGCAGCGCCAGCCCGGCAATTACCAGCGCCCGCCGCTGGCGCGGTGTGACCGTGGTGTCGGGCTCCTCGGCGGCCTCGACCGCGTCGTCGTCCGACGGCGGGTTCACCGGCGGCAGCCCGGGCTCCACCCGGTGCACCAGGACCCGGCCGACGACACCGGGCAGCACGAACGCCGAGACGAACTGGATCCAGTAGTTCATCAGTACCGACGTCTCGACCCCCGGTGGCGTCCCGGGCGGCAGCACCGCCTCCGACAACGCCGACAGGTTCGCGTCCAGCGCCCCGACGATGATCCCCGAGCCGTAGCCGACGGCGGTCGCGGCGAACGCGCCGAGCGCCCCGGCCACCGGGTGCCGCCCCACCGACCGGAAGGCCAGCGCCCCCAGCGGGGGCAGGATCACCATCGCCGCGTCGCCCATGAAGTGCCCCTGCCCGCACAGGTAGACCACGGCGTAGGGCATCCACCGGGCGGGCACCCGCGCCAGCGCGGCGTTCACCAGCGTCCGCAGCAGCCCGGTTCGCTCGCAGACCCCGACGCCGAGCAGCACCGTCAGCACCACGCCGAGCGGCGGGAAGCCGATGAAGTTGTCGACCAGCCCGGTCAGCAGCTCCCGCAGGCCCGCGGCGGAGAGAATGTTGCGGACCGGCTGGGCCTCCGGCGCGCCGGGCAGCTGCGCGGTGGCGCCGTTCGCGGCCAGGATCGCGCTGCCCACGCCCAGCACCAGCAGCAAGATCCAGAACAGGTAGAACGGGTGCGGCACCCGGTTCCCGACCCGCTCGATCGCCCGGATCACCGGTCCGGGCCGGTGCGTGCCGGCCGCGCTCACGGGATGCGCCCGTCGGCCGCGAGCACCGGAGGTTCCGCCCGCACGGTGTCCGGGTAGATCAGCCCGGACCCCGTGTTCAGTACGACGACCTCCTCCGAACCGTCCAACCAGCCGCTCTCCCGC
>NZ_JBKGXT010000045.1:0-3852 GCF_046546495.1 Pseudonocardia nantongensis | reverse complement strand
CAGACCGCGACCTACAGCCGCTCGATGTATGCCACCCCGACCCGGCGCACGTCGCACCGTCTGGTGCCACTCGACGTCGGTGTCCCATCGTGGATGCGGGCGCCGGGGGAGGCGCCGGGCAGCTTCGCCGCCGAGGTGGCGATGGACGAGCTCGCCGTCGCCAGCGGGATCGATCCGGTCGAGCTGCGGATTCGCAACGACCCGGCGGTCAGCCCCGAGTCGGGGCTGCCGTTCTCCAGCCGCCACCTCGTGGACTGTCTGCGCCGGGGGGCCGACCGGTTCGCGTGGCAGCTGCGCGACCCGCAGCCGCGGGCCCGGATGGTCGAGGGCTGGTGGGTCGGGACCGGCATGGCCGCGTCGAGCTACCCGGTGTACAGCATGCCCGGTTCCTCGGCGGTGATCCGCTTCCACCTCGACCCGTTGCTGGACCCCGCGCTCGGCGCGTCCGGACGCTACGAGGTCGAACTCGCCGCGGCCGACATCGGCACCGGGGCCCGCACAGTCCTCACCCAGATCGCCGCCGACGCGCTCGGGGTGCGCCCGGAGACCGTGGACGTGGCCATCGGAGACACCGCCTTGCCGCCGGCGACGATCGCCGGGGGCTCGAGCGGGACGGCGTCCTGGGGCGCGACGATCGCCGACGCCGCGGACCGCTTCCGCGACAAGTGGGGCGACGATCCCGCCGACGGCGCGCAGGCCGACGGCTCCATGCCCGACAACCCCTACTCCGGCCGGTACGCCATGTCGGCCTACGGAGCGCACTTCTCGCAGGTGGCGGTACACGCCGACACCGGCGAGGTCCGAGTGCCGCGGATGCTGGGCGTGTTCGCCGCCGGACGGATCATCAACCCCGACACCGCCCGCTCGCAGCTCCTGGGCGGAATGACCATGGGCCTGTCGATGGCCCTGCACGAACAGAGCGTGCTCGACCCGCGTTTCGGCCACGTGATCAACCACGACCTGGCGAACTACCACATCACCGCCCACGCCGATGTCGGCACGATGGAGGCCGAGTGGATCGACGAAGAGGACCCTTACGTCAACCCGATGGGGTCGAAGGGTATCGGGGAGATCGGGATCGTTGGCGCCGCAGCCGCCATCGCCAACGCCACCTACCACGCGACCGGCACCCGGATACGGTCGGTGCCGATGACCGTTGACGACTTCGTCATGTGAATCGAGTTCGCCTCCGGGCCGTCGGCCGCGTCCTCGAGTGTCTCGGGGGATCCTGCCGCGGGGTCGGCCGAGGTGTCCGGGGCGGGAAGGGGCCGGTCGGTGGCGGTGGCACGGCTGCGCCCGACGACCCGGCGGGTACGGGCCGACCGGCGCTTCGCTTCAAGTCCTGGCTGCTCAGGACCGTGTTCGACGGTGTCGAACAGGCGGGCGGACGCCGCGGCGATCTCGGACTCGGTGACCGGATCGCTGCCGCGGGCCGCGACGCTCTCACGGGCGTGGGCCCAGGTCAGCTCGCCGAACGGGACCGGCCCGCTGCGCAGATGCGTCCAGGTGGCTTGGAGAAGGCCCTGCTCGTGACGGTTGCGCACCCAGATCGGGGAGATGGCGTAGGGGTCGTGATGGATCTGCCAGCGACCGTTCTTTCCGCTCACCCCGGAGTCTTGGCCGCGGTAGGAGTTCAGCGCGGGGCTGTCGTAGCGGCGTCGGCCGAGCTTGATCCCGTAGGAGTTGATCGGCCCGCCAGGTGGTCGGCAACAATTCGATGTAGTCGTCCGGGCCGAGCGGGACCGGGACGTAGCCAGCGACCGCGATCGACGGTAGCCGTAATCAGGAGCGAGGACATGTTCCCGAGGCAAACCCGATGACCGAGCCGGGAAAGGCCGAGCCGTTCGGGACACCGGGTCCCGGCGGCAGCCGATCGTTGCTTGACCAGGTCGCCGTCCCGCTACGTGCCGCCCTGAGCAGTCCCACCAGCGGGGCGGGAGTGATGCTGCTGGCCACGGTGGCCGCGTTGTTCTGGGCGAACTCGCCCTGGGCGCAGAGCTACGAGTCGTTCTGGTCGAGCGAGCTGGCGATCCGCGTCGCCGGCGCCGAGTTGAGCCTGGACCTGCAGCACTGGGTCAACGACGGGCTGATGGTGTTCTTCTTCTTCGTCGTCGGCCTCGAGGTCAAACGCGAACTGGCGATGGGAGAGCTGACCGACCGGTCCCGCGCCGCGGTGCCGCTGGCCGCGGCCCTGGCCGGGCTGGCCGTACCGGCCGCGCTCTACCTGGCGGTCAACCCCAGTGGGCCTGCCGCGCAGGCCTGGGGCGTGGTCATCTCCACCGACACCGCGTTCCTGCTCGGTGTGCTGGCTCTGGTCGGCCCGGCGTGTTCGGCGACGCTGCGGGTGTTCCTGCTGACCCTCGCCGTCGCCGACGACGTCGGAGCGCTGCTGATCATCGCGGCCTTCTACACCGAGGACCTCTCGCTCGGGCCGCTGCTGCTGGCCGGCGTGGGTGTGGGCGTGATGCTGCTGCTGCGCTACCTGCAGGTGTGGCGCGGACCCGCATACTTCGTCCTGGCCGTGCTGATCTGGGTGGCCACCCACGAGTCCGGGGTGCACCCGACGATCGCCGGTGTCGTGCTGGCCCTGCTGGCCCCGGCCTACCCGCCACGCCGCGGGGAGGTCGAGCACGCTGCGCGGCTGACCCGGGCGTTCCGGCAGTCCCCGAACCCGGACTTCGCCCGGGCCGCCCGGCTGAGCATCGACCGGTCGGTCTCGAGCAACGAGCGCCTGCACCGGCTGTACGAGCCGTGGAGCAGCTACGTCATCGTGCCCGTCTTCGCGCTCGCCAACGCCGGCGGCGCGGTGACCGCCGACTCGATCGCGGACGCGGCCCGCTCACCGATCACCATCGGCATCATCCTGGGGCTGGTCCTGGGCAAACTGCTCGGAATCACGCTCGGCACCTTCGGCGCGGTCCGGCTGGGGCTGGGCCGGCTGGTCCCGGGCGTCACCCGCGGCCAGGTCGTCGGTGGCGCCGCACTGTCCGGGCTGGGGTTCACGATCTCGCTGTTCATCGTCGACCTCGCCCTCGACGACCCGGCCCTGGCCGACCAGGCCCGGCTCGGTGTGCTGGCCGCCTCGCTGCTCGCCGCCCTGCTGGGATGGACGCTGTTCCGGGCGGCGGACCGCTTCGGCCCCCAGCGCAGCGGTCCGCCGACCGCACTCGACCCACCGGTCGACCCGGACCGCGATCACCTCAGCGGCCCCGTCGACGCCCCACTCACCCTCGTCGAGTACGGCGACTACGAATGTCCCTTCTGCGGGCGCGCGACCGGGGCCGTCGAGGAATTGCGCCACCGCCTCGGCGATCGACTGCGCTACGTCTACCGCCACGTCCCCCTCTCCGACGTCCACCCCGACGCCGAACTGGCCGCCCAGGCCGCCGAAGCCGCCGGTGCGCAAGGTCGCTTCTGGGACATGCACGACCGGCTCTTCGCCCATCAGGACGCGCTCACCGCCGACGACCTGCTCGCCCACGCCGAGGCGCTCGGCCTGGACGAGGCGAGGTTCGCCCGCGACCTGCAGGAGCACCGGCACGCCGGCCGGATCCGCGACGACACCGCATCTGCCGAGGCCGGCGGGGTGACCCGGACCCCGACCTTCTTCATCAACGGTCGACGCCACAACGGGCCCTTCGACGCCGGCACCCTGAGCCGCGCCCTGCTTGACGCCGGTGGCGACGACGTCCACCCACGGCGGACGTGAATCCGGGCTCAGCCCGGGGCGGCGATGCGTCCGAACCGGGACTTGCGGGGGCCGCGTGAACATGCAGGCCGAAGTGCTCGGAGAGCTCGCGACACAGGTTGACCCTGCGAACGCTGTTGCCGTGCACGTCGAGTCCGGGGCGA
>NZ_JBKGXT010000044.1:0-4116 GCF_046546495.1 Pseudonocardia nantongensis | reverse complement strand
TTCAAGACCGAGCTGATCAAACCTCGCGGTCCCTGGCGCACCGTCGAGCAGGTCGAGATCGCCACCCTCGAATACGTCGACTGGTTCAACCACCGCCGCCTGCACAGCGCGGCCGCGGACATGCCGCTAGCCGAGCTGGAAGACGCCCACTATGGTCACCACCCGGCCCAACCCCAGCCGGAGCACTCAAGCCGATAGCTCTCCGGACATGCCGGGGCGATTCACCGCACTGGTCGGCCCCAGGGTGGGGTTAGCGGGGTCAGAACTGCAGGCCGAGCGCCCACCCACCGAGCAGGAACGCGAAGCCGGTGATCAACACGACCCCGACGACGTTGAGTAGCAGACCGCCCCGCACCATCTGACCGATTGTGACCACCCCCGATCCGAACACGATCGCGTTCGGCGGTGTCCCGACCGGCAGCATGAACGCGCACGTCGCGGCCAGGGCGGCGGGGATGAGTAGAGTCATTGAATCGGCGCCGATGCCAATCGCCACCCCACCGAGGATCGGGATGAACGTTGCGGCCGTCGCGACGTTGCTCGTGATCTCGGTCAGGAACAGTACGATCGTCACCACCGCGGCGGTCAGTAGCAGGATTGGCAGCACACCGAGCCCGGCGAGACTGGCGCCGATGAACTCGTCGAGCCCGCTGGAGGCTACCGCCCCGGCGAGGGCGAGCCCGCCGCCGAAGAGGACCAGCACGCCCCATGGCAGACCGGCCTGCGCATCGGGCCAGGTGAGCAGCATGCGGTACTGACTGCCCCGGCGATCGGCCGCAGCCTCGTCGGGCGGGACGGTCGAGGCCGGCAGCAGGAACAGCGCGATACCCGCCGCGAGCGCGATCGCCGAATCGTTGAGGTCGCCGAGCCACGGCAACGCGGTGTCGACGGCATCGAACTCGGTCAACAGCCCAGGTGCGATCCAGAGAAACGCGGCGGAGGCGAACACGGCCAGGATCCGCTTCTCGGCGGTGCTGGCCGAGCCCATCTCGCGCAGCTGCTGGTCGATCATCTCCCGGCCGCCGGGGATTTCGGTCAGCGTAGTCCGGAACAGCACCCGGGTGATCAGCAGCCAGGCGATGATCACGAACACGACGACGATCGGAACGCCCAGCTGCATCCAGCCCACAAAGCTGATCTCGCGGTCGAGCTCGTTCTGCACGTAGCCGGCGACGACCGCGTTGGGTGGGCTGCCCAGCAGGGTGCCGAGGCCGCCGATCGATGCGGCCCACGCCACCGACAGCACGAGACCGACGCCGAACGAGCGCACGGCGGGGTCACGGATGGTCTCGCTCAGCGGGGCGCCGCGCTGGACCTCGTCACCGCTGTGCCCGGCACGCTCGGCGACCACTGCGAGCACCGACAGGGCGATGGGCAGCATCATGAGCGTGGTCGCGGTGTTGGAGACCCACATCGACAGGAACGCCGTCGCGACCATCATGCCGAGCACGATGCGGGTCGGTGTCGTGCCGACTCTGCGCAGGGTCAGCAGTGCGATGCGGCGGTGCAGGTGCCACTTCTGCATGCCTATTGCGATGAGGAACCCGCCGAGGAACAAGAAGACGACCGGGTCGCCGTACCGGGCACTGGTGTCCGAGACCGAGAGAATGCCGAAGGCGGGGAACAGCACCACCGGCAACAGTGCGGTCGCCGACAGTGGGATTGCCTCGGTGACCCACCAGACCCCCATCAGGACCCCGATCGCGGCGACGAGCCGCGCATCGGGGGGAAGCTCCACGGTCGCGCCGAGCAGCACCCATGTGAGAACCGCCAGACCCAAACCGAGCAACCGCAGGAGCCACGTCGCTCGCGCCGACCGTCCGTTGGCGGCGCCTGCGGAGGCCCCGGTCGGGGAGGTGGGCCGGGTTTCGCTCTCGCTTCTCGTGGCCGTCATCGCCGGCCCCCCCCGGCTTTCCGGCCCCGCGACTGCTCGAGACAGGTACGCGACATGCGACGGTCCCGGCGGCCATGGCTCGCCGACGGACCTCGGCTCGTCGAGGAGAGTGCGGGATGAGGTGGGTGCCAGGTCGGTAGTGGTCAACTGAGCTCCAAAGACACGACGTTGTGAGGCGGGAGACGACAGCGGCGCCGGGACCACCCGGAGGACGGCCCGGCTTGCCGGGTCAGTTGTGCAGCTCGCGCAGGACCTTGTAGAAGGCGGCCTTCTGCTCGAATCCGATGCCGGGGGTCTCGGTGAGCCCGACCCGGCTGTCCTTGACCACGGCGCCGTCGGCGAACCCGCCGGTGGGCTGGAACTCGCCGGGGTAGGACTCGTTGCCGCCGAGCTTGAGGGCCGCGGCGATGTGCAGGGAGAACTGGTGTCCGCCGTGCGGGATGCAGCGGCGCGAGGACCAGCCGTGCTGGGCGAGCATGTCCTGCACCCGCAGGTACTCGGTCAGTCCGTAGCTCAGGGCGGGGTCGACCTGGATGTAGTCACGGTCCGGGCGCATGCCGCCGTAGCGGATCAGGTTGCGGGCGTCCTGCAGGGAGAACAGGTTCTCCCCGGTCGCGATGGGCCCGCGGTAGTGCTCGGACAGGGTCGCGTTGAGGCGATAGTCCAGCGGATCGCCGACTTCCTCGTACCAGAACAGGTTGTAGGGCTCGATCGCCGAGCCGTAAGCCAAAGCCGTGGGCAGGTCGAAGCGCCCGTTCACGTCGACGGCCAGCCGCGACCCGTCGCCGTGGAGCACCTCCAACACCGCCTCGATACGACGCAGGTCCTCGGCGAGATCCGCGCCGCCGATCTTCATCTTCACCACGCGGTAACCCTGATCGAGGAATCCGCGCATCTCGTCCTGCAGATCCGACAGAGTCTTGCCCGGGGCGTAGTAGCCGCCCGCGGCGTAGACGAACACGCTGTCGTCGGGGTCACCGTCGCCGTGGCGCTCCGACAGCCACCGGTACAGCGGCTGGCCCGCGACCTTCGACGCCAGGTCGAACAGCGCCATGTCGAGGACGCCGACGGCCACCGAGCGTTCGCCGTGCCCGCCCGGCTTCTCGTTACGCATCACCACGTCCCACGCCCGAGTCGGGTCGAGCTGACCGTCCTCCGCCACTAGCGCCTCCGGAGCGGCGTCGAGCAGTCGCGGGATGATGCGGCGGCGCAGGATGTCACCGGCGCTGTAGCGACCATTGGAGTTAAAGCCGTAGCCGACGACCGGCTCGCCGCCTCGCATCACGTCGCTGACGACCGCCACGATCGAGCAGTCCATCGAACTGAAGTCGATCCAGGCATTGCGGATCGAGGAGCTGATCGGGATAGCACCCTCGTGCACGGAGATGATCTTCATTGACGTACCTGTCTCTCGAGTCTGCGGTGGGGTTCGGCTCCCGGTGGCACGAGCGGCAAGCCGGTTCGTTCACCATTAGCGACCATCAGACCGAGAACGTCCAAGACCAAAATACCAGTCGATCAATAGGTGCAGCCTATCGCTGGGCGGAGAAGGTCACTTCCGTTGTCGTGGCGATTGCGCAGAACCGCTCCGCGGCAGGGCTGACGAAGGACGGGGGCAGGACCAGGGCGACGTGCAGGATCTCCTCGGTGTCGACCGTGCGAACGGTCAAGCCGGCAGCCTGGGCCATGTCGCGCCAGGAGTCGGCCACGACGGCCACTCCCTGCCCGGCCAGGACAAGGGGCAGAAGTGCCTCGCGTTGCTCGACCTGGGCGACCACGCGGCAGCCGGTCGAGGCCGGGATCGAGTCGGCTACACGTCGCATGCCTGTTCCGAGCTGCCCGACCACTAGATCCAGGTCGCGCAGCTGCCGTACCGGCACAGGCCCCACGCCGGCGGGGAGGGCTTCCGGGTCGCGGGCCACGATGACATAGCCCTGAACGAACAGAGGTTCGATTCGTACTGTGGCATCCCGTAGGGGACCGTTGGACACGGCGAGAAGCCCGATGTCCGCGGAGCCTTCTACGACAGCCGTGCACACCTCATCCGGCGTTCTGGCGGTACTGATCCCGACCGAGACTCCCGGATGTGCGTCCCGAGTGGCGTCCACCAGAGTGGTGTGTGACCGGCCCGGTGACGGGCGGAGCCTCGTGTAGGGCGGCCACCGCGTGATCTTCTTGAACACCTCTCACAGAACTCAAGAAGGACGACCACGCGATGACCG
>NZ_JBKGXT010000043.1:0-4975 GCF_046546495.1 Pseudonocardia nantongensis | reverse complement strand
GCGGTCGTTGGCGCCCTCCGGCCACGGTGACAACACCCCCCAGATCATCGAGCGACAGGGGCAACAAGTCATGCCGTGGCCGGTGGCCTGCAAGCCCTCACCGGGCTTGATCAAGAAGGTAACGGGGAAAGATCGCGCCGTGGGCCTACGCGGATATCGCGATCACGGAAGCACCAGCATGGACAGCGGTGCCGCCGCGGCCGCCGTCACCTCCGAGATGCAGGACCACGCCGGCGTGTACAGCGCTCGCGCCGTACTCACAGGTGACCGCACGCGTCCCGAACTCCACCTCACCCTCGGCGTCACCGAGCAAGCGCCGGTCACGCGGATCCGCCGGCGAATCGACGACCAGGCACTGCCCCGGCTCCGGCAGGCCCTCGAACTCGACACCCTGCCCACCGGGCTCCTGCTCCGGCTTGACGCGTCCCCGGAGACCACGCGAGCCCGCTGACAGCAGCGGGGCCCGTCCGCAGCCGATACCGACGGATAACACCGTGCCGTGCTCAGTGTCGGCACGGCTCGCTCGGGCCGCCCACCCAGAGGGAACGGGCGTGAAGCTCGTTGACACGATGGGGGTGTCGGCTGGTCCGCGCCTGTCGGCTCTGCCCTCGCAGCGGCGGTGGTGTGAGTACGGACCGGGTAGCAGGATCAGCCCGCCGACCAAGTAACCACACCGGGCACTCCCGGGTAGAAAGGTGGCACCTTGCCGCTCCCCGTCAGCCCTCCGGAAGCGGATGCCGTGGCGCTCGGCCCCGGTACGGCGCTGCAACAAGCCGGGCCGCTCGTGAGCTGGTTCACCGAGAACAGCAGCGCGTTCATCTCCGGCCTGATCAACATCTTGTTGATCCTGGTGCTCGTACTGGTGCTGCGCGGCGTGGTGGGTCGTCTGATCGCCCATGGCGTCAAGCGGATGGTGACTTCGCATCAGCGGATCAACCAGGCCAAGGGCAGGGCCAGGCCCCACAGTGTCGTCGTGCAGAAGTCCGAGTCCGGGGATGCGCAGGCGCGCCAGGAACAGCGGGCGAAGACGATCGGTTCCGTGCTGCGCAGCATTGCCTCGGCGATCATCTTCGGTGTCGGCTTCATCATGATGCTCGGTGAGGTCGGCATCAATCTCGGGCCGATCCTGGCCAGCGCCGGCGTGCTCGGGCTGGCGGTCGCGTTCGGCGCACAGAACCTCGTACAGGACTTCATGTCCGGAATCTTCATGATGATCGAGGATCAGTACGGCGTCGGAGACGTGATCGACGTCGGTGACGCTGTGGGCACCGTGGAGGACGTGACGCTGCGCATCACCAAGATTCGCGACCTCGACGGCGGGTTGTGGCACGTGCGCAACGGCAACATCATGCGCGTCTGCAATATGAACCAGGACTGGGCCAACGCCGTCGTGGAGATCCCGCTGGACTACAGCGTCGACGTGTCCCACGCCGAGACGGTGATCCGCGCGAGCATCGCCGAGTTCGCCGCCAACCCCGAATACAAGGCGAAGATCCTGGAGCAGCCGGATCTCAGCGGTGTGGTCGGTATCGGCAACGGGTCCGTCACTGTGCGGATCATCGTCAAGACCAAGCCGGGCGAGCAGTGGAGCCTCGGTCGCGCCTTGCGCGCGCACCTCAAGGGCAGCTTCGACGCGGCGGGCATCACGGTCGCGTACCCCTTGCTGCCGGCCAACGGCAGCGGCGCCGTCAAGCAGGGCTGATCAACCCAGCTACGCGGACAGGGCGTCGTCGGGGGTTCCCGACGGCGCCCTGTGGTCGGCTACGCAGCAAGAAGCTCAACGGCCAAGGCATGGACATCCGACGTGGACGCGTAGGCGGCAGACGAGCCTGGTAAGGGCCCACCGACGCATGCGCCTACCGGACCCGCGCACGCCGCGATCGCCATGCTCGCCGCCCGCGAACACGAGTACGCCGAGCAACTCGAACAACGCCCTGCGGGCCGACCGCAGGAGCGGGATCGGGATCGGCAGGGCGGGATGCCCAGCAGCCTCGGCGGGACGAGTTCCTGATCCGTACGCATGTCACCTCTGGACCCGCAACGGCGGAGCGTCCTCTCCGAGCGGGCAGGTCTCCCGGGGCGACGGCAACTGACGGCAACTCGTTGCCCTCCGCAGCCCCAGCTGCGTGAATGCGCCGAATGAGCAGACCGCGCATTTCGCTCGCGACCGCACTCGGCACTCTTCTGCTGGTGCTGGCCGCGTGCGGTGTGCCGGCCCGGACCGAGGCCGAGGGCGCGACCACGTTGCGCCTGGCCCTCAACCAGTCCGAGGATCACCCGTCCTTCGTCGCGCTGGAGAACCTCGCCGAGCGGGTCAGCGCGCGCACCCAGGGCCGCTGGAACATCGACGTCTACCCGAACGAGAACCTCGGTGCTCAGCAGGAGGCCCTGCAACTGACCAGCGACGGCAGCATCGACCTGGCGGTGGTCTCCGGCCCCCAGCTGGAGAACCTCAACGAGGACTTCGTCGTGTTCAACCTGCCGAACGTCTTCGACTCGATCGAGCACCAGATGGAAGTGATCACCGATCCGGCCGTCGTGGGCGAGCTCTACTCCTCCCTGCAGGACCGCAACCTCACGGTGCTGGGTGGCTTCACCCAGGGCGCCCGGAACGTCTACAGCGTGCACGGGCCGGTCACCACACCTGCGGATCTGGCCGGGCAGAAGATCCGGGTTCAGGAGAGTGCCGTGCACGCCGAGATGCTCGACCTGATGGGCGGTTCGGCCACACCGATGGCTTACGGCGAGGTCTACACCGCGCTGCAGTCCGGCGTGCTCGACGGCGCGGAGAACAACGAGGTGTCGTACGTGACGCAGAAGCACTACGAGGTCGCGGGCGACTACTCGCGCACCGAGCACCTGATCGGGATCGACTACCTCGTCGCCAACACCGGTCGCATGGGCCGGATGTCGCCCGCCGACCGGGCCGCTTTCGACCAGGAGTGGGCCGCGGCGATCGCGGAGTTCACCGCCCTGTGGAGGTCGGCGACCGAGGAGGCCACGGCGGAGGCGAGGAGCCAGGGCGTCCGGTTCCACGAGGTCGACCGGGGGGCCTTCCGCGCTGCCCTCGCGCCACTCACCGAGCGGGCGCTGACGACGGAGAGGGCGCGCGAGGTGTACGCGAAGACCCGGGCGGCGGCGCCGTGACCCGGCACCGGACCACGAGCGCGCGCGTCGGACAGGAGCGGGGATGCATACGCTGAGCAAGATCTTCGACAAGGTGCTCGCCACGGCATGTGTCGCGCTGTTCGCGATCCTGGTCGCCACGGTGAGCTGGCAGGTGTTCACCCGGCAGGTGCTCGGCGATCCCAGTACCTGGTCCGAGGAGCTCGCGAAGTACGTCTTCGTCTGGCTCGGCATGTTCGGTGCCGCCCTCGTGTTCTCCGAACGCGGACACATCTCGGTCGATGTCGTCGTCCGCAGGTTCTCCGAGCGCACCCAGCGAGTCGTCGCCGTGGCGGTGCAACTGGCCGTCATCGCCTTCGCCGTGACGGCGCTGGTGTGGGGCGGGGCGCGGATCACGGTGCTGGCCTGGGGGCAGAGCCTCAGCGCGCTGCCCTCCCACCTCGGCGTCGTCTACCTGGTCGTACCGATCACCGGAGTCATCATCACCTTCTACGCCGGGAGCCACCTGGCCTCGGTCCTGCGCCGTGGCGAGGCACCGGTCGCATCCGCCGGCCCCGTCATGGAGTCCTGATGGATCCGGCAGCGCTGGCAGGGCTGATCCTGCTCGTCGGGATCGCGGGACTGATCGTCTTCAACGTGCCGATCGCCGTGGCGATCGGGCTGACGTGCACGGTGGCGGCGGTGCTGGTGCTCGGAGCCGAGGACGCGGTGCTCCTGTCCGCCCAGCAGATCGTTTCCGGTACCGGCTCGTTCACCCTGCTCGCGATCCCGTTCTTCGTGCTGGCCGGGGTACTGATGAACAACGGCGGGATCGCCGCCCGGCTGATCGACGCGGCCAAGGTGCTCGTGGGACGGATGCCCGCGTCGATGGCGCAGACCAACGTCGTGGCCAACGCGATGTTCGGCTCTGTGAGCGGGGCCGCGGTGGCTTCCGCGGCGGCGGTCGGCAGCGTGATGGGCCCGCGGCAGCGGGAGGACGGCTACGATCCCGCCTTCTCGGCGGCCGTGAACGCGGCATCGGCGCCCGCCGGGATGTTGCTCCCGCCGAGCAACACGTTCATCGTGTACTCGCTGGTGAGCGGCAGTTCGGTCGCCGCGCTGTTCATGGCCGGGTACGGACCGGGGCTGCTGTGGGCGCTGGTGTGCATGGCGGTCGTGTTCGTCTACTCCCGACGGCGGCCGGAGCTCAGGAATGCCGAGCGTGTGACCGTTCGGAAGGGCCTGCTGGTCCTCTGGAAGGCCGTACCCGCGCTGCTGATGATCGTCATCGTGATCGGCGGGATCCTGGCCGGCTTCTTCACCCCGACCGAGTCGGCGGCGATCGCGGTGCTGTACTGCCTGGTGCTGGGATTCGCCTACCGCAACCTCCGGGTCGCCGATCTCCCGGGGATCCTGCTCGACGCGACCCGCACCACGGCGATCGTCATGCTCCTGGTCGGCGTCTCGTCAGTGCTGTCGTGGGTGATGTCCTACACCCGGATCCCCGACCTGATCTCGGACGGCCTGCTGGGGCTCTCCGGCAACCCCACGGTCATCTTGATCCTGATGATGCTGGTCCTGCTGGTCGTGGGCACGTTCATGGACCCCACGCCGGCGATCCTCATCTTCACCCCGATCTTCCTGCCGGTCGTCGAAGACTTCGGCATCGACCCGGTGCACTTCGGCGCCATGATCGTGCTGAACCTTGGCCTCGGGACCATCACGCCGCCGGTGGGCAACGTGTGTCTCGTCCCGGGTTTGATGGAGATCATCAAGCCAGGAGGATGATCGACCGATGGTCGCCCCGAGGAAGTACCCCGATGAGCTGCGGGAACGAGCGATCCGGCTCGTGTTGGACGCCAAGGCTGAC
>NZ_JBKGXT010000042.1:0-5184 GCF_046546495.1 Pseudonocardia nantongensis | reverse complement strand
GAATGTCGGCGGCGACCTACTCTCCCACACCCTGACGAGTGCAGTACCATCGGCGCAGGAAGGCTTAGCTACCGGGTTCGGAATGGGACCGGGCGTTCCCCTACCGCTATGACCACCGACAACACTATGAGACCTGCGGTCGGCTTCAAAAAACCGAACCACAAACCTATAAAATCAACTACAAACCCACACCCACAACCGCGGGCGGTTGTGGGTTCAGGGTCACACAGTGGATGCGAACAACTCGTTGTGGCAAGCCCTCGGCCTATTAGTACCGGTCAACTCCAACCCCTCACAGGGCTTCCATCTCCGGCCTATCAACCCAGTCATCTCCTGGGAGCCTTACCCACTCAAGGTGGTGGGAGACCTCATCTTGGAACAGGCTTCCCGCTTAGATGCCTTCAGCGGTTATCCCTCCCGAACATAGCCAACCAGCCGTGCCCCTGGCGGGACAACTGGCACACCAGAGGTTCGTCCGTCCCGGTCCTCTCGTACTAGGGACAGCCTTCCTCAAGTCTCCAACGCGCGCGGCGGATAGGGACCGAACTGTCTCACGACGTTCTAAACCCAGCTCGCGTACCGCTTTAATGGGCGAACAGCCCAACCCTTGGGACCTACTCCAGCCCCAGGATGCGACGAGCCGACATCGAGGTGCCAAACCATGCCGTCGATATGGACTCTTGGGCAAGATCAGCCTGTTATCCCCGGGGTACCTTTTATCCGTTGAGCGACACCCCTTCCACCAGGAGGTGCCGGATCACTAGTCCCGACTTTCGTCCCTGCTCGACCCGTCAGTCTCACAGTCAAGCTCCCTTGTGCACTTACACTCAACACCTGATTGCCAACCAGGCTGAGGGAACCTTTGGGCGCCTCCGTTACCCTTTAGGAGGCAACCGCCCCAGTTAAACTACCCACCAGGCACTGTCCCTGAACCAGATCATGGCCCGAGGTTCAGACACCCAATTCGACCAGAGTGGTATTTCAACAACGACTCCACCATCACTAGCGTGACCGCTTCCCAGTCTCCCACCTATCCTACACAAGCCGAACCGAGCACCAATACCAAGCTGTAGTAAAGGTCCCGGGGTCTTTCCGTCCTGCCGCGCGTAACGAGCATCTTTACTCGTAATGCAATTTCGCCGAGTCTGTGGTCGAGACAGCGCCCAAGTCGTTACGCCATTCGTGCAGGTCGGAACTTACCCGACAAGGAATTTCGCTACCTTAGGATGGTTATAGTTACCACCGCCGTTTACTGGCGCTTAAATTCTCCGCTTCACCCCGAAGGATTAACGGGTCCTCTTAACGTTCCAGCACCGGGCAGGCGTCAGTCCGTATACATCGTCTTGCGACTTCGCACGGACCTGTGTTTTTAGTAAACAGTCGCTTGGGCCTGGTCTCTGCGACCACCCACCCCTAGCCCGCAATGGGGCTTCAAAGCAGGTGGCCCCCCTTCTCCCGAAGTTACGGGGGCATTTTGCCGAATTCCTTAACCACAGTTCGCTCGATCGCCTCGGTATTCTCTACCTGACCACCTGTGTCGGTTTCGGGTACGGGCCGCAACAGCACTCGCTAGAGGCTTTTCTCGACAGCATGGGATCACCCTCTTCGCCTCAATCGGCTACGCATCACCTCTCACCCTTCACGACCTCCCGGATTTACCTGGGAAGTCAGGCTACAGGCTTACACCACGACAACCACCGCGTGGCGGAGCTACCCTCCTGCGTCACCCCATCACTTGCCTACTACCGGATCGGATCCCACGCTCCCCCACACAACAACCCCGAAGGGTCGAAGGTGGGCTCGGATGGTTAGCATCACCGGCCCCAGCATGGACGCACTATCACGAGCACGGGAATATCAACCCGTTGTCCATCGACTACGCCTGACGGCCTCGCCTTAGGTCCCGGCTCACCCTGGGCGGAACAACCTGGCCCAGGAACCCTTGGTCATCCGGCGGCAGAGATTCTCACTCTGCATTCGCTACTCATGCCTGCATTCTCACTCCCACACCCTCCACCCGTAAATCACTCCCGGGCTTCACCAGATGCAGGACGCTCCCCTACCCAACAACACCAACAGTGTCATTGCCACGGCTTCGGCGGTGCGCTTGAGCCCCGCTACATTGTCGGCGCAGGACCACTTGACCAGTGAGCTATTACGCACTCTTTCAAGGATGGCTGCTTCTAAGCCAACCTCCTGGTTGTCTCTGCGATCCCACATCCTTTTCCACTTAGCGCACGCTTAGGGGCCTTAGCCGGTGATCTGGGCTGTTTCCCTCTCGACCACGAAGCTTATCCCCCGCAGTCTCACTGCCGCGCTCTCACTCACCGGCATTCGGAGTTTGGTTGACTTCGGTAAGCTTGTCGGCCCCCTAGGCCATCCAGTGCTCTACCTCCGGCGAGAAACACACGACGCTGCACCTAAATGCATTTCGGGGAGAACCAGCTATCACGAAGTTTGATTGGCCTTTCACCCCTACCCACAGCTCATCCCCCAGGTTTTCAACCCTGGTGGGTTCGGGCCTCCACGACGTCTTACCGACGCTTCACCCTGGCCATGGGTAGATCACTCCGCTTCGGGTCTACACCCCGCGACTCACACGCCCTATTCGGACTCGCTTTCGCTACGGCTACCCCACACAGGTTAACCTCGCCACGAAGCATAACTCGCAGGCTCATTCTTCAAAAGGCACGCCATCACCCTGTACCTCGAAAGTACTGCAGGCTCTGACGGCTTGTAAGCACACGGTTTCAGGTACTATTTCACTCCCCTCCCGGGGTACTTTTCACCTTTCCCTCACGGTACTCGTCCGCTATCGGTCATCAGGTAGTATTTAGGCTTGACGGGTGGTCCCGCCAGATTCACAGCGAATTCCACGGGCTCGCTGCTACTCGGGAAAATGCCCACGACCAGTATCATGTTTTCGCGTACGGGGCTCTCACCCACTACGGCGACCCGTCCCAGAAGTCTTCCGCTAACACAACACACGACCGTCCCATCCTCGGCAGAAGATGAACAGCACATCCCACAACCCCGCATCCGCAACACCTGCCGGCTTGACACGGACACGGTTTAGCCTCATCCGCTTTCGCTCGCCACTACTCACGGAATCACTGTTGTTTTCTCTTCCTGTGGGTACTGAGATGTTTCACTTCCCCACGTTCCCTCCACGCACCCTATGAATTCAGGTACGGGTAACGCCCCATGACGGGCGCTGGGTTTCCCCATTCGGACACCCTCGGATCACAGCTCGGTTGACAGCTCCCCGAGGCCTATCGCGGCCTCCCACGTCCTTCATCGGCTCCTGATGCCCAGGCATCCACCATGTGCTCTTAACAACTTGACCACAACAAGATGCTCGCATCCACTATGCAACACTCAACCCACAACCACACAGCAACCCGAGCAACCACCACCCCCACCACAGGAGACGTTAGGAAACCCAAACCACCAGCGGCCAGAAAGAAAACCCCTCACAGGGTGTCCCCTCAGGACCCAACAGTGTGCCAAGCCAGATTCGGCGTTCCACTTGTGTTCCACCCAGTCACACCCGACCCACACGCGGGGCCGACAGTGCGATTCAGTTAAGGAACCAACACCCTCACAACAGTGAAGAGTTGGCGCCCCACCACTGTGGGACTCCTTAGAAAGGAGGTGATCCAGCCGCACCTTCCGGTACGGCTACCTTGTTACGACTTCGTCCCAATCGCCAGTCCCACCTTCGACGACTCCCTCCCACACAGGGTTGGGCCGCCGGCTTCGGGTGTTACCAACTTTCGTGACGTGACGGGCGGTGTGTACAAGGCCCGGGAACGTATTCACCGCAGCGTTGCTGATCTGCGATTACTAGCGACTCCAACTTCACGGGGTCGAGTTGCAGACCCCGATCCGAACTGAGACTCACTTTAAGGGATTCGCTCCACCTCACGGTCTCGCAGCCCTCTGTATGAGCCATTGTAGCATGTGTGAAGCCCTGGACATAAGGGGCATGATGACTTGACGTCATCCCCACCTTCCTCCGAGTTGACCCCGGCAGTCTCCCATGAGTCCCCACCATCACGTGCTGGCAACATGGAACAAGGGTTGCGCTCGTTGCGGGACTTAACCCAACATCTCACGACACGAGCTGACGACAGCCATGCACCACCTGCACACAGGCCACAAGGGAAACGACATCTCTGCCGCGATCCTGTGCATGTCAAACCCAGGTAAGGTTCTTCGCGTTGCATCGAATTAATCCACATGCTCCGCCGCTTGTGCGGGCCCCCGTCAATTCCTTTGAGTTTTAGCCTTGCGGCCGTACTCCCCAGGCGGGGCGCTTAATGCGTTAGCTGCGGCACAGAAACCGTGGAATGGTCCCCACACCTAGCGCCCAACGTTTACGGCGTGGACTACCAGGGTATCTAATCCTGTTCGCTCCCCACGCTTTCGCTCCTCAGCGTCAGTATCGGCCCAGAGACCCGCCTTCGCCACCGGTGTTCCTCCTGATATCTGCGCATTTCACCGCTACACCAGGAATTCCAGTCTCCCCTGCCGAACTCAAGTGATGCCCGTATCGACCGCACGCTCAGAGTTAAGCCCCAAGTTTTCACGGCCGACGCGACACACCGCCTACGAGCTCTTTACGCCCAATAATTCCGGACAACGCTCGCACCCTACGTGTTACCGCGGCTGCTGGCACGTAGTTGGCCGGTGCTTCTTATCCAGGTACCGTCACAAAAGCTTCGTCCCTGGCGAAAGAGGTTTACAACCCGAAGGCCGTCATCCCCCACGCGGCGTCGCTGCGTCAGGCTTCCGCCCATTGCGCAATATTCCCCACTGCTGCCTCCCGTAGGAGTCTGGGCCGTGTCTCAGTCCCAGTGTGGCCGGTCGCCCTCTCAGGCCGGCTACCCGTCACCGCCTTGGTAGGCCATCACCCCACCAACAAGCTGATAGGCCGCGGGCCCATCCCCAGCCGAACCGAATCTTTCCACACACCAACATGCGCCGATGTGTCCTATCCGGTATTAGACCCAGTTTCCCGGGCTTATCCCAGAGCTGAGGGCAGGTCACCCACGTGTTACTCACCCGTTCGCCGCTCGTGTACCCCCGAAAGGGCCTTACCGCTCGACTTGCATGTGTTAAGCACGCCGCCAGCGTTCGTCCTGAGCCAGGATCAAACTCTCCAACAAAAACCCTGACAAA
>NZ_JBKGXT010000041.1:0-7911 GCF_046546495.1 Pseudonocardia nantongensis | reverse complement strand
CTCATGTCCGCCCGGCTGGCTGGCGAGCAGCTCCCCGAGCCTCGAAGCGACGTCGAGAAGGAAGCTGCCCGCCGGCTAGCAGAAGACCTCGAGAACTGACTCACGAGGTTTCACAACACGCTCTCAGCCGTCACACACCACGCCACAGGACTTGACCGCGTCCCGGAAGCGACCGATCAGAGCCGGAAGCGGGTGAACGGCTTGAGACGGCATCGAGGAAATCGCGAGCCTGCCAGCCTGAAGCCCGTCGGCAGACTCGACCGTTGCCCGGGCGACGTCCAACGCCCGGACCAGATCACGGGCCGGGCGCACCAAGGCGCGGCCTGCCACTGTTAGGACCATGCGCCGGCCAGTACGGTGGAACAGCTCGGTATTCAACTCGTGCTCGAGTCGGCGCAAGGTCTGGGAGACCGACGGCTGGGCCACGAGCAACTGCGTAGCGGCGGCGTGGACGCTGCCGGTATCCACGACCGCCAGGAACTGCCTGACCTGTCGAACATCCATTGCTGTGCTCCTCATGCGCGTCTTGGGCGTCGTGGGCAGAGTGCCTGCTGCTTCCGGTAGCGATGGCGTTGTCCAGCCCGGCGGTAGGTAACACGACCGTTCAGGCCGAGCATGCCTGCCCGCGACGCCACAGTTCGTCGTACTATGAACTTGTTGGGCGCCAACAGAACCCGCGGCGGTCAACGGCGAGGTGTTGCGTCGACTATCACTCTTGGCCAGTGCCGGGGAGCGCCAGTCTGGCGAGGCCTTCCAAGCTGGCGGTTCCTGCGCACACCTGGGTGTCGAACGGTCAAGTGCGGGCCCTCGCCGGCCGGGCAGGATGCTCCTATGTCCTGTCAAGGGCGATGAGCGGGGTGTTGTCCTCGTCCGCTGGGATGGTCCGCGGCGCAGGTAGGCGCTTATACCCCCTGCGCGCGCCTGCGGCGTTTCAGGGTTGACCCGCCCACCTGCGTCGCTGGGTGAGCTGGGACGACGAGGACGGGGTGGTGTGACGAGTGCCTGGTAGAGCTCGCGGGCGAGGTAGCGCTTGAGGCAGCGGATGATCTCGTTCTTGGACAGGCCTTCGGTTGTGCGCCGGTCGAGGTAGGCCCGCGTGCGCGGATCGCAGCGCATCCGGGACAACACGACGGTGTAGAGCGCGTTGTGCGCGCCGCGGTCGCCGCCGCGGTTGAGACGGTGGCGGATCGTCTTGCCGCTGCTGGCCGGGATCGGGGCGACGCCGCAGAGATGGGCGAACGCGGCCTCGGAGCGCATCCGCTGTGGGTTGTCCCCGGCGGTGGTGAGCAGCTGGCCGGCGACCTCGGTGCCGACCCCGACCAGGGCGAGCAGTCCGGGCGCGGCGTCGGTGACGAGCTGGTGCAGGTCACGGTCGGCGTCTCGGATCTCGGCGCTGAGGTGCTGATGGCGGGCGCCCAGGCGGCGCAGCGTCAGGACCGTGGCGGCACCGGGGTCGTGCAGCGGGCCACCGGTCGTGAGGCTGGGGCAGGCCAGGACGAGGGCGGGTGTGGCCAGGTGGCGCAGGTCCTCGCGCAGCTCGGACGGTGCGGTGAGCACCAGCGCTTTGAGCTGGTTGATCGTCTGGGTGCGGGCTTTGACCGCGCCGCGGCGGGTCACGCGCAGCACGCGGATCGCTTCCACGATCCCGTCTCTGGTCTTCGGGATCCCGCAGCGGGTGCCGGCCAGCGCGGCCTGGGCGGCGGCGTAGGCGTCGATCGCGTCGGACTTGCCGTGCGCGGCGCGGAGCTGGCGGTTGGGGCGGTCGACCTCGACGACGCTCACGCCGGCCTCGGTGAGGTGGCGGAGCAGGCCGAGGCCGTAGGTGCCGGAGCCTTCGATCCCGACCCCGGTCAGGTCGCCGTGAGCGCCCATCCAGCGCAGCAGGGCGCGGTAGCCGCCCGGTGTCGCCGGGAACTGCCGGTCGCCCAGGGGGCGCCCGAGATGGTCGATGACCGCGGCGTGGTGGACCTCGCTGTGGGTGTCGATTCCGCCCGTGACAGGGCCGTTCGACGTTGTCATGCTGAGCATCGCTGTACCTGTTTCGGCTCGTACCGGTGGGTTCAGCGCGCTGCGGCCGGCGCGGCGGACACGACAGTGATGGGTGCCTCTCGCACAGGCTCTATGAGGTCATACCGCCCGGTCGCATGCGCAGGCGGCGCCGCTGCACGAGTCGACTACTCCTGCCCAGGACAGCCGAGTGCGCGTCAATCTCCGGAGGGTCCCACCCGGAACAGCAACGCCACCTGCATTCTCATACTCACTGAGCCTTTGCCAACCTGCTGGACGGGCAGGTCAGAGCGGGGTGCAGCGTGGCGTGACCTCGAATGGGTGAAGCTCCTGGTAGACGGGCGGTTGCTGAGACCAGAACGTCCAGCCAGGAGCTTCGAGGTGTTGTCCTGCCCGTCCGGGATGACCGTGTCCAGCCGCGCCCTCGGCGTGCTTGCTGGTGCGCTACGAGCGCACCGCAACAAGCGCCGGACCCGCTGGCGCAAGCTGCCAGCCTGTCGCCAGGCCCTGCTGGTCGTGGCGTACCTGCGCAGGGGCGAGACCTACGCCGACCTGGCCTGCGGCTTCGAGATCGGTACCTCCACGGTCTACCGGTACGTCCGGGAGGCGCTCGACCTGCTCGCCGCCGTGGCACCCACCCTCACCGTCAGCGCCTTCCACCGGGCCCAGGTCGGCTCCAGCGCGTCCTCGGCGAGGTGGGCGTGGTCGGCGAGCTCGCGCCGCAGCGCTCCGGGCCCGTCGAGGGACGTCTCGTGCGGGTCGGCGAGCTCCTCGGGCCGGCACCCCAGCAGCGTGGCGGTCGCGAGCACCCGCCGGGTCCCGAGCACGGCGGGCGAGGAACGCAGGACCGGATCGGCGAGGTCGAGCTCCTCGACCTGGAGCGGGCGCCCCTCCCGGACGGCGGACAGGGTCGACCGCAGCGCTCCGCCACACTCGTTGCTGCGTCCCAGCACGAGCGTCTCCCGGTGCAGGATCGCGGCACCGGGATCCAGCTCGATCCCGGTGTGCCGGTGGACGTCCGCGCCGTGGGCGACGACGAACGGCGCCCCACCCCAGACCATCCGGCCACGTTCGCCGACCCGGATCGACGCCGTCCAGTCCGCCCGGCCGCCACGGGCGTCGTAGGCGACCGTCCCGGAGGGCTCGACCAGCTCGAGGGAGGCGCCCGCACCGACCTCGACCTCCAGCCGCAGGTGGTCACCGGCGAGCAGGGACGCGCAGGCGGCGACCAGTGCCACCCGCGGACCGTCGCCTGCCAGCAGCCGCGGCCGCAGGTAGGCACTCGCGGTGAGCTCGGTGATGCGCGTCCGCGAGCCGGCCTTCTCGACGACGATCCGTGCGGGTGCGTCGCGGCTCACGGGTGGGCGTGGGTGTGCGGCGCCATCGGGCCGGGGTCGTGGGCGACGTGGTGTCCCGCCCGGTACCCGTCGACGACCTGGCGCACCCAGTCGCAGAGCCGGGCGATCGCGGCGGGATCCTGCCGGCTCAGTGCGAGCACCGGGAGCCCGTCCCGGACGGCGACGGCGTCGTCGACCATCCGGTCGACGTCGACCCCGACGTGCGGGGCCAGGTCGGTCTTGTTGATGACCAGCAGATCGGCACGCTCGATGCCGGGACCGCCCTTGCGGGCCACGTCCCCGCCGCCGGCCACGTCGAGGCAGAAGATCTGGGCGTCGACCAGGCCGGGGCTGAACGTGGCGGTCAGGTTGTCCCCGCCGCTCTCGACCACCACCAGCTCCAGCGGCGCGAACGCGGTCTCCAGGTCCTCGACGGCGAGCAGGTTCGCGGTGATGTCGTCGCGGATCGCGGTGTGCGGGCAGGCCCCGGTCTCCACCGCCTTGATCCGCTCGACGGGCAGCACCTCGGCCGCGCGGAGCAGGCGCGCGTCCTCGTCGGTGTAGATGTCGTTGGTGACCACGGCCATCGACAGCTCGGCGGACAGCTCCCGGCACAGCGTGGCGAGCACCGTGCTCTTGCCGGTGCCGACCGGGCCGGCCACGCCGAGGCGGAACGGGCGGGTGGGGTGCTCAGGCAACGAAGATCCTCCTCGAGCGGGACTCGTGGTCGAGCGAGTACTGCTCGACCAGCGGGGCGGTGGTGGCCGGCATCGTGTCCGGGCCGGTGCAGGTCAGGGCCCGCGCGACGATCTCCTCCAGGGTGTGCCCGGCGTCGAGCAGCCAGCGGGTCGCGTCGGTCGGGTCCACGGGCAGCAGCTTCAGCGCCGCGGCCGCGACCGTCTGCGCGTCGTCGTAGAGGCTCGCCCGCGCGACCTGGGCGTCGGACATCCCGACGGCCGCGCCGACGATCCCGAGCGCCACCGGTCGCAGCGGTGGCGCGCCGAGGGAGTCGAGCGCGGCGACGGCGGGGTGCTCGGGCCACAGCCGCCGGGCCAGCCGGGCCAGCCCGCGGCCCAGCAGCTCGGAGGCCGTGCGGGCCGGTGCGCTGGGCATCCGGGCCCGCAGCGCGACCTGCACCTCGTCGACGTCCGCGCCGGCGGTGCGACCGCAACGCAGCGCGAGCACGGCGGCAGCAGCCTCGACCAGCCCGACGGTCCGCAGCCGGGCCTCGATGTAGCGGGGGACATCGTCCGGTCGCATCCCCACCTGCAGCGCGGGTTCGAGCCCGCCCGAGTGGGCGTGCCCGCCGGTGGGCAGCCGCCCGTCGGCGAGGAGTAGGGCCCCGAGTTCGGCCGGCATCGTCGCCTGCCCCTAGAACATCATGTAGCGCTGCGCGAGGGGGACCTCGCTGACCGGCTCGGGCCGCACCCGCTCACCGTCGATCGAGATCGCGAACGTCTCCGGGTCGACCTCCAGCCTCGGCAGGGCCGTGTTGTTCGGCAGGTCGGCCTTGGCCAGACCGCGGGTGGGCCGGACCGCGGTGAGCCGGCGGCGCAGTCCCAGACGGTCGCCGAGCCCGTCCTCGATCGCGAGCGGGGACACGAACGTCGTCGCGAGGTGGGCCGCGGACCCGGGGTTGCTCGGCAACGCCGGCCGGATGAAGACCGGCTGCGGCGTGGGGATCGCCGCGTTGGGATCGCCGAGCGCCGCGCTGACGATCGCGCCACCCTTGAGGACCGTCATCGGCCGGATCCCGAAGAACGCCGGGTCCCAGAGCACGAGGTCGGCCAGCTTGCCCGGCTCGACGGACCCGATCTCGTGGTCGATGCCGTGCGCCACCGACGGGCAGATCGTGTACTTGGCGACGTAGCGGCGGGCGCGCTCGTTGTCGGCGGGCAGCGAGCCGCCCAGCGCTCCGCGCCGGTGCTTCATCACGTGGGCGACCTGCCACGTGCGGCTGACCAACTCACCGATCCGCCCCATCGCCTGGGCGTCCGAGGAGGTGATCGAGATCGCGCCGATGTCCTGCAGGATGTCCTCGGCGGCCATGGTGGTGCCCCGGATCCGGGACTCGGCGAAGGCCAGGTCCTCCGGGACGCGGGGGTTGAGGTGGTGGGCCACCATGAGCATGTCCAGGTGCTCGGCCTCGGTGTTGACCGTGTGCGGCAACGTCGGGTTCGTCGAGGCGGGCAGCACGCTGGACTCGCCCGCGACCACGATGATGTCCGGGGCGTGACCACCGCCGGCACCCTCGGAGTGGAACACGTGGATCCCGCGGCCGGCGATCGCGTCGAGGGTGTGCTGCACGTAGCCGGTCTCGTTCAGGCTGTCGGCGTGCAGCGCCACCTGCAGTCCGAAGTCGTCGGCCGCCCGCAGGGCCGCGTCGATCGCCGCCGGGGTGGCGCCCCAGTCCTCGTGGATCTTGTAGCCCCCGGCACCGGAGCGCGCCTCCTGCTCCAGTGCCTCGGAGCTGACCGTGCTGCCCTTGCCGAACAGGATGACGTTGAGCGGGACCTCGTCGAGGGCGCGGTGCATCATCGCCAGCGACCAGGCACCCGGGGTGACCGTGGTGGCCTTGGAGCCCTCGGTGGGCCCGGTCCCGCCACCGACCACGGTGGTGATCCCGGTCGCCAGCGCCTCGCGCATCTCGATCTCGCTGAGGAAGTGCACGTGGGTGTCGACCGCACCGGCGGTGAGGATCTTGCCCTCGCCGGCGATCACGTCGGTGCTCGGTCCGATGTGAAGCTCGGGGTGGACCCCGTCCATCACGTCCGGGTTGCCCGCCTTGCCCACCGCGACGATCCGTCCGTCCCGGACACCGACGTCCGCCCGGACGACACCCCAGTGGTCCAGGACGACGACGTTGGTCACCACCAGGTCGAGTGCACCCTGGTCGCGAGTGGTCAGGCCCTGGCCCATGGACTCGCGGATCGCCTTGCCGCCGCCGAAGGCGACCTCGTCGCCACCGAAGGTCAGGTCCCGCTCGACCTGGATCCAGATGTCGGTGTCCCCGAGCCGGACCTGGTCCCCCTCCGACGGACCGTAGAGCTGTACGTACTCCCGACGATCGATCCGGCTCACGCCTGCCTCCCGTCGTCGTCCGCCCCCGGCTCCGCGGGCTGTTCGCTGACGCGCACCCGTTTACCGCCGGCACGTGGCGTCTGCCCCACCTCGCTCCCCGGCGCACCGAAGGGCACCACCGGTCGCGGTCCGCGCCCGTGGGTCGGGAGCTCGTCGCCGGCGTGGAGCTGGAGCCCCGGCACGTACTTGCGGCCACCCAGCTCCGTGATGTCCACGGTGCGACTGACGCCGGGCTCGAACCGCACCGACGTGCCCGAGGGGATGTCGAGCCGGTGGCCGGCGGCGCGGTCCCGGTCGAAGCTCAGGGCCGGGTTGGCGTCCGGCAGGTGCAGGTGCGACCCCACCTGAATCGGCCGGTCGCCGTCGTTCACGATCACCAGCGAGTCCGAGGCCGGACCGGTCTCGAGCTCGGCCGGCTGCCCGGCCACGCGCACCTCGCCGGGGATCACTGGATCGGCTCCGTGATCGTGACGAGCTTGCGCCCGTCGGGGAACGTGGCCTCGACCTGCACGTCGGGGATCATCTCCGGCACACCCTCCATGACCTCATCCCGACCGAGCACGTGGCGCCCGTCGTTCATCAACTCGGGGACTCCTGCCCCCTCCCGGGCGCGTTCGAGCACCCAGCACGACAGCAGCGCGAGCGCCTCCGGGTGGTTGAGCCGGACGCCCCGGCCCAACCGGTCGCGCGCGACCATCCCTGCCACGCTCAGCAGCAGTTTCTCGGTGTCGGACGGAGTGAAGTTCATACGTCACCGCCAATCGCACATGTGATCAAGACGGTAGCAGCGGACATCCGGACCGGCAGGACTCACGAGGCGCGCAGCCGCCGTCCCCGGGGAGGAGGTCAGCCCCGGGCCGGGCGGCGCAGCTGCCCGGCCGGCGAGCCCTGGGCCCCGAACAGGATCTCCCGCCACTGCTCCTCCAGCGCCCGGGTGTCGTGCTTGTCGGGGTGGAAGCGTGGGTGGTTGAACACCGGCATCCGCGTCGTAGGTCCGGGAACCCTCGCTTCCGGAAGACCTCGTTGAGCCGGTCGTGCTCGCGACTGTGGATCACCTCCTGAGCGGTGAACCGGGCGACCCGGGCCCCGGTAGTGGGCGACCGACCGGACGAAGAAGTCCTCACCCGGGGGGGTGTCTCTATGTGGTTGTCAAGCCGCAGCGAGCGCCGGATCGGGCTTGGTGACTGTCGGTGGGGCGTAGGGCGTGCGGTCGCGAAGCATGGCGAACAGGACGTCGGTGCGGCGGCGGGCGAGGCAGATCAGGGCGGCGTTGTGTCGTTTGCCCTGGGCTCGTTTGCGGTCGTAGTAGGCGCGGCTGACGGGGTCGGCGAGGCTGGCGAAGGCGGACAGGAACAACGCGGACTTCAGCGCGTGGTTTCCGCGCTGGGAGCGGGTCTCGCCCTTGATCGAGGTCCCGGACCGGCGCGTCACGGGCGCGAGTCCAGCGTAGGCGGCCAGGTGCCCGGCGGTGGGGAACGCGGATCCG
>NZ_JBKGXT010000040.1:0-9011 GCF_046546495.1 Pseudonocardia nantongensis | reverse complement strand
CGCCCCCGGCGCCTACCTCTGGCACCACCACCGCGTCGACGCCGACGGCCTGCGCACCCAGCTCGAGGGCTACGCCGTCGGCCTCGGCAGCTTCCTGGCCAAGGTCGCCCTCTCCCCGCACGGCCGCTCCGCCGCCCTGCGCCGGCTCCCCGCCGCCGCGGCCCGGCTGCGCCACATCTCCGACCGCGAGACCGGAGCCGGGGACGCGATGCCCGAGTCCGGGCCGCTGCGCCGCGGCAGCCGGCTGGCCCGTGGCGGCTGGGCCTACCTGCGTCGCAGCCACCGGGTCCGGCGCGACGGCGGGGTCGTGCCGCCGATGAGTGGCCCGTTCGTGTCGAGCACGGTGCCCGCGCACATCCAGCGGGCGGCGGCGGCCGACCGCGCCGCGGCCGTCGCGGCCATCGAGGCGCCCGAGCCGGGCGAGCGGGTCGCGGACCTGGCGCCCGCGAGGGTCCCGGCGCCGCGCTCCGGCCGTCCGGGCCGGGTCCGCGGGCTGCTGCCGGTCTGACGGCCCGGTCACCGGCGCGGGTGGGTAGCGGTCGTCGGCGCCGGTCAGCCGGCGCTCCACATGCCGATCGCATCCAGATGGGCCAGCAGCAGGTCCCGGCCGTCCAGGACGTGCCGGCGCATCGCGGCCCGGGTGGTCTCCGGGTCGCCCGAGCCGAGCGCGTCCAGCAGCTCGGTGTGCGCCCGCAGCGCGGCCGACCGCCAGGCCTGTGAGCCGGTGTAGAAGTGTGCCGGCAGGTAGTGCGACGACCGTCCGACCAGCCAGGCGAGCTTCCGCGACCCGGCCAGCCGGTTGATCTCGGCATGCAGCCGGTGCTCGGCGGTGACCAGCGGCTCGAGCGCTTCCGGTCCGGCGTCGCCGGGGATCCGGGCGGCCAGCTCGGCGACCCGGTCGGCCAGCCCGCGCACCCGGTCCAGGTCCCCCGGCGCCACCCGCTGCGCGGCGCGGGCAGCGAGCTCCCCGGTCAGGTGGGCCTGGACGTCGAACAGGTCGGCGATGTCGCCGCGGGTCAGCCCGGCGACCACGAACCCGCGTCGCGGCACCGCGTGCACCATGTCCTCGGCCCGCAGCGCGGCCAGCGCCTCGCGCACCGGGGTGTGGCTCACGCCCAGATCGGCGGCGATCCGGTCCATCCGCAGGAACGTCCCCGGTCGCAGCTCGCCGGAGAGGATCCGGTCGCGCAGGACGAGGGCGATCCGGTCGGGCAGCTGCGGGGTCCGGCCCGGGGTCACGGGACCGAGCGCGGCGTCGGGCATCGACACGGCCACTATCATATACGATCACCAGTATTCGTCAGAGCAGACTCAAGGGAGTGCCCCGTGCCGTCGTTCCGGCTGACCGACATCGTCCGTGACCACGCCCGGGACCACGGCGACCTGACCGCCGTGTCCTTCGAGGGCGCGACGACCGGTTACGCCGAGCTGGAGCGTCGCTCCGGCCAGGCGGCGGCCGCGCTGCGCGACCTGGGGGCGGGCGCCGGCTCCCGGGTGGTCTGGATCGGCAAAAACCGGCCCGAGTTCCTCGAGCTGCTGTTCGGAGCCCCGCGGCTCGGTGCCGTGTCGGTCCCGCTGAACGTGCGCCTGACCGAGCGGGAGCTGCTGGCCCTGGTCGAGGACGCCGACGCCGGGCTTGTCGTGCTCGGCCCGGAGTTCGCCGGGCTGCGGGCGGCGCTGGACGACCGGCGGGTGCTGGTCGTCGGCGAGGACTACGAGGCCTGGCGGGAGGCTCCCGCCGCGCCGCTGCCCGCCGAGGTCCCGGACGGCACGACCGACGACGACACCGTCCTGCAGCTCTACACCTCCGGCACCACCGGCCTGCCCAAGGGCGTGCTGCTGGCGCACCGGCAGTTCGCCGCGCTGCTGCACGCGAGCGAGTACTGGTCGATCGACACCACGTCGACCGCGCTGGTCGCGATGCCGCTGTTCCACATCGGCGGGGTCGGCTACGCGCTGGTCTGCCTGGCTGCGGGGGCCCGGACGGTGCTGGTCGCCGACATCGTCGGAGACCGGCTGCTGGAGATCATGTCCGACGAGCGCGTCACGAACGCGTTCCTGGTCCCGGCGGTGCTGCAGATGCTGGTCGCGGTGCCCGGCGCCGCCGAGCGGGACTGGTCGGCGCTGCGCTCGATGGCCTACGGGGCCTCGCCGATCACCGCGGGCGTGCTCCGCGCGGTCGTCGAGACCTTCCGGGCACCGTTGTTCCAGGTCTACGGCTCCACAGAGACGACCGGCGCGATCACCCAGCTGGACCCGGACGAGCACGACCCGGACGGTCCGCGGGCGCACCTGATGCGCTCGGCAGGCCGCGCCTACCCGTGGGTGGAGCTGGCCGTCGTCGACCCGGCGACCGGCACGTCGCTGCCCGCCGGCGAGGTCGGCGAGGTGCGGATCCGCTCGGACCAGGTCACCGCGGGCTACTGGGGCCGGCCGGAGGAGACCCGGGCCGCGCTCGGCGACGACGGCTGGCTGCGCACCGGCGACGCCGGCTACCTGGACCCGGAGGGTCACCTGTTCCTCACCGACCGGATCAAGGACATGATCGTGACGGGGGCGGAGAACGTCTACCCGATCGAGGTGGAGAGCGTGCTGTCCGAGCACCCGGACGTCGCCGACGTCGCGGTCATCGGGGTGCCCGACGAGCGCTGGGGCGAGTCGGTGAAGGCGGTCGTCGTGCCGCGGGAGGGCGCCCGGATCGACCCGGACGCCCTGCTGCAGTGGCTCCGGCCGCTGGTCGCCGGGTACAAGCGGCCGCGCTCGGTCGATGTGGTCGACGCGCTGCCGCGCAACCCCAGCGGGAAGATCCTCAAACGGGAGCTGCGGGAGCCGTACTGGGCCGGGGTGGGCCGGAGCATCGGCTGAGCCCGGAGCACGGCCGTTCGGGGACGCCGGATCGGGGCCGTGCCGATCGCGTGCCACGATCGGCCGTCCCCGTCGATCACGGCACCGGCCCCCGGGAGGACCACCGTGCACCCCGACCTGCTGCCCCGGCTGGTCCGCTACGCCGACCTCTCCGCCTGGCCCGCGTTCGCCGCGCTCGGCGTGGGGGACGAGGCGCTGGACCGGTTGTTCGCCGACACCGCGGGCGTCGACCCGGGCACGGTCGCCGACCTGCGAGCCGACCTCGACGACCTGGTGCACGACGCCGCGGACGCGCTGCTGGCCGACCCCGCCGTCGCCCGCCGGGTGGCCGAGCTGGACCTCGCGGTGGGCGAGCGGATCGTCGTCGTCGGGGACTCGATCTCGGCGGACCGGCTGGGCTGGGCCCGGATCCTGGACGCCCTGCTGCAGCGGGTGCACCCGCGGGTGCGGGTGGACGTGCTCGCGCTGTCCGGGCGCACCACCTCCGAGGCGCTGGCGCTGGCCCCGGTGCTGGTCGCCAGGGCCCCGACCCGGGTGCTGGTGCTGCTCGGCACGAACGACGTCCGCCGGGAGGGGGCGACGGCCGCGGTGCCGATGGCGTCGGCCTGGGAGACCGGGCGGAACCTGCACGCCCTGCGCTCGCTGCTGGAGTCCGAGGTCGGCGCCACGGTGCGGTTCCTGGTGCCGCCGCCGGTCGACCCGCAGCGGTGCGGGTCGACCCGGTACGTGACCGGCGAGTTCTGGGACGCCGACGACCTGCCCCGGCTGGCCGCGACCGTCCGCGACCTCGACCCGGCGGCGATCGACCTGAGCCGGCTCCCGACCGGCCCCGCGTTCTGGGAGGACGACGGCGTGCACCCCAGCCCGGAGGGGCAGGTCGCGATCGTGCGGACGGTCCTGGGCGGCCTCTGATCCGATCCGGCCGGCTCACCCGGCGCGCAGCGCGGCGAGCGCGGCGCGGGTGCCCGCCACGATCGCCTCGGCGCCGCGACCGTCGTCCGGCACGCCGTCCGGGGTCGTGAACACGGTCAGCGCGATCGGCGGGCGCTGCGGCGGGAACAGCAGGCCGGCGTCGTTCTTCTCGCCGCCCGGCCCGCTGCCGGTCTTGTCCCCGACCGCCCACCCGGCGAGCACGCCGGCCCGGATCTGACCGGCGCCGGTGGTGCTCGCCCGCAGCCACTCGACGAGCCGGTCGCGCTGCGCGGGCGGCAGGACGTCGCCGGTGCCGAGGGCGCGCAGCGACGCCGAGAACGCGGCCGGGGTGCTGGTGTCCTGCTCGTCGCCGGGGAACGCGGCCTCGTTCAGCTCGGGCTCGGTCCGGTCGGCGCGGCTGACGGCATCCCCGGTGCCGCGCAGGAACGCGGTCAGCGCGGCCGGCCCGCCGGTCTCGCGCAGCAGCAGGTTGTGCGCGGTGTTGTCGGAGACGGTGACGGCGGCCTCGCAGAGCTCGGCCACGGTCATCCCGCCGGCCAGGTTCCGCGTGGTCACCGGCGCGTACTCCAGCAGGTCCGCGCGGGTCCAGCGCAGCCGGCGGTCGAGCAGGCCGGGCTCGGTGACCGACCGGTGCAGCACGTGCGCGGCCATCAGCGCCTTCGCCGTCGAGCACATCAGGAACCGCTCGCCGTCGCGGTGCCCGACGGCCACGCCGGTGCCGGTGTCGAGCGCGTGCACCCCGATCCGCCGCCCGGAACCGCGCTCGATCTCCGCCAGTGCGGGGATCGGTGCGACGGCCGGTTCCGCCGGGGTCGTGCCGGAGGCGGGCGCAGGGGCAGGGGCAGGGGCAGGGGCAGGGGCAGGGGCACAGCCGAGCAGGGTGACGCCGAGTCCGGCGGCACCGCCGAGCAACAGGGACCGTCGGGTGATCGTCATGGGTGACATCGCAGCAGGGCCGGTGCCGGCAGCTCACACGGGATCGCGCTTCCGGCGGGATGCGCTGCCGTCATCCCGTCGGCAGCCACTCCCGGGCCGCGGCGACCAGCGCGGCGACGCCGGTGGACAGCGTCGGCTCGATCACCGGCGCGTAGCGCGGCGAGTGGTTCGAGGGCAGGTCCGCGACCCGCTCGCGGATCCGCTCCACGTCGGAGCAGCCCTCGAACGACGCCGGGTCGGCACCGCCGAGCAGCCAGTACACGCACGGCGCGCCGGCCGCGACGGCGAACGCCCCGACGTCCTCGCTTCCGGTGACCGGCCCGGGGTCCACGACCGGAAGCGCCGCGACGGTCGCCAGCGCGCCCCGGGTCCGCTCGACGGCGTCGGCGTCGTTGCACACCGGCGGGAAGCTCTCGGTCACCCGGATCTCCGGGTCCCGGGGCGCGCCGGAGGTCGCCGCCTCACCGCGCACGATCCGCTCCACCGCGCCGAGCACCCGGTCCCGGACGGCCGGGGTGTAGGACCGCACGGTCAGCCCCAGCTCGGCCGAGTCCGGGATGACGTTCTCCTTGCTGCCCGCCCGCAGCAGGCCGACCGACAGCACCGCGGTCTCGGCCGCCGGGACCTCCCGGGACACCACGGTCTGCAGCCGCAGCACGGTGGTCGCCGCCATCAGCACCGGGTCCACCGTGGTCTCGGGCCGGGAGCCGTGCCCACCGGAGCCGTGCAGCCACACGCGGACGGTGTCGCTGCCGGCGAACGCCGGGCCGGGCGTCACCGCGAGCACCCCGGCGGGCAGCGGCGCGACGTGCTGGCCCAGGACGACGTCGGGTGTGCCGAACCGGCCGTAGAGGTCGTCGTCGAGCATCGCCCGCGCGCCGCCGCCGGTCTCCTCGGCCGGTTGGAACACCACCAGCAGGATCCCGGACCAGGTCCCCCGCGCGGCCGCCAGCTCGGCGGCCGCGCCGACCAGGCAGCTGACGTGCATGTCGTGCCCGCAGGCGTGCGCGACGGCGGTGTCGTCGCCGTCCGGTGCCGTCCCGCGGGCGGTGCTCGCGTAGTCGAGCCCGGTGTCCTCGGCGACCGGGAGCGCGTCCATGTCCGCGCGCAGCAGTGCGGTTGGGCCGGCGCCGTTGCGCAGGACGCCGACCACCCCGGTCCGCCCCACGCCCTCGGTGACCTCGTAGCCGGCGTCGCGCAGCCGGGCGGCGGCGATCCCCGCGGTGCGGGTCTCGGCGAACGAGAGTTCGGGGTGCCGGTGCAGGTCGCGGTAGAGGTCGGCGAGATCGGTGCGCACCGGGCCGAACCTAGTGCCCCGTCGAGGAACGTTCGGCACGGAACTCGTCGGCCCAGGCGCCGGTTCTCGCACCGACGTTCTCGGGTCCGGTGCGCGTTCCGTCGATCTGCGGACCCCGGAACCGTCGCGCCGGCGGGCGGATCCGACCCTGGTGGTCGAGAGGGTCGCTCCGTATGGTGTGCGCCACACTGGCGAAACGGATTTCCGCATCGCGGAAGAGTCGAGGGTTCACCGATGCATCCTGCTCCGGCCACGCCGCCCGCGCCGACGCCGAAGGAGACCCGCCGGGTCGCGGCGGCGACGTTGATCGGCACGTCCATCGAGTGGTTCGACTTCTTCGTCTACGGCGCGGCGGCCGCGCTGGTGTTCGGCGAGCTCTTCTTCCCGTCGGCGAACCCGCTCACCGGGACCCTGCTCGCGCTGTCCACGTTCGGCGTCGGGTTCGTCGCGCGCCCGTTCGGCGGGGTGATCTTCGCGCACTTCGGCGACCGGATCGGCCGGAAGTCGATGCTGGTGCTGTCCGTGGTGATGATGGGCGGCGGCACGTTCCTGGTCGGGTTGATGCCGACCTACGAGACGATCGGCGTCGCCGCACCGGTCCTGCTCGTGCTGCTGCGGATCGTGCAGGGGATCGGCCTCGGTGGGGAGTGGGGTGCGGCCGCCGTGATGGCCGTGGAGTACGCGCCGCCGCACCGCCGCGGGTTCTTCGGGAGCTTCCCGCAGACCGGCGTGCCGGCCGGCATGCTCCTCGCGAACCTCTCGCTGCTGGTCATGTCGGGCGTGATGAGCGACGAGGCGTTCCGGGAATGGGGCTGGCGGGTGCCGTTCCTCGCCTCGATCGTGCTGGTCGCCGTCGGCATCGTGATCCGGCTGCGGGTGGCCGAGTCGCCGGTGTTCGAGGCGACCCGCACGGCCGGGAAGATCGAACGCCAGCCGGTCCTCGCGGTGCTGCGCCGCCAGCCGGGGAACGTGCTGCGGGCCGCGGGCCTGCGGTTCGCCGAGAACAGCACGTTCTACATCCACACCACGTTCGTCCTGACCTACGGCACCCTGATGCTCGGGATGGCCCGAGGCCAGCTGCTGCTCGCGGTCATCGTCGCGTCGGCGATCGGGCTGGTCAGCATCCCGTTCTACGGCTGGGCCTGCGACCGGTTCGGACGACGGCCGGTCGTGCTCTGGGGATCGGTGGTGCTGCTGGCGATGAGCTGGCCGTACTTCTGGGCGCTGGACACCCGGTCGCTGCCGCTGATCGTGCTGGCCACGGTGGTCGCGGTGAACATCGGCAACTCGGCGGTCTACGCGCCGCAGCCGGCCTACTTCTCCGAGCTCTTCGAGCCCGAGGTGCGCTACAGCGGGGCCTCGATCGGGGCGCAGGGCGCCAGCGTGTTCGCCGGCGGGCTGGCCCCGGTGATCGCGACCGCGCTGCTGAACGCGACCGGTGGCTACGACTGGATCGCCGTCTACATGTCCGCGATGGTGCTGATCACGATCGTCGCGGCACTGCTGTCCCCGGACCCGTACCGGGCCGCGCTGAAGAAGGGGGAGCGGGCACCGGCGTGAGGAACGGTGCGGTGACGGGGACCTCCTTCCCCGGGCCAAGGACGCCGTCGGGGGCCTAGGTTGGGCGGCGTGAAGGTGTTGTTGCTTGAGAACATCCATTCCGTCGCGGCGGACGCGTTTCGGCGCGCGGGCTTCGAGGTCGACCAGCGGTCCGGGTCGTTGAGCGAGGACGACCTCGTCGACGCGGTGGCCGGTGTGAGCCTGCTCGGCATCCGCTCGAACACCACGATCACCCCGCGGGTGCTGGACGCCGCCAAGGACCTGTTCGCGGTCGGCTGCTTCTGTATCGGCACCAACCAGGTGGACCTGCCGGCCGCGGCCGAGCGCGGCGTGGCCGTGTTCAACGCGCCGTACTCCAACACCCGCAGCGTCGTCGAGCTGGTGCTCGGCGAGATCGTCACGCTGGCCCGGCGGCTGACCGAGAAGACCCAGCGGATGCACGAGGGCGTCTGGGACAAGTCCGCCCGCGGCAGTCACGAGTTCCGCGGCCGCACGCTGGGCATCGTCGGCTACGGCAACATCGGCACCCAGCTGTCCAACATCGCCGAGGCCGTCGGCCTGCGGGTGATCTTCTACGACACCACGGACCGGCTCGCCCACGGCAACGCCCGCCGGGTCGGCTCGCTGGCCGAGCTGCTGGCGCAGTCCGACGTGGTCAGCATCCACGTCGACGGCCGCCCCGGGAACGCCGGCCTGTTCGGGGCCGAGCAGTTCGCGATGATGAAGCCGCGGTCGATGTTCATCAACGCCTCGCGCGGGATGGTGATCGACGAGCAGGCGCTGCGCGAGAACATCCTGTCCGGGCACCTCGCCGGGGCCGCGGTGGACGTGTTCCCGGCCGAGCCGAAGGCCCAGGGCGACCCGTTCGACTCGCCGCTGCGCGGGCTGGACAACGTCATCCTGACCCCGCACATCGGCGGGTCCACCCAGGAGGCGCAGGAGGAGATCGGGCACTTCGTCTCCACCAAGCTCGTCGACTTCGTGGCCAGCGGTGCCACCGAGCTGTCGGTGAACCTGCCGCACGTCGGCCCGCCGCCGAACGCCGGGGCGTTCCGGATGGGCTACCTGCACCTGAACGCGCCCGGGGTGCTGGCCGACACGAACCGGCTGCTGGCCGACACCGGCGTCAACGTGCTCGGGCAGTCGCTGGCCACCCGCGGTGACCTCGGTTACGTGCTCACCGACACCGACGACGTGCTGCCCGACGACGCGCTGTCCGCGCTGCAGAAGTCCCCGCAGACGCTGTGGCTGCGCTCCTGGAAGCTGTAGGGCCCGCTCAAGCGCGAGGGCCCGCTCAGAACGTGTTGTGAAACCCGGTGATCGTCCGGCGCGGCGGTGCTGGTAGCCCGGACGAGGTGTTGATCATCAGTTCGGGTGTGCCCGTGTTCGTGCCGCCCGGCTTATGACTCGTCGTTGACCG
>NZ_JBKGXT010000039.1:0-13646 GCF_046546495.1 Pseudonocardia nantongensis | reverse complement strand
GCGGGAGAGCGGCTGGTTGGACGGTTCGGAGGAGGTCGTCGTACTGAACACGGGGTCCGGGCTGATCTACCCGGACACCGTGCGGGCGGAACCTCCGGTGCTCGCGGCCGACGGGCGCATCCCGTGACCGCGGCCGACACGCCCCGGCAACACCGTCCACATCGGCGGGTGAGCAGGTCGGGTGTGCCGCGGCGTCCTCGAGCTCGTCGAGTGTTGCGAAACCGCCGGGCCGACGACCATCTCGCAAGAGTCGACGGCCGGTCCACCCTCGTCGCGTCCGGCTTGCCGCCGCCCCGTGACATGCTCGTGCCCGTCGATCCGGCACCCTGTAGCCGTGCCCCGTCTCCGCGCCGCCGCCGAGCAACCGCCCGCGCCGATGTCCCGGTACTGGAAGGCCTACGTCGCCGACTGCTCGACCTCGGTGGCCCGGTTCCACCGGATCACCTCGGTGATCAGCGCGGGTCAGGTCCGCAGCTGGCTGAGCGAGATCGGCAAGCGTCTCGACGACGAGCTGGACGCGGTCCGCAGGCTGGCGACGGTCGGTGACTCGATCGAGCCGGCCCGGTTCCGGATCACGCAGGCCCCGGCGAAGCGGATCGCGGGGCGGCTGGACGCGGCGAAGGCGGCGTTCTCCGACGCCGTCGACCGGGCCGCGGAGATCGCCGAGCAGGCGGTGCTGGACCCGACGCACAACGACGTCCGGGCACACCTGGAGGTGCTCGGCCGGCAGGCGACGCAGCTGGCGATCGCGGCACCGCTCGAGGACGAGCCGGAGCCGGCTTCCCGGCGCCGCCGGTGGCGGCGCAACGCCTCCTGACTCCGGCGGCCCCGGACGTCCGGCCGACACACGACGGCGGGGCGGCACCACGTGGTGCCGCCCCGCCGGGGTCGTCGGGTCGTCGGTCGTCGGGTCAGAAGGGCCGGTCACCCGCGATCGCGACGCGCTCGGCGACCCGCGGGTGCGGGTGGTAGTCGCCGACGGCGTAGTGCTGGGTGGCCCGGTTGTCCCAGAACGCGACCGTTCCCTCGGCCCAGCGGTACCGCACCTGGTACTCGGGCACGTGGGCCTGGGCGAACAGGTGCCGCAGCAGCGCGGCGGACTCGTCGGGCTCCATCCCGACGATGTGGGTGGTGAAGGACCCGTTCACGTACAGCGTGCGGCGTCCGGTCTCCGGGTGGGTCCGGACGACCGGGTGGGCCACCGGCGGGAACCGGTCCTGCAGCCGGGCGAGCTTCTCCGGGTCAAGGAACCGGGCGAAGCCGGGGACCATGTCGTGCACGGCAACGGCGTCGTCGATCCGGTCCCGGATGTCGGCGGCGAGGTTGTCGTAGGCGGCGGCCATGTCGGCCCACATCGTGTCCCCGCCGAACGGCGGCGCGGAGACCATCCGCAGCACCGCGCCCATCGCCGGCTCGGTGCGGAACGTGGTGTCGGCGTGCCAGATGTTCTCGAACGTCTTCTGCCCGGCACCGAACCGGACGACGTCGGCGGACGCGCCCTGCTCCAGCATCGGGTTGGTCTCCAGCTCGCCCCAGAGCAGTCCGAAGTCACGCTGCTGGGCACTGGTCAGGTCCTGATCGGGGAAGAAGAGGACCTTCCACTCCAGCAGGGCGCGTCGCAGCTCCGTGGTCAGCGCGGGGTCCGGGGTCTCACGCAGGTCGACACCGGTGATCTCGGCACCGAGCGTGGCGCCGAGCGGGGTGACGGTGAAGGCCTCGTACGGTCGGTCCGGCCCGTCGCCCGGCAGGCGGCGCAGGCGGCGCTCGCCTTCCAGCAGGTCGATGGCGGGAGTGGTCCGGTGCCGGGGTCCGGCGTCGAGGTTGATCGTCACATCGGCCGATTCTGCGCTCGTCGAGGTGGGTCGTTCAAGGTGTGAGCGTCCCGGGATCGGGCCGCGCCGGTCAGCCCAGCCGCGCGCCGGACGTCAGCCACTCGTAGGCGGCGAGCTTGCCCGGCGTGACGTCGGTGTTCACGATCTCCCGCACATCGTCGTCCGGGAGCGGGTAGCGGACGCCGTCCCTCGCGGAGGCCCAGGTGGCGGCGAACAGTCCGGCCGTGCCGGCGGACCCGGTCAGCGCCGGGAGCACCCGCCGGTACTCGGAGCGGACGAGCAGGTCCAGCGCGGTCGCCGACACCGCGATGTCGAAGTCGACGTCCCCGGCATCGGCACCGTCGGCGAGGTCGAGGCTCCGGCGCTCGGCGATGATCCCGAGCAGCACGGGGTGCAGCCGGGGGTGGTCGCCGAGGACCCGGTCCGGATCGACCGGCCACTCCCCCGGCTCGCCCTCGGTGAATGCCCGCGCGCAGAACTCGCGGTAGAACGCGTTCAGCGCGAGCAGCCGCAGCACCAGCTCGCCGCGTTCGTACTCGGTGCGCGCCGCCGTCAGCCCGGCCGAGGTGAGCACACCCCACGCCCAGGCGGCCCACGCCTGCTCGGAGCCGCCGAACCACACGTCGAACACCTCGATCGCGATCTCGTGCAAGTCCCCCAGAACGTCCGCGGGGTCCGGCGGCTCGAACAGCTCGTCCCACATGTCGGTCACGGGTGGGTTCTACCCGGGAACGCGCCGGCGCCTCCGCCCGGGACCTCATGCCACCCTCGCGTAGTCGGATTGTCGTCGTGGTCGTTGCTGGGGGTCGATCCAGTGGCCAGCGAGGTCTCACCCCACAGTTCCCACGACACGATGCGGTGGACCCCGCACCAGGACGGGGACCGGTCGCAGCCCGGATGCGCGCACCCACGATCCCGGGCGGTGACCGCCCGCCGGATCCCCTCCGGAACGGTGCCGGTGGCCCGTCCGATGTCGAGGGGTCGGCCGGCGCCGTTCAGCACGATCGGCACGACCGCCGCGTCACAGGCCAGCATCCACAGGCTCTGCGAGGTGCACCGCCCACCGAAGTCCAGCACCGCGGCCCGCGCCCGGCGCTGCAGATCCTCCAGCCCGATCAGGCCCGAGATGACCGGACGCCGCCCGCCGGTCTCGGGCAGCCCACCGTGCTCCAGGGCGGTCGCGCAGCGTCCCCCCGGAACCGGTCCCGGTGCGGGGTGACCTTCAGGGTGTTGCGCTGCGGCGGCGCAGCGTCATCGGGGGCCGGGCCGTCCGCGTCCAGGGCGTCGATCAGCCGGGTCACCCAGGCGTGCAGCTCGGCCGGGTTGAACACGCACGCGTGCTCGGCGATCTCGACCTCCACCGGCGAGCCGCTCCGCATCGACCCGTCGCGCAGCATGCGAGCCGAGCACGGTGGCGATCACGTGCACGTGCCCCAACCCGATCGGCCCTCGGCGAAGGCACCGTCGCGGTCCAAGGACGCGACCGTGGACACCGTGACCCGGTCCAGCCGGCGCACCGCACCCTCGCACAGGGTCAGCACCGACAGCCGCTCCTCGGCGGTCGCGCCGGGACCGGCGGCCCCGTCCAACGCAGCGACCGCCTCGACGAGCAGGCGGTGCGCGGCGGCCAGCCGGTCGGTGGACGGACGTAGCCGGCGGCGCCTCGAACCGTTGAACGGGGTGTGACGAGTTTCGAGGAGCAGCCGACTGCCGTCGTACTTCCGCTGGGCACCACCGCGACCACGAATCCGTGGGAGCTGCTGGCCCGAGGTGAGGGCGCAGTCCTGTCGTCGGTGCCCAGCCCAGGCACCGGGACGTCCTGGCGCAAGGCGGTACGCGGGTCGAGCGCGCTCGGCGAGGGCCTCGGCACGGCTGCGTCCGGTACGTCGCAGGCCGTCACCGCGACCGGTCAACGCTTCCTCCTGCAGATGCCGAGCGGCACCACCGATCCCCTGATGAAGGCCGTCGGCGGCGGGTTCCGCGGCGCGACGCAGAACGCCGCCGGCAAGTTCAGTGGCAATGTGACGCTCACACCGATCAACCCGGCGACGCTGGCCCGGTCGATCGGACCGGTGGGTATCGGTCTGCTCGCGCTCACCGTCGCCTCCGAGATGCTCGGCGGGGACGAGCAGGCACGGACCCTCGATGAGATCAAGAAGGGTGTCGACCAGCTCACCGCACGCCTCGAGTTCGACGACGACGCCCGGCTCCGCACCGCGGAACAGACGATCGAGACGGCACACGCCGCTCTGCTCGACGGCGCCTCGATCCCGGAGAGCGTCGGGCTCGGGGCGGCGATGGCCGACCTTCAGACGCTCCGCAACCGGTCGGTCGCGTTGCTCGACGGTTGGGAGCGGGTCGCCATGCAGCTTCCGCCGCAGCCCGACGGCGGCGACCTCCGCGAACGGCTCGGTACGGTCGGGCGGCTGGGCTGGGACGCCTTCGGGACCGCGGTGCACACCGCCTACCGCGCCATCGCCCTGGACAGCCGCCGGATCGTGCTGACCGCCGCGGAGGCGCAGCTCCGCAATCCGGGCGAGCCGCTCACCGCGTTCACCGCCGCCGTCGAGGCCGACCTCGACGCCCGTGCCCAGGAGGTCCGCCGGATGCGCGCGCTGTTCATCCGGCTCGCCGGCACCCCGCTGGAACTGAGGTCGTGGTCCGGCAGGATCGTGCCGAACTTCGTCAGCGGTGCGGCCCTCGAGAACTCGCGGACGCAGGCGCTGTTCGCGCACCTCTCGGCCGCGCTGGCTCCACAGGCGTCGCTCCCGGCGACCGCCGACGTCGACACCGTCACCGTCGACTCCCGCCCGGACGGGTCGATGCAGGTGATCCGCCCGACCTGACCGTCCGGCCCGAACCTCCGGAACGCGGGACGGGGCGGACCGCCGGTCGTCTCGAAACCGTCGGTCCCGGAAGGCAGGATGGGGCCCATGACGACCACCGAGCGCGCCCCGACCGCGCGGCACTCCGGCCTGGACCTGACCTGGCTCGACCCGGACGTCCGCCCGCAGGACGACCTGTTCGCCCACGTCAACGGCCGGTGGCTGGCGACCCACGAGATCCCCGAGGACCGCTCGCAGGACGGCGCGTTCCGGGTGCTGCGGGACCGCGCCGAGGAGCAGGTGCACGCGATCGTCTCCGAGTGCGCGGCGGGCTCGCCCGAGCCCGGCAGCGAGGCGCGCAAGGTCGGCGACCTCTACACCTCGTTCATGGACACCGAGCGCGCCGAGCAGCTCGGCGTCACGCCGCTGCGGCCGCTGCTCGACGAGATCTACGCCGCCGGGGACCGGGCCGCGCTGGCCGGCGTCCTGGGCAGGCGGCAGCGCGAGGGCCGGGCGGCGCTGTTCGGCGAGTTCATCGCCACCGACGCCAAGGACTCGACCCGCTACCTGGTGAACCTCAACCAGTCCGGGCTCGGACTGCCGGACGAGGCGTACTACCGCGACGAGGACTCCGCGGAGATCCGCGCCGCGTACGTCGAGCACCTGCAGCGGCTCGCCGAGCTGATCGGGCTGGCCGAGCCGGCCCGGGTCGCCGAGCAGGTCATGGAGCTCGAGACCGCGCTCGCCGCCGAGTCCTGGGACCGGGTCACCAACCGGGACGCCGAGAAGACCTACACCCTGCTGACCCGCGACGAGCTGCGGGCGAGCGGCCCCGGGTTCGACTGGGTCGAGTGGGAGGCGGCGCTGGCGGTCCCGGCACACGCCTACGACGAGGTGGTCGTCCGGCAGCCGAGCTTCGTCGCCGCGGCCGCCGCGCTGTGGGCCGAGCGGCCGATCGAGCAGTGGCAGGCCTGGCTCGCGCTGCACGTCGCGGCCTCGTGTGCCGAGTACCTGTCGTCGGACCTGGTCGAGGAGGACTTCGACTTCTACGGACGCACCCTGTCCGGCACCCCCGCGCTGCGCGAGCGCTGGAAGCGCGGGGTGTCGCTGGTCGAGGGCGCGATGGGCGAGGCCGTCGGCAAGCTCTACGTCGAGCGGCACTTCCCGCCCCGGGCCAAGGACCGGATGGTCGAGCTCGTCGGCAACCTGGTCGAGGCCTACCGGCAGTCGATCTCCACGCTGGACTGGATGAGTCCGGCGACCCGCGAGCGCGCGCTGGACAAGCTCGGGAAGTTCACCCCGAAGATCGGCTACCCGGAGAAGTGGAAGGACTACTCCGACCTGCAGATCGACCCCGCCGACCTGCTCGGGAACGCCGGGCGCGCGGCGGAGTGGCGGCACGACTTCGAGTACGCCAAACTCGGCGGCCCGGTCGACCGCGACGAGTGGCTGATGACCCCGCAGACGGTCAACGCCTACTACCACCCCCGGATGAACGAGATCGTGTTCCCGGCCGCGATCCTGCAGCCGCCGTTCTTCGACGCCGACGCCGACGACGCCGCCAACTACGGCGGGATCGGCGCGGTGATCGGCCACGAGATCGGGCACGGGTTCGACGACCAGGGCTCGCGCTACGACGGCGACGGCAACCTCACCGACTGGTGGGAGACCGCCGACCGCACCGAGTTCGACTCCCGCGCGCAGATGCTGATCGACCAGTACAGCGCGCTGTCCCCGGCCGGGCTGCCCGAGCACAAGGTCAATGGGGCGCTCACGGTCGGCGAGAACATCGGTGACCTCGGCGGGCTGACGATCGCGCTCAAGGCATACGCGATCGCTTACTCCGACGCCGAGCCGCCGGTGCTGGACGGGCTGACCGGCGAGCAGCGGGTGCTGTTCGGCTGGGCCCAGGTGTGGCGGGCGGTGACCCGCGATGCCGAGGCCGTCCGCCGACTGGCCACCGACCCGCACTCGCCGCCGGACCTGCGGTGCAACGCGGTCGTGACCAACCTGGACACCTTCCACGAGGCGTTCGGGGTCGCCGAGTCCGACGCCCTGTTCACCGAGCCGGGCAAGCGCGTCCGGATCTGGTGAGCACCGCCCGGTGCCGGGTTCGCCCGCCCGGCACCGGGCAGGCCCGCCCGACCCGACGGTTACGGCGTCCGGCGGGCGGCGACGAGGAAGGCCGGCACCGCGTCCGCGCCGGACACCGCGTCCGGGCTGATCACCTCGGCGACCGGGCGGCCGCGCAGCACCTGCTTGATCGGGCGTTCGAGCTTCTTCCCGGTCAGCGTGCGCGGCACGGCCGGGACCGCGGCGATCAGGTCCGGGACGTGACGCGGAGACAGTTCGCGGCGCAGCGCCGCGACGATCCGGGCCCGCAGGTCGTCGTCGAGTTCGGCACCGTCGGCGAGCTCGACGAACAGCATCAGCTCGCCCGACCCGCCGTCGTCGTCCTCCAGGTGTACGACCAGCGAGTCGGTGACCTCGGACAGGTCCTCGACGACGGCGTAGAACTCGGCGGTGCCCAGCCGCACCCCGCCGCGGTTCAGCGTGGCGTCCGACCGGCCGGTGATCACGCAGCTGCCGCGGTCGGTGAACCGGACCCAGTCGCCGTGCCGCCAGACGCCGGGGAAGTGCTCGAAGTAGGCCTCCCGGTAGCGGGCGCCGCCGGGGTCGTTCCAGAAGCCGACCGGCATCGACGGCAGCGGGGCGCGCACCACCAGCTCCCCCAGCTGCCCGACGACCGGGTTCCCCTCCTCGTCGAAGGCGGCGACGTCGTGCCCGACCATCGGACCGGACATCTCGCCGCGGTACACCGGCTGCCACGGTCCCCCGCCGACGAAGCCGCTGCACACGTCGGTACCGCCACTGATCGGGTTGAGCAGCACGTCCGGGCCGAACCGGTCGTACACCCAGTCGAAGGCGTCGCCGGGCAGTGGGGCGCCGGTGGTCCCGATCTGGCGCAGCTCCGGCCAGCGCGGCGGCTCGATCCCGGCCTTGCGGCACGCCGCGATGTAGCCGGGGCTGACGCCCATCAGCGTCGCGCCGACCTCCGCGCCGAGCGCCCACTGGGCGTCGAGGTCGGGCCAGAGCGGGTTGCCGTCGAGCAGCACCAGTGCGGAACGGTGTAGCAGCGCCGAGATCGTGATGTTCCACATCGCCCAGGCGGTGGTGGTGAACCACAGCACCCGGTCGCCGGGGCGGCTGTCCAGGTGCAGGCCGTGCAGCCGCAGGTGCTCCAGCAGGATCCCGCCGTGGCCGTGCACGATCGCCTTCGGCAGGCCGGTCGTCCCGGACGAGAACAGCACGTAGAGCGGGTGGTCGAACGGCACCGGGTCGAACTCGACCGGGCCCGGCTCGGCGAGCAGCTCGTCCCAGGTCAGGGCGTCCGGGACCGGGTGCGGCCCGTAGTCCAGCCCGACGACGTGGCGCAGCGTGGGCAGCCCGGCCCGGATCGCCGCCAGCTCGTCGCGCTGGTCGATCTCCCGGTCGCCGTAGCGGTAGGACGCCACCGCGACCAGCACGGTCGGCTCGACCTGGGCGAGCCGGTCGACGACGCTGCGGGCGCCGAACTCCGGCGCGCACGCCGCCCACACCGCGCCGAGGCTCGCCGCGGCCAGGAAGGCGACGATCGTCTCCGGCACGTGCGGCAGGTACCCGACGACACGGTCCCCCGGCCCGACACCCAGCCGGCGCAGCCCGGCCCGGGCCCGCCCGACCTGCTCGCGCAGCTCCCCGAACGTCAGCTCCATGGGCTCGCGGGTCTGCGAGCGGGCGACGATCGCCGTCCGGCCTGCGTCCGCCGGGTCGTCGCCGAGCATGTGCTCGGCGTAGTTCAACCGGGCACCGGGGAACCACCGCGTGCCGGGCATCGCGGCCGAGTCCCGGACGTACTCGTAGCCGCCGGCGGTGCCGCGGTGGTCCCAGATCGACGCCCAGAACTCCTCCGGCTCGGCGACCGACCAGCGCCACAGGGCGTCGTAGTCGTCGAACCACAGGTCGCGGGTTCGTGCGAGATGGTCGAGGTAGCCCTCGATGCCGCTGCCCTCGATCGGGCCGGGTGCTCGCAGCATCCGGCCGGTCCCCGCGCCGGGATCGGTCATGGTCGCGATGATGCCCGCCACCGACCGGTCCCGGAAGGTCTACCGGGTCCGGCGCCGCCGCACCACCAGGTAGCTCACGACGAGCAGCACCAGGAACGGCACCCCCGCCTTCCAGGCCGTCGCGAACTGCTCGGTGAACGGCGTCGTCGCCAGCACGGCCGCGACGAACAGCATCGCCGCGACGGTGGTCCACGGGGCACCCGGCAGCCGTACCGGGGACGGTTCACCCGCGGTGCGGCTGCGGAACACCAGATGGCTGGCGAAGATCAGCAACCAGGTGACGAGTGCACCGAACAGCGCCAACCCGATCAGCAGCGGGAACGCGGTGGCCTCGGCGAACACCGACACCAGCGACGCGAGCGCGAGCCCGGCAGCGGAGAGCGCGAGGGCCCGTTGCGGAGCGCCGTTGCGGCTGGTGCGGGCGAGCGCACGCGGGGCGTAGCCGTCGCGGGCCAGCGAGTACGTCATGCGTGCGGTGACGTAGAGGTTGGTGTTCATCGCCGAGAGCGCCGCGGTGAGCACCACGAAGTTCATGACGGCGGCCGCGGCCGGCACCCCGGCCTGCGCGAACAGCCCGACGAACGGCGACTCGGTGACCTCCTCCCCGGTGCTCACCGTGTTCCACGGGACGAGCGTGACCACCACGAGCATCGCGCCGATGTAGAACACGGCCAGCCGGATCACGGTGCGGCGTGCGGCGCGCGGGATGTCGCGGCCCGGGTCGCGGGATTCGGCGGCGGTGACCGCGACGGCCTCGGTGCCCAGGAACGAGAAGGTCACGATGGTGAGGGCGAGCCAGACCGCGCCGAGCCCGTTCGGGGCGAAGCCGCCGTGCTCGGTGAGCGCGCCGACGCCGGCCGGCTCCTGCCCGGGAAGGCCGAACACGATCGCCGTCACACCGACGGCGATGAACGCGACGATCGTGACGACCTTGATCATCGCGAACCAGTACTCGGTCTCGCCGAAAAGCCGTACCGCGCCCGCGTTGAGTGCCAGCATGACCACCGAGAACCCGACGACCGGGATCCACAGTGGCAGGTCCGGGTACCAGAACTTCAGGTAGAGCCCGGCGGCGACGACCTCGCTGCCGATGTTGACCACCTGCGCGGCCCAGTAGATCCAGCGCTGGACGAAGCCGGCGCCGTCACCGAGGTAGCGCTGCGTGATCGGGCCGAACCCGCCCGCCTCCGGGTGCCGGACGACCATCTCGGCGAGCGCGTAGGCCAGCGCCAGCGCGACGACAGCGGCGACCGCGTACGCGACGATCACCGCGGGCCCGGCGACCGAGATCGCGAGCCCGGAGCCGAGGAACAGCCCGGTCCCGATCGCGCCGCCCACGGCGATCATGCCGATCTGCCTGCCGGTCAGGTCCCGGCGCAGACCCTGGCCCTGCTGCTGCGACGACGCCGTGTTCGCGCGTTCCACCCTGCTCCCCGTGCGGTACCGCTCCCCCGGCCCGGCTCGCGGGCGGGGCGCGCCGGCGCCGGTTCCACGGCCGGATCGGTCGCCGATGATCACCCGCCCGGGCGCAACGGCCGGGATCCTCGCACGAGGACTCCCGGGGCCCTGCGGACCGGGGAGGTCCCGTCGTCATCGGGGGCAGGGCAGGGCCGTCAGCCTGCAGGAGCCCGCCCGGGCTCCTCCCGGGGCACGGCCGGCCGCCGTTCGCGGTAGCTCAGCCTCCGGAGCAGGGTCTCCGCAGGCCCCGGCTTCCCGCGTCGCTCCAGCCAGACGGCGAACGCCACGGTCACCAGCCACACCCCGATGGCGTACACCGCCATCGTCGCGCTTCCCAGTACCGCTCCCAGCCCGAGCCCCCAGGCCGCGAGCAGCGGCGCGCACAGCACCGACTGGGCGAGATAGCAGCTCAGCGACCGCTTCCCGACCGCGGACACGGCCGATCCGACCGGGCCGAGCGGCCGGCCGGCGAGCCGGTCGCCGATCAGGCCGAACAGCGCGACATAACCGAGGCCGCAGGCCAGCCCGGTGATCAGCTGCAGCCCCGAGAACGCCCACATCACCTGCTCCATGCCACCGAGCACGCCGATGTGTGCCAGCGCATGCGGCAGGCCACCCACCCAACCGATCGCCATGCCGCCGACCGCCGTGATCCACAGCAGCCGCCGGTACTGCCACGGCTCCTCCAGGATCCGGCGGCGCGCCGCCCAGAACCCGAGCAGGATCGCCACCGGAATGGCCATCCCGAGCAGACCCTGCCCGAACACGAGGAACGGCCACATCATGAGCCGGGCGAGCGCCGCGCTCAGCACACCCTCCGCGGAGGCGCTGGCGGTCATCCAGTCCGGCATCCCCCCGCCGGCCTGCGCCGCGGTGCCGGTGGCGAGCGTGGCCCAGGCACCGAACATCGTGAACGCCGCCAGCAGCGCCAGCAGTCCCGAGCCGATCGCGGCCCAGACCAGCAGGGTGCGGTCTGCCCGACGGCGGAACAGCCACACCAGCACCAGGCCGGCCATACCGTAGGCACCGAGCACGTCGCCGCCCCAGAGCAGCAGCGCGTGCACCGCCCCGAAAACCAGCAGCCAGAGGTTGCGGCGCTGCAGCAGCCGGAACGCCTCGGGTTCGGGCACCCCGGCCGCCCCCTGCCGCCGGTAGATCACCATCAGGCCGTAGCCGAACAGGAACGCGAACATCGGGTAGACCCGCATGTCCACGCCCGTGATCAGGACCGCCTGCACGACCCGGTCGGTGACCGAGCCGTCCAGCGGGTGGAACCCGGCCTGCGAGTGCGCGCGCCCGTAGAGATAGAACGGCGTGTTCGCGAGCACGATCAACAGCAGCATCCACCCGCGCGCCAGGTCCGGCGCCGGAGCCCGGCCGGTGAGTCCCAGCGGCCCCTGCAGCCGCGGACGTCCGTCCTCGGTCGTCATGGTTTCCCCCCGATCGTCCGATTCCCCCGGTCCAGGACAGCGGGTACCCGGCGGAGGGTCAAGGCGGTATCGACGAAAGTCGCCCGACCGTCGCCCTCGTACCGGCGAACAGTTCGCCGCCTGGCTCGACACCCACGATGTGCCGGGTGCCCCGAACGACGGCGGCCTGCTCATGGACCGGAAGTACGGTTACGGGGACGGGGCGCTCGACCGGTGGCGGGTCGCCGACGTCGACGAGTTCCTGTTCGACTGGTGCCCGCGCAAGCTCTCGGCCACCGGGTCCTCCGAACCGGATCCGGCGAAGGTGCACCTGTCGCTGCGCGCCCTGGTCGACCGGTTCACCGATCTCGCGGGCAACGCGCAGGCCTTCATGGGATCGCTGCAACGCTCGATCGACCTGCAGGACGTCGACGTCGAGGCCTTCGCCGCCTACAAGGACCAGCTGATCGACTACCTGCAGCGGTTCGTCACGGACCTGGTCGCCACCGGCGCCGAGATCGCCGGGCTGGTCGAGGAGATCGAGAGCCACGACGTCGGGCGGCTGCTCGACCTCGCCGCCCGCCGCGAGGCGGTCGACGCGGCCCCGGGCGGTCCGGCCGGACCGGACGCGCAGGATCCCCGGGAGGCCGAGTTCGCCCGGCACGCCGCGGCGTGGCGGGAACGGTGGGCGGGGTTCCGCGGCTGGTTCGCCCACGAGAGGCGGGTGATGTCTTTTGATCATGCTGGGGCGACCCTCGTGTACCTCTCGCCGGCATCCGTTGATCATCCCGTGGTCCCCTCGACGGCGGCGCCCCTCTGCCGGAGCTCGTCGGAGAACCGCGTGCGCAGTTCCGTCATCCACTCGGGGCCGATGAGCTGCGGGTCCACACCCGGACGCTCGCGGGCGAAGGTCTCATCGGCGTAGACACGGAAGCAGCCCTGGATGCCGCGGATCAGCCCGTCGACCAGGCATGCACCCGGCCCCTCTGGATCGAGGACCGTGGTGGCGAGCCGGTGGCGGTGCTGGCCATCGGCTCCGACGTCCGCGAGATCGGCCGGCTCGTGGCCGTCCGGGCAGACGACGAAGTAGCCGCGTCCGGCCAGCACCGCTTCCTGGAGCAGGTGCCGGACCAGCTCGACGTCCGGCTGTCCCGGTGCGGCGTCCAGCACGTTCCGGGCGACCTGCAGGTCCTCGTGCTCTATCGCCTCCGCGAGCGCGACGACGTCGGCGACCGAGTGGCCGACCAGCTTCGACACGAGTCCGGCCGCGGTCCGCAGCCAGCCCAGCGCGGCCACTGCGGCCGCGTTCGGCTCGATCGAGGTCAGCAGCCCCCACGGGCCGAGCGGGTCGGCATGGAGCACGGAGTGCGCGGTGACGAGGTGGGTGTCCGAGACGTCCGGCCGGACGTGGGCCACGGCCTGCTGGGCCCGTCCGTCGAGGTCACCGCGGTCGGCCTCCAGGACCGCGTCGATCTCGACCCGGAGCTCTCGGATGACGGCGTCCTTGAAGGCCCGCCCCGGTGCGAGCGACACGATCCGGCCCAGCTGGTGCGCGGTCTCGACACGGTCGTCGTCCTCCCTGCTCGTCAGCCTGCCTCCGACCGGCTGGTTCGGGTAGCGGACGGCTTCGACGAGCCGGAACGGCCGGATCTCCTCCACCACCAGCTCGGAGTAGTCGTGCCAGAGGAGCGCGGAGAACCGGGTGAGGACGCCCGCGGCCCGCCGGGCGTGGTCGGGGTTCCAGTTCCGCGGGACCCGGGCGATCTTCTGGGCGACGGCGCCGTCGCCCAGAAGGCGACGATCGTCGACGCGGTGGGGTCGTGGGCGTAGACCGTCATCTCAGTCCCACCAGAAGCGCCACGCCGGGACGCCGCGGATCATGCGGGCGTTGTCTCGTCCCGGGTTTGATGGAGATCATCAAGCCAGGAGGATGATCGACCGATGGTCGCCCCGAGGAAGTACCCCGATGAGCTGCGGGAACGAGCGATCCGGCTCGTGTTGGACGCCAAGGCTGAC
>NZ_JBKGXT010000038.1:0-14107 GCF_046546495.1 Pseudonocardia nantongensis | reverse complement strand
TTCAAGACCGAGCTGATCAAACCTCGCGGTCCCTGGCGCACCGTCGAGCAGGTCGAGATCGCCACCCTCGAATACGTCGACTGGTTCAACCACCGCCGCCTGCACAGCGCGGCCGCGGACATGCCGCCAGCCGAGCTGGAAGACGCCCACTATGGTCACCACCCGGCCCAACCCCAGCCGGAGCACTCAAGCCGATAGCTCTCCGGACATGCCGGGGCGATTCACTGTGTGATCCGGAGAGGTTGGTGACGCGGTCGGCTGGTGCGACCCCGCGGATCCCGGTGTGGGGTCGGTGGAAGTTGTACCAGTCGAGCCAGTCCCCGAACGCGACCTGGCGTTCGGTCTCGGACTGATACGGCTGGTGGTAGGCCCACTCGTCGACCATGGTGCGGTGGAAACGCTCCACTTTCCCGTTCGTCTGCGGGCGCCAGGGCCGGGTGAACCGGCGCCCGATGCCCAGGTCGTGGCAGGTCTGGCGCCAGGTGGTCTTGCGGTAGGACCAGGCGTTATCGGTGAGTACCCGCTCGAGGGTCACGCCGTGGCCGGCGAACCAGGCGTGCGCTCGGCGCAGGAACTCGGCGCAGGTGGCGGCTTTCTCGTCGGGCAGGGTCTCGGTGTAGGCCAGCCGGGAGTGGTCGTCGAGGGCGGTGTGCAGGAACAGGTACCCGCGTCCACCGGCTCGGGCCTGGTTGACCCGGCCGACGGCGCGGCCGTGGACGCGGTGCCCGCCGCCGTCGGGGATCCGGCCGAGCTTCTTCACATCGACGTGGACGAGCTCGCCGGGACGGGCACGTTCGTAGCGGCGAACCGGTTCGCCGGTGGCGCGGTCACACGCGGCCAGGCGCGGCCGATGGTGGCGGCGCAGGACCTGATGGACGGTCGAGGCGGCGACCGGAACCCGGCCGGCGATGCGCAGTGGCCCGATCTTGTGCTCATCACGCTGCCGTAGAACCTCGATCTCGACGGCCGGGCTGGTGCGGCGAGGGCTGTGATGCGGACGGCTGGAGCGATCGACCATCGCGGCCTCGCCGCCGTGGCGGTAGCGCCCGGCCCAGCGGGCGGCGGTGGTGTGGGCGACCTGGAAGCGCTCCGCGGCGCGGCGCAGGTCCCAGCCGTCGTCGACGACACACCGGGCCAGGTGCAGCCGGCCGGTGGGCGTCAGCGGGGCGTTACGGTGGATCACCAGAGGGCCTCCTCGGGCTTCGGCGTGTTTCGTGGTGATCCACACCGAACCCGGAGGCCCTCGCCTGTCTCAAGATCATCGGACGGGCGTGCCGGACTGTCACCAACGTGCCCGGACAGCACATCTAGCCCCACCAGCCGCCGCTGCCCAGCGCTGTCGTGCATCGTGCTCCTGTTCGTGCGTCGACGACCTGTCCGACTCCGGCCGCTCCGCGCGCAGACGTGTGATCACCACGAACCCACCAGTGCATCGATACCGCAGCAGCGCACCGCCGCGGCTCCCACTCATGTGCTGCAACCGGGGCCAGGCTCTCGCCACTGCTCCAGCAACCCTGGCCTGCCCCACTTCCCTCAATCGGGTCTTCCGTGGCGAGCCCGGGAAGGCAATCAGCCCAACGAGGCCACCGCGCCGAACGCGGCCCTCAGAACCCAACGCTGTCGCCTCCACCCGGACCAGCCGGGATGCCATCGTGCACCCTGGGCCTCCGGTGGTGATCAGCCCCGGAGACACTTACATGAGCCTGGGGTGTCGCTAGCTAACTCTCTCAGCAGTAGCCGTCGCCGTCTCGCTCGCAGAAAGACGAGGGTGCCCGGAGTCCCCGGAGCGGGGTCGAGCTGCTCTGGGGCCCTGGCAGTAGAGCGGCCTGAGCCTCGGCCTGGGAGCTGAGTTCCGCGCGGTCCCGGGCGATGACGGTCGGGCGGTTGGAGGCGGGGAGTAGCTGCTGGTCGGTGGGGACGGGTCGTGGGTTCGATTCCCACGGGGCTCACGCACTTTTCCCAGGTCAGGGCGATGCGTCCGGACCCCTTTCAAGACCCGAGCGTCAAGGGTGTGGCCTCCCGCGGCGCGGGATCGGCCACGCCGGCCCCGGCCACTGAGGGGTCCAGACATCCAGAGTCGATGTCGACACGCGATCCGCCGCGAGCTCATCGAGTGGCGCTCGCGACGACGTCACGGCGCCTACTCTTCCCAGACGATCCCGACCGAGTCCAGACGCGGCCGGTCGAAGCCCCAGAGAAACTCCAACGTCTCCCGCGAATGGTCGTTGTGGATCCGGTGTGGCACTGCCGTCGGGATCCAGAGCGCCGAGCCGGGCTCGCCGCGGATGACCTCGTCACCGATGGTGAACTGCGCCGATCCTCGGATGATGTAATACCACTCGTCGGCGTGCGGGTGATGGTGGAGCAGGTGCACCTCACCGGGGCTCAGCCAGGCCAGGCCGACCATCAGGCGCTCGGATCCCACGAGCTGCTGCGAGACGAGTTCGACCAGCCGTCCTCGATCTCGCGGGTCGCCACCCGCGCTCATCCACGACTCGTTCCCGGCGTCGCCTTGGTCGACGACCGGTTGGTCCTGCGCCCTGATGTGGAACCTGCTCGGCGTGCTGTCGCTCATCGGCTTCCTCGAAGACATCTCCGACCGCCAGGTGCTGCAGCTGCCCCCGCTGAACCGCATGAGAACGGGCGCGGACTCTGGCGAGCGCGGTGACCGGGGCGACCACCACGGAAAGTCTCCAGATGTGGCCACTTGACGTCCATCTCAGAATTTCGGCTGCGACCGTGTACTCCACATACACAATCGGCAGAGGTCGACGATGTCTGTCCGCGATAGCCGACCGTAGCCTCCCGCGGCCGGCCGTCAGGCGAGTTCGGCCGCGGCGGCAGGATCGAAGGACATCACGACGTAGGATCGGTCACGGAAGGTGAAATCGCCGATCGTGTGCATGCCGTAGTGCCGGTGGACTGCCAGGGACTTCTCGTTCGCTTCCTCGACGAAGAGGACTCCCTGGTCGAATCGTCCGACGAACTCGCGACCGATCGCACCCAGCAGTGCCCGCAGGATCCCGTGTCCCCGGAACCGTGGGTCCACACCGGCCGGGCCGTAGAGGAACCGACGGATGCGCGACTGCTGGGGCTGCTCGTCGAGTGTCTCGATCAGCCGTTGAGGCGGGCCCGACACCGCCATGTCCGGGGTGAACGTCACTGCGAACCCGGTGAGATCCCCGTCGACCTCTGCGACGAAGACACCGGTACCAGCCTGCATCCCGGCGAGCATCTCGTCGTCCATCCTGCCCTGGATGAACCCCTCCCGAGCGCGCTCCTCGGCGGAGAGGTCCGTCCCCCGCATCCGGCGCATCAGCGCCAGGATCGCGGGGCGGTCGGTTGCGTCCGGCCGCCGCACCGTTGTCGTCACACCGGCCTCCCCGCCGTACCGCTGGCTGTGTCCAGAATGGTCGCGGACATCTGGGTACGGCGCACTGTACGGACGGTTGACCTCGGGGATCGGCCACCGATGCTCAGCGACCGGCCGACCACGCCGCCACGCCGGTGTCATCGAGCCGGTGCACGACGTGCCCGTCGCCGAGGTGCAGCACGTTCTCCTCAGCCCCGAAGTCCGGCCAGGTGCGCTCGGCGCCCGGGACTCCGTCCCGCACGAACGACCCGATCACCGAGCGGACCCGCGCACCAGATCCCGCGGGATCGTCTCTCCGCCCAGCATCGGGGTGGCGGAAGGGCTGAGATGGACCCGTTCTCGGGAACGATCGACGTCCACACGCACTACGTCCCGCGCGGATGGCCCGACCTCGGTGCGGACGCCCCGTGGCTGAGGCTGGACTCCGAACGCGACGCGATGATCATGGTCGGCTCGAGCGAGTTCCGCCGGATCGGGTCGGACTGCTGGGACGCAGAAGTCCGGCTCGCCGACATGGACGCCGACAGCGTCCGAGCGCAGGTTGTCTCACCGACCCCGGTGTTCTTCTCCTACGACGCGCCGGTGGGCGAGGCGGCCAAGATCGCCCGGATCTTCAACGACCTCGCGGTCGAGATCTGCGAGCCCGGCGGCGGGCGCCTCATCCCCTTCTGTGGTCCCGCTGCAGGACCCCGACGCGGCGTGCGCGGAGCTCGACCGTGCGGTCGACAGTGGACACGTCGGAGTGGAGATCGGCAACCACGTCGGCGACCGGGGCCTCGACTCGGCCGGGGTGGTGCAGTTCCTGCAGCACGCCGCGTCGCGGGGGTGCCGGTGTTCGTACACCCCTGGGACATGCCGGACTCGCCGCGGCTGGACCGCTGGACGGCCCGGTGGATCACCGGGATGCTGGCCGAGACGCACCTCTCGATCATGGCGATGATCCTCGGGGGAGTGTTCGACCAGGTTCCGGAGGAGCTCCGGGTCTGCTTCGCCCACGGCGACGGGGCCGCCGTCGGACGTGGAGACCGAGCTCGCCGTAGGCGTTGATCCACGCGCAGCCACGGAAGGTGGGCTGGGCGAACCAGTCGGCCAGCCGGTCGGGGACCGCCAACAGGCGCTCGTGAGGTTCACCGATCTGCTCGGCGTGGGCGGTCAGGTCGCAGCGCCGACGCTCGTCCCGGCTCCGGCGTCCCGGTGCCGGGGGCTGTCACGATGGCACGGTCGTTCTCAACGTCCGGAGGTCGTCATGTCCGAGGGCCGCCCGCCCTACCCGCCGTTCACGCCCGAGACGGCGTCGCAGAAGGTCCGATCGGCAGAGGATGCCTGGAACACCCGTGATCCGGAGCGGGTCGCGCTCGCGTACACGCCGGACTCGGTGTGGCGGAACAGGGACGCGTTCGTCACCGGTCGGCAGGAGATCGTGGCCCTCCTGACCCGGAAGTGGCAGCGGGAGCTGGACTACGCCCTGCGCAAGAGCCTGTGGGGATTCCACGAGAACCGCATCGCCGTGCGATTCCAGTACGAATGCCACGACGCCGACGGTCAGTGGTGGCGCAGCTACGGCAACGAGCTGTGGGAGTTCGACGAGCTCGGGCTCATGCGACGTCGTGAAGCCAGCATCAACGACGTCGCAATCAGCGAGGCCGATCGGCGGATCTTCGGGCCGCGGTCCGAATCGGACCGGGAGGTCGACATCCCGCTCCGGTGAGCGTGCGGATGACCGAACCCGACGCCGCGACCTGCTCTGCTCACGGTCGGGAACTCAGTCGAGTACCGCGAAAGCCTGACCGAGGAAGCAGACCCGAGGAGGACCAGGACGGTGATCGTGATCGGGGACATGTTGGCCTCGAGCCACGTCCGGGCAGCGGTGAGCCGGCCGGTCAGCTCGGGTACGGCGTTCCCGACCAGGGAGAGTGTCGCGCCACCCAGGCTGTGCCCGACCAGGACCACCTCTCGTAGATCTCGCTGACGACGGCGTCGAGACGACGGTGCCGATCAGGTGTGCGCGGGAGCCGAAGTGGTACAGCACCAGGCTCGTGCGGCGCCGGCGCTCCGGGCGACCTCGAGGACCGTGGTCGCGGCGTAGCCGACGTCGCACAGGGCGTCGACGGTGCAGCGCGCGGTGGTCACCGCGGGTCGCGGCCGATGAAGGCGAGCAACCTGGTCTGCACGTCGGCGTCGTCGGGGACCTCGACGCGGGGCCCGTACTGCCCGCTCGACCGCAGGAGCTCGTCGAGCGGCTGCATCCCGTCCAGCATCATCGCGCAGCGCTGCGGGTCGAGGGCCTCGTTCTGCCCGGTGGCGCGGGCGAGATCCCAGGTGTGCAGGAAGACGTCGGCGGTGCAGAACTGCGCGATCGCCTGCGGCAGCGCCACCTCGCCGATGTGCGGGTTGACCAGCGTCGTGTCGGTGGCCGTCGGGTCGTCGAGCAGGGCCTGGATGCCGTCGCTCGTGGTGCGCCACGCGGCGACCGGGTCCTCGCCGACGCCGGGTCCCTGCGGCAGGGTCAGGTCCGCACCGCCGGCCAGGAAGCCGGGGATCCACTCGACGAGATGGCCGACGACGTCGCGTGCGGTCCATGCGGGGACCGGGGAGCGGCGGTTCCAGGTGGCGTCGTCGGGTACGGCCTCCACGAGTGTGGTGAAGCGCCCGGCGATCTCGCGGTACTCGTCGGCGGGGGGCTGGTTCGCGATCACGGTCGGCCTCCGGGTTGTATCGGTGTCGATGCTGACGACCGCGGTCGCGGATGGAACTCATCGCGTCCGGTCAGGACCCGGTCACCCGGTGCAGCTCCCAGCCCTCGAGTGCGGTCCCCGGCCGGCGCCAGGCCCGCAGGACGGCCCGGGTGTGCGCGAACAGCGGCTCGCACGGATCAGCCGGGTCGACCCCGGTGCCAGGCGTCGACGGCGTGCGGCTCGGTGACCTGCAACGCGGTCTCCGGTGTGGCGGTGACGTGCACCCCGAACGTGACGCCGGAGCCGCCGGTCCGGACGCACACCGCCAGCAGCCGCCCGGTGACGGCGACGACGCCGGTCTCCTCGGCCGGCTCCCGCAGCGCCGCCTCGACCGGTGTCTCGCCGTCCTCCAGGTGCCCGCCGGGCAGGCACCAGCTCGGCGCCTCCCCGGCGGTGACGCGGTGGCCGAGGGCGACCAGGCCGTCCGGGCGTTAGAGGATCACCCCGACGCCGACGACCGGGCGGGGCAGCGGGGAGCGGGCATGCCGCCACCGTGCCGGCCGCAGGGGTGCACTCTGGTGGGTGTGGACCGGGAGACGCTGAGGGTCGAACGCGCACGGGTCGCCGACCGGGCGCGGTCGCTGCGCCACGAGCTCGACTCGCTCGCCGAGCAACAGGCGTTGACCAGCCACGATGACGAGCACGACCCGGAGGGCGTGACGATCGCGGTGCAACGCGCCCAGCTGCAGGGACTGCTCGCCGCGGCCGAGCGCGAGCGGGATGACCTCGACCGGGCCGCCGACCGTCTCGCCGCGGGCGGGTACGGGGTCTGCGCGCGCTGCGGCGGTCCGATCGCCGACGAGCGGCTGACGGCGCTGCCCGCGACGACGACCTGCATCGCCTGCGCCTCCGCGTCCCGGCGACGCCGGTGAGTGCCGGGCCGCTCAGGATGACGTGACGGCGGCGCCGCAACGCCAGCAGCGCTGCGGCGGCCCGCCGTCCTCGCCGGGCGAGGGCATCGCCCCACAGTCCGGGCAGAGCCGGTCCAGCCAGCACACCGGGTCCCCGACGTCGTCGGGGTCTCCGATGCCCGGGGCTCCCGGCTGCGACGTGTCGTCCACGCCGCAAGGAGACCGCACTGCCGGCGCCTCGTCCAGGTCGGGATTCGGGTCGGGCCGAGGTCGCGCCGGCGGCCCGACCCGGATGACCGTTGAGCCGACGCGGAGTGCCCTGCCCGCGGGCCGCGCACACCTACTGCGACGTGGATCACTCGCGGGCGCGGGCAACCAGCACGGAGTTCACGACGTCGGTGCGCGGATGCACCTCGAGCAGGACCTCGAGGCCGGGCAGGTCCTCGGTGCCCACCGGCGGGTAGAGCACGGTCCGCAGGCCGGCGGCCGAGCGGACCAGCAGGCGGGCCGCGGGCCGGACCGCCTCGGCCAGCCGCGCGCTGATCGCCGACTTGGTGTCGGGGTCCGCGCCGACCAGTGCCCCGACCAGCACCAGGTCGGCCCGGCCGAGCTCGGCGGCCAGCTCCGGGCGCAGCCGCGGGGCCTCCAGGTCCGCGAGCAGGCTGCGTACCGGTACGCCGGGCCCGGTCGCGGCGGCGACGGCGCTCCCGGCCCGCACGGCCCCGGGGTCCCGGTCCACGTGGACCACGGAGGCGCCGTGCCGCTGTGCCAGCACCAGCCCGGTCAGCGGCAGCGGCCCGGAGCCGAGCACGACCACGTGCCGCGGCGCCGGAACCCCGACCGCCGCCAGCGCGGCGAGCTCCATCCGGACCAGGTCGTGATAGTTGCCCAGGTAGGGGAAGCGCTCCAGCTCGGCCCGCGGGTCGGCGGCGGTGGCGATCCGGTCCGCCCAGTGCTCCTCCATCCGACCCTCACCGATCGCGCTCAGGGCGCGCAACGTGTCCAGGTGCGGGGCCAGCCGGTCGAGCACCGTGCCGGTGCAGACATCCGGCGGGTGACAGCACAACCCGACGAGCTCGCCGAACGCGGCGTCGACCGCCGGGCCCGGCCGCAGGTCGGTCGCCTCCAGCCTGCCGCGCAGCGCCAGCACGCGTCGCACGGTCTCGTCGGTCGCCCGGCCGGTCGGCCGGGGTGGGGAAACGGTGGTCGAACGGCTGCTCTCCGTGATCACAAGGGATCACCGTAGCAAATGACAACCGTTACTGATGCCATCTAGTGGGTGTGACCGGTCCCGCCCGGACAACTTGAGCAAATGCTCCATAAGCTCGGTAGCCTCGGTCCTTCCGAGCGAGGGAGGGAACGAACGATGTGGGGTTGGCTCGTGCTGGCGATCGGCTCCGAGGTCGCCGGCACGCTCGCGCTGCGGGCGTCGCAGGGGTTCAGCCGGCTGCTGCCGTCGGTGCTCACGCTGGGTGGGTACGGCCTCGCGTTCTGGTCGCTGTCCCAGGCACTGACCCGGGGGATGGCGCTGGGCGTCGCCTACGGCGTCTGGGCCGCGGTCGGGGTCGCCGCCGTCGCGCTGATCGGTGCGCTGTTCCTGGGGGAGTCGCTGACCTGGGTGCAGCTGGGCGGGATCGTGCTGGTGATCGGCGGGGTGCTGGCACTGGAGATGGGTGGGTCGGGTGCGCACGCCTGACGCGCCGCCGCCTGATGGCCGCCGGCTGAAGGGCGAACGCCGCCGCCGTACCCTGCTCGACGCGACGCTGCGGCTCGTCGGCCGGGAGGGCACGGCCGCGGTCACCCAGCGCGGGGTCGCCGCGGAGGCCGGGGTCCCGCCGAGCGCGGTGCTCTACTACTTCGCCTCGGTCGACGGGCTGCTGGTCGCCGCGCTGACCGCGGTGAACGACCGCTACGTCGAGTGGCTGCGGGCGGTCGGTTCCCTGGACGACCTGGCCGCCCTGCTCCGCGGGTGCGCCGAGCAGGACCGGTTGCTCACCGTCGCCGAGTACGAGCTGCTGCTCCTGGCGGCGCGCCGCGACGACCTGCGCGACGAGCTGCACCGCTGGGACCGGGCCCTGGACGACGTCGCGGCCCGGCTGGTCCCGGCGGACCGGCGCCCGCTGCTGGTCGCGGCCGTGAACGGGCTGTGCCTGGCCGCCGTCCTCGGCTCGCCGTGCGACACCGGCGTGCTGCACCGGATCTGACCCTGCCTGGTCGCGGGCCGGGCGGGATACCGTGGGCCACATGAGCACGGTCCCCGCCGAGCGTCACTCGGAGTCCGTGGAGAACTACCTGAAGACGATCTTCCTCCTGTCCGAGCGGTGGGAGGGCTCGGTCGGGGTCTCCGCGCTGGCCGAACGACTCCGGGTGTCCTCGCCGTCGGCGTCCGGGATGATCCGGCGGCTGGTCGAGGCCGGGCTGGTCGACCACGCCCGCTACGCAGGCATCTCGCTCACCCCGGCCGGGCGGGCGTCCGCGCTGGCGGTGGTGCGCCGGCACCGGCTGATCGAGATGTTCCTGGTCACCGAGCTGGAGCTGAACTGGGACGAGGTGCACGTGGAGGCCGAGGCTCTCGAGCACAGCGTCTCGGACCGGCTGCTCGGCCGGATCGACGACCGACTCGGGCATCCCCGGTTCGACCCGCACGGCGACCCGATCCCGGACCGGGAGGGCCGCCTGCCGGAGGTCCGGGGCCGCCGGCTGCCGCGGCTGCGGTACGGCGAGGGCGGCACCCTGATCCGGGTCGACGACACCGACCCGGCCGTCCTGCGCTTCCTCGACGAGCACGACGTCCGGCTGGGCGACCGGCTCGACCTGATCACCCGGAGGCCGTTCGAGGGCCCCTACGTCGTGCGGGTCCAGCGGCACGGCGATCGCCGGAACGTCGGCGAGCAGGAGTGGGGCCCGTCGCTGGTCGAGGCCCTCTGGGTCGGCGCCGACGCCTGAAAGCCGGCGCCTGAAAGGGGCGTCTCCGGTGGTCCGTGCCACTCCAGGTGCCTACCCTGGATCACGTCGGCCAGCGCAGCCGACCCCGCCCACCGCACCGGGAGCCGCCGTGCTCGACGAACGACCACCGCGCCCGCTGGACGAGCAGGAGCTGCGCGCGCTGGAGGAGATCTCACGCGCGACCCTGCGCGAGGACCCGGGCCTCGCGCACCGGCTGGACGGCACCGAGGGCCACCAGCACCCACCGGTCCGGCGCACCGGGACACCGTTGCGCTGGCGAGTCGTCGTCGCGGTGATGCTGCTGGCCGCGCTCTACGGCGCCGTGGTCGTCTGGTTGCCGCCGCCGCTCGCGCTGACCGTGGTCCTCGGTGTGCAGCTCGTGCTGGTGCCGGTCGGCTGCGTGCTGTGGGCCCGGCGCCGGGGCGAGCTCTAGGCCCTTCCGGGGAACCGTGCGATCAGCGGGCCGCGTCCGCGGCCCCGGTCTCGGTGCCGGCGGACTGCGAGTTCAGCGAGCCGTCCGAGTTCTCCAGATGCGCCCGGACGAACCACTGGAACTGCTCGAGCTCGGAGGCCTGGGTGATCAGCAGGTCCTGGGTGACCGGGTCCAGGGACTCGGTCTTCGCGATCTGGGTGCGGTGGTCGGCGATCACCCCGTCGTAGACCAGGTTCAGCGCCGCGAGATGGGCGATCGAGTCGTCCCGCCCGAGCGAGTAGTCGTCCCAGGTGCGCTCCCGGACCAGCGAGCCCGGCGTGCCGTTCGGCGAGCCGCCCAGGGTCGCGATGCGCTCGGCGACGGCGTCGACCATGTTCCGGACGCCGTCGACCTGAGGGTCGAGCATCTCGTGCACGGCGATGAAGTTCGGGCCGATCACGTTCCAGTGCGCGTGCTTGAGCGTGAGCTGGAGGTCGTTCAGCGCGTGCAGGCGGTTCTGCAGCAGCTCGACGACCTTCTCGGCGTCGCCCCGCTCGAGGCCGGGAACGGTGTAGCGGATCGTGGCCATCGTTCAGATCCTCCCTGACGGTGCGGGCGTGCTCAGGACGTGTCGACGGGTTGCTCGGACAGGTGCACCCCGTCGCCGTCCGGTGACTCGTCGACGGGTGTGTCGCTCTGTGCGGTCGGGACCGCGCCGGAGCCCTCCGTGCCGGGGGGCACCGCCTCGTCGGGCATCGCCATGGATCCCGGGTACCCCGCTCGCGCCGACGTCATGTCCCTCCGCCGGGCGCGATCGGTGACCGGACGCCGCGCCCGGGTGCCGGGCCCGGCGTCAGTCGGGCTCCCCGGCCCGGCGCGGGCCCGGCCCTGCGGTGGCGCGGAGCGGGCGCGCCGAGCGCGGGTCCAGCGGGTCGATCACGCCGGGATCGCGCAGCCGGGCGTCGGCCGGGCGGCGCAGCGAGCGCACCCCGGCGTCGGTCAGGGTCACCAGCGGCACGGCCAGCAGGGCGCCGGGGATCCCGGCGACGATCAGGCCCGCGGTGATCGGCAGGACGACGGCCAGCGGGTGCAGCTTGACCGAGCGGCCCAGCAGCAGCGGCTGCAGGACGTAGCCCTCGATGTTCTGCACCACCACCAGCAGCCCGATGACCAGCACGGCCTTGACCCAGCCGCCGGAGGCGAGCGCGACGAGCACCGCGACCACACCGGTGATGATCGCGCCGACGGTCGGCACGAACGCCCCGAAGAAGATCAGCGTGGCCAGCGGGACGACCAGCGGGACCCCGATCAGCCACAACCCGATCCCGGCACTCAGCGCGTCCACCGCGGCGACGACGACGGTGGCCCGGGTGTAGCCGACCAGCGACGCGAACGCCCGGCGCCCGGCCACGTCGGTCCGGCTCCGGGAGGTCCGCGGGACCCCGGCCAGCACGAACCGCCAGATCCGTGGCCCGTCGTGGATGAGGAAGATCAGTACGAACAGCATCAGCAGTGTCTCGGCGGCCAGCTCGCCGGCCGTGCCGAGCGCCCCGATGACGTTGTTCGCCAGCGCGGTCTGGTTGCGCTGCAGGTTGTCCAGCAACGACTGGGTGACGGCTGCGAGCTGCGCGTCGTTCACCCGGAACGGCGGCTGGGACAGCTGGTCACGTATCACCAGCACGGTCTCGCCGAGCTGCGCGGACAGCCCGGGAAGGCCCTTCAGGAACGCCGCGACCGCGGCCCAGAGCACGCCGACCGCGATCGCCAGGCCGCCCGCGACGACGACCCCGGTGGCCACTACCCGCGGTACGAACCGCACCCGCCCGAGCCACCGGGCCGTCGGGGCGAGCAACGCGGTGAGGATCAGCGCGAGCACCACCGGGATGACGAGCAGGGACAGCTGCGCGAGCAGCCACAGCACCACGGCCAGTGCGGCCGCGATCAGCAGTCCGCGCCAGGCGAGCCCGGTGGCGACGGCGAGCGGCTGCGGGATGCGTGCCGGGACCGGTCCCGACACCTCGCGCTGCGTGGGGACCGGTGGATCCTGCGGCGGGTGCAACCCGGCCACCTCCTGCTGCTCGGACGCGGGCCGCGCCCGTCGCCGGCGACCCCGCACCGTCGGGTCCACATCGGTGGTCGCGTGCCGGTACGACGGTAGCCCGTGGGGGCCGCTCCCGCCCCGCGTCCCGCTGCTCCCCGGGGGCCCGCCGCGCTCCCGGACGCCCGGACGGCGGATCTCAGCTCCGTCTCAGGTCCGTCGGGCACGGTCGTGGTGTGCCGGACGCACCGACCGGCCGGAGAGGAGGCCCCCGTGACGTTGCTGGACGTCCTCGTGTTGATCGTGGTCCTCGCAGCCGCGGTGGGCGGCTTCCGTCGGCTCGGCGGGGTCGCTCGGGCCGGACGGCTGCTGGGACTCGTCGTCGGAGCGGGTATCGGCGCGGCCCGGGGCTCGAACCTGTCCGGGCTCGGTGACACGCCGAACTCGGCCTGGTTCTACGGGCTGCTGGGCATCGTCGCGGGCCTGCTGCTGGGCTCGCTCGTGGGCGGGTTCCTGGGCGCGCTCGTGAGCCGGGTGCTCGCCCGGGCCCGCCTGTCGTTGCTCGACCGCGCGGTGGGGGCGGTGACCGGCGCGGTCGTCGCGCTGCTGGTGATGTGGCTCGTCTCGTGGGTGGTGCCGGCGATCACCGGACCCGAACCGCTGGCACCGGTGACGACCGTGGACGACGCCCTCGGCGGGCAGAGCCGGGTGCTGGACTCCGTCGGCGAGCTGCTGCCGGCCACCACCTCGGCCGCCCGCGACGTCGTCGACGCCGCGCGCCCGCCTGCCGGCTGACCCGCGCATCCCCTCGCATCACGGCTCCACAACGCGGGCGGCACAACGCGGGCGGCACGGCCTCCCGCTCGCGCGACGACTCCACAACGCGCTGGGGAGGGGCACTCCGCACACCTGACAGGGGAGGGAGTGCTCCTCGCCCGGTCGCGACGCGCATTCGCCCCCGACGCGCTGCAGCACCCGGCGAGGAGCACTCACCGGGTCAACGCGTGGGGAGCGCGTGCAGATACCCCCCTGATGCGGTGACACCGCGCGCAGACCCCGTCCGCCGGCGCGACGTCGGCGCCGTATCCCGGGGAAGCGCATGCCCGCGCGTCCGAGGAGATGCCGCGCGGGGCGGCGCTGCGATCACCCGGGAGCGGCCGGCCGGATGCGTCGGCGAGGCGGTGAGCGGAGAGATCGAAACCGCAGGTGACGGGTGGTGCGCGACCGATCCGCGAATGGCCCGACCCGCGATGACACCACGTCGTGAACGAACGCGGTCCTACGAGTGGTCGGCGTCACAGCGATCCGAGGTCGCCCGGAACTCGCTGCGAGACCGGGTCGACAACTTCCGGGCGCTCGCACTGCGGCTCGCTGACCTGCGAAGACACCTGCCGTTCGGTCGATCGACCCCCCGGTTTGACGTGCCCGAACGGCGTGCCGTAACTTCCTCTCTGTCAGCGAGAGAGCCGGACAGAACGGGCCCTGGGGGTCCGGTCAGCAGGCCCTGCGGACGCAGTAGGAGCCCCCCGGTGGTTGGCCGAGTTTCTCGGTGTGATTGTCTTGTGGGGTCAAGGTGATCCGCCTTCGGATCCGGTCTGGCGGCCGGTGATGTGGTGCGGGTGTCCTTTGAGAACTCAACAGTGTGTCGAGCTATTTTTGGTTTGGCGTTTTTGTGCCAGATTGTTTGGTCATGGGTCTGACCCCGTCGGGTCTGTGACTGTGTTTGTTTGTCAGGGTTTTTGTTGGAGAGTT
>NZ_JBKGXT010000037.1:0-14609 GCF_046546495.1 Pseudonocardia nantongensis | reverse complement strand
TGGCCTTGACCCGGTCGATCAGGCCCTGCTCGAGGGCGGCGAGTACCTGCGGTAGCGCCTGCACCAGTTCGAGGGCGAGGGCGGTTTCGGATTCTGCGGCGCGGCGGGTCCAGGACAGCGCCGCCCGTACCTCGTCGGAGCCGCAGATGTCGGCCCGGTCGCCGCGACGGACCTCCAGCGGCCCGGCGAACGGTCGCCGGCACACCACTTCGGCCAGCGCGGTGAACATCGCGGCCTGGTCGTGGGCGAGCTGGCGGGATCGGGCGATCAGGACGTCGACGATGTCATCGTTCGGCACCTGGGACAGATCCAGGCCGGCGAGCAGGGCGGACAGTTCCGGGCCGGGCGGCAACACCGCGAGCCCTTCCGGAACTGCCTGCCCGATCACCATGGTTCGAACCTACATTCGAACCCCGACAGTCATGCTGCCATCGCCGGGGAAGCCGCGTCGGGCGGAGCGGTCGGGATCGGGAGGCCCGAGTCCCTCCGCCGAGCTCGACCGTGTCCACCGGTTCGGCGGCCCGGCGACGCAGTTGGCCCGCGGCGGCAGCCGGGCCCGCGGCCGACCGGCGAGGACGAGCAGCAGCACGCGCGACTGGACAGTCCATGACCGGCGTGTGGTCGTCGGCGCGACCTGCTACCCGACCGGGAGGTCCGACATGGCCAGCACGTTCGGCGAGCTCGCGATCGACTGTGCCGATCCTGGTGGCCTCGCCCGGTTCTGGTGCGCGGTCCTCGGCTACCGGGTGGAGGACGAGGCCGACGGCATCGTCACGATCGGCCCGCCTGCGGTTCCCGAGCGCAGGGACCACCGCGGCCCGGCGCCACCCGACGCTGACGTTCGCGCACGTGCCGAAGTCGAGACCGTCAAGAACCGGCTGCACATCGACGTCAACCCGACCGACCGGGAGCAGGGCGAGGAGGTCCGTCGCCTGCTCGGCCTGGGAGCTCGGCGCGTCGACGTCGGCCAGGGCGACGAGAGCTGGGTCGTGCTCGCCGACCCGGAGGGGAACGAGTTCTGTGTCCTGGCGAGCCGGCATGCTTGATCGGAGGCCGCGCACGGCGTCGCGACGGCGGCTACCTGGCCGAGCCCGCGCCGAGCCACCGTCCCACCGCCCGGGCGATCCACGGGGCCGCCAGCAGCATCAGGATCACCCGCAGGACCTGCACGGCCACCACCGAGGTCACGTCCACACCGGACGAGATCGCCATCGCCAGCACCGCGTACACACCACCGGGGGTGGTCGCGAGGTAGCCCTCCAGCGGCGTCATCGGAGTGGACCAGGAGAGCAGCAGGCCGAGCCCGGCACAGAGCGCGACGATGGCCAGGATCAGCACGGTGGCCAGCGGCAGCACCCGCAGCACGGTCCCGAGCGTCCGCCGGGTGAACCGCAGACCGCCCTGCCAACCGATCACCGCGTACGCCAGGTGGACCAGCAGGTCCGGCACCGCCGCGTCGAACGACAGGCCGGACAGGCTGAGCACCAACGCGACCACCATCGGCCCGAGCAGCGACGGTGCCGGGACCCGGGCCAGCCGGGCCAGCGGGAGCCCGACCGCGGTGCAGACCGCGGTGACGGCGAGCCCGACCCACCACGGTGCCCCGCCGGTCGCTCCTCCGGCGCCGGGCGCGCCGGGCTGCGCACCGTACGCGACGGCGGCCACGACCGGCATCGTCGCCGTCACCAGGCCGACCCGCAGATACTGGATCACCGCGACGATCCGCTCGTCGCCACCGAGCTCGCGGCTGATCGCGACCAGACCGGACGCGCCGCCCGCGGTCTGGGCGAGCATCCCGGTCAGCGGGGTGACGCCGCGCTGCAGGCCCATGAGCAGGCCCGCGGCCATGCTGACCAGCAGCGTCCCGAGACTGATCAGCAACACCGGCACGGCCTCGGCGGCGACGGTGACGAGGGTGTCCGGGCGGGCCAGCAGCCCGATCACGATGCCGATCACGGCCTGGCCCCCGCTGGTCGCCGGCCGGGCGACCCGGGCCGGCCCGAGCCCGGACAGGGCGAGCACGGTACTGACCGCGAGCCCGGCGAACAGGGCCGGGGACGGCACGTCCAGCGCGTCCATCCCGAGCGTGCCGGCGACCGTCAGGACGGCGAGCAGGCCCCACCGCCACCAGGGGAACTCCCGTAGCTGCACCGTCACCGTCGGATCACCGTGCGAGGGTAGGCAGCGCGACACCGACGCGTCGCGCCGCGTGGCGTGAAGCGCGCCACGACGCTTACCCATGGCAACGATTCTCCGCGAGGGTCGCGCGGAATGCGTCCGGCGGGGTAGACCTCGATCAGGAGGTACGCCGATGGGAGAGCACGCCGACGAGGTCGGGCTCGGCCCGGTGATCGCCGAGCTGACGGCACCGGGCGGGGAGTTCGAGCTGGTCACCGAGGACGCCGCCGGGACGCCGGTCCGGGTCTACCGGCGCGGCCCGCACACCCTGCGAGAGCTGTGGGAGTCCACGGCCGGGTCCTGCGACCGGACCTTCACCGTCTACCAGGGCGAACGTCTGACCTACCGCGAGCATCGTTCGCTGGTGGCGGGTCTCGCGTCCGTGCTGGTCGGTCGGTTCGGGCTCCGGCCCGGCGACCGGGTGGCGATCGCGATGCGGAACCTGCCGGAGTGGCCGGTCGGGTTCTTCGCGGCGCAGCTGGCCGGGCTGGTCGCGGTCCCGCTGAACGCCTGGTGGAGCGCCGACGAGCTGGCCTGGGCGGTGACCGACTCCGGGGCCGGGGTGGTGCTGGCCGACCCGGAGCGCGCGGCGACGCTCGCCGCGGCGCCGGTGCCGGTCGTCCGGGTCCGCGGCGACGGGCCGACCCCGCCCGGGACGCTCGAGTGGTCGTCGCTGGGACTGCGCACGGACGGGCCCACCGACGTCGGCGACCTGCCCGCCCCCGGGCCGGACGACGTCGCGACGATCCTCTACACCTCCGGGACCACCGGGCGTCCGAAGGGGGCGGTCGGGACGCACCGCAACCACGTGACGAACCTGCTCAACGTGGCGATGCAGGCCCGGGCGACCGCCCTGCACGCGGGCACCGGGGACCCGGAGGGTCAGCAGGGCACGCTGCTGATGTACCCGATGTTCCACATCGCCGGGATCAACGGCCTGGTCGGCGCGGTGTTCGGGGGCTCGAAGCTGGCGACGCTGTACCGGTGGGACCCGGTTGCGGCCCGGGCGGTCGTCCGGGAGGAGCAGCTGACCCGGTCGAACGGGGTCCCGTCGACCACCGCGGAGCTGCTCGACGGCGCCGACCCGGCGGACCTCGCGTCGTTGCGGACGTTCGGGATGGGCGGCGCGCCGGTACCGCCGGAGCTGGTCACCCGGATCGACCGGGAGCTGGGGGCGGGCGCGGCGAACGGCTACGGGCTGACCGAGACGACGTCGGCGATCTGCGCGAACACCGGCCCCGACTACCGCGCCCGGCCGGACAGCGTCGGGCGGCCCGCGCCGGGTGCGGAGCTGCGGATCGCCGGGTCGGACGGCGAGCCGGTGCCGGACGGCGAGATCGGCGAGCTGTGGTTCCGCGGCCCGAATGTGGTGCGCGGCTACTGGAACGCGCCGGAGGCCGACGCCGCGGCGTTCGTCGACGGCTGGTTCCGCACCGGCGACCTGGGCCACGTCACCGACGGCTGGGTGTACGTGGTGGACCGGCTCAAGGACGTGGTGCTGCGCGGCGGTGAGAACGTCTACTCGGCGCAGGTGGAGGCGGCGATCCACGAGGTGCCGGGCGTGCTGGAGGTGGCGGTGCTCGGGGTGCCGCACCCGCGACGCGGCGAGGAGGTCGCCGCGCTGGTCCGGCTCGCCCCCGGTACGCCCCCCGACGAGGAGGCGGTCCGTGCCGCGGTCGCCGCCCGGGTCGGGGCGTTCGCGGTGCCGGCGCACCTGCGCTGGACCGACGGGCCGCTGCCGCGCACCGCGACCGGGAAGGTGCGCAAGCGGGAGCTGCGGCAGTCGTTCGGCACCTGACCGGTCAGTCCTCCCGGGCGGCGCGCAGCTTCTCCTCGGCCCGGGTGACGGCGGCATCGGCCTCCCGGGCCCGGCGGGCGGCGGTGGACGCGCTGCGCTCGGCGCCCTTGGCAGCCCGGTCCGCGTCACCGGCGGTGTCGCGGGCGCGTTCCAGCTCCTCGGCGAGCTCGTCGACGCGGCGGCGCGCCTCGTCCCGCTCGGCGGCCGCGGTGTCGGCGCGCTCGCGGGCGGAGTCGCGGTCCGCGGCGGCGTCGTCGGCGTCGGTGCGAGCCCGGTCGAGCCGTTCCTGTGCCTCGGCGACCAGCCGCTCCCGCCGGCGACGGTCCCGCTCCCGCTGTTCCTGCTCCCGGCGTCCCGCCTCGTCGCTATCGCCGGTCCGGTCGGTACCGCCGGTGGACGCCGGCTCGCCGGAACGGGTCGGCCCGTCGTCCCGGCGGGTCCCGGTATCGGGGGTGATCGGCCCGAAGCCGCTGTGCCGCTCGAAGCGCACCAGCCGGCCCGACCGCACCTGCTCGGCCAGGCCCGGGTCGGCCAGCGCGGACTCCAGCACCGACCCGACCTCGCGTTCGAGGCCGTGGTCGACCCGGTGCCCGGCGCCGCGGCCGAGCCCGGCCGCACGCCGGGCCAGCGCGTTCACGAGCCTGGTGCGCTGGGCCGAGACCTTCCGCAGGGCCGGGCCGTCGAGCGACCGCTGCGCGTCGGCGAGCGTGTCGGCCAGCGCGAGCAGGCCCTCGACGTCGTCGGGGGCGTCGGCGACCAGCAGGTTCGTCAGCCAGGCCGCCCGGGTCGGCCGCTTGAGGGCGCCGATCCGCTTGGCGGCGGCCTTGTCCCCGACCGCGCGGGCCTCCGCGACCCGGGCGTCCCGCTCGGTGACGAACTCCTCCGGCGGGACCCGGTAGAGCTCGGCCGCCACCGCGTCCGGGTCGGGCGCGGTGGCGGGACCACCGGAGGAGGGCATCGTCAGCTCAGGTTCGCGTGCGTCCCGGCCAGCACGGCCCGGCCCAGCGTGTGGCCGAAGAGGTTGAACGCCAGGAACGCCGGCGTCGAGGTCGCGGGGACGTCCAGCGACCGCACGTCCACCGCGTGCACCGCGAAGAAGTACCGGTGCGGGCCGTGCCCGGGCGGCGGCGCGGCGCCCAGGTACCGGGCCAGGCTCGCGTCGTTGGGCAGCTGCACGGCGCCGTCGGGGAGCCCGGAGCCGGCGTCGTCACCGGCCCCGGCGGGCAGCGACGTCGTCGACGCGGGGATGTTCAGCACCGCCCAGTGCCAGAACCCCGAACCGGTCGGGGCGTCCGGGTCGTAGCAGGTGACCACATAGGACTGCGTGCCCTCCGGGGCGCCGGACCAGGACAGCTGCGGGGAGACGTCCTCGCCGCCGGCACCGAAGATGCCGGACAGCTGCGGGGTGGCGAGCGTGCTGCCGTCGGTGACGTCGTCGCTGGTGAGGGTGAACGACGGGACCGGGGGCAGCTCGTCGTAGGGGTTGCGGGGCACGGTCGGTGACCTCCTCGTCTCGGGTACGGGCGGGCGCCGCCGATCCTGACACGCCGCGGAGCCCGGTGCGGGACCGGCGAGCGGCGACCGGCATCGTGTCGCCGTGGAACTGTTGCTGGTGCTGATCGGCCTGATGCTGGCCGCGGTCGTGCTGGTCGGCGTGGGGGAGCGGCTCGGGCTGCCCTGGCCCGCGCTCATGGTGGTGTTCGGGGCCGCCGTCGCCCTGGTCCCGGGGCTGCCCGACGAGTTCCGGGTCGAGCCCGACCTGATCCTGCCGCTGTTCCTGCCGCCGCTGCTCTATGCGACCGCGCAACGCACCTCCTGGGCGGTGTTCCGGGCCCGGTGGCGGACGATCGCGCTGCTCGCCGTCGCGCTCGTGCTGGTCACCGCGACCGCCGTCGCCGGCACCGCCTGGGTGCTGATCCCCGGGATCGCGCTGACCGCGGCGGTGGCGCTCGGCGCGATGGTCGCCCCGCCGGATCCGGTCGCGGTCGAGGCCGTCGCGGGGCAGGTCGCGATCCCGCGCCGGCTCATCGCGGTGCTGCAGAGCGAGGGACTGTTCAACGACGCCACCGCGCTGGTGATCTTCCAGGCGGCGGTGCTGGCGGCCGTCTCCGGCGACGAGCTGAGCCCGCTCGGGTTGGGTGTCCGGTTCGTGGCCGGTGCGGCCGGGGCGGTGCTGATCGGCCTGGGCGTGGCCTGGCTGGCGCGCACCGTGCTCGGCCGGCTGACCGACACGACCGGGCGCAGCGCCCTGACCCTGGTCCTGCCGTTCGCCACCTACCTGGCGGCCGAGGAGGTCGGTGCGTCCGGCGTGATCGCGGTCGTGGTGCTGGCCCTGCAGCTGCGGGCCGGGGCCGACGCCGACGAGGCCGCCGAGCGGCTCACCCAGTCGTCGTTGTGGAACGTGGTCGAGCTGCTGGTCACCGGCCTGGCGTTCGGCCTGATCGGGCTCGACCTGCGCCAGGTCGTGACCGCCGCCGGTGACGAGCTGCCGCGGATGCTCGGGCACGCCGCCGTCGTCTGTCTGGTGGTGGTCGGCGTCCGCACGCTCTGGATGACGGCGGCCTGGACGCTGCTGCGCCGCACCGACGACGCCGCTGCCGCGCCGCGGACCGGCCGGGAGGCCGTGCTGCTGTCCTGGTGCGGGATGCGCGGGCTCGCGACGCTGGCGCTCGCCCTGTCCATCCCGGTCACCACCGCGTCCGGTGCGCCCTTCCCGCACCGCGAGGAGATCGTGCTGGTCGCGGTGTCGGTGCTGGTGGTGACGTTGCTGCTGCCCGGGTTCACGCTGCCGGCGCTGGTCCGCGCGCTCGGGGTGGACGACGAGGCCGAGGCGGAGCGGCGCGCGGAGAAGGAGATCGTGCTGCGGGCCCGCCGGGCCGCGATGGCCACCCTGGAGTTCGAGCGGCGGGTGCAGAACCTGCCCGAGGAGGTCGGCACCCGGCTGCGGGAGCGGGTCGAACGGCTGGAGGCGGTGCTGTCCGGTGAGACGACCACCGAGGACGACCGGAACCGGGTCGTGGCGGTGCGCGAGGCCCGGGAGAAGATCACCGCGGCGCAGGCGGCGGCGCTGTCCGCGGCCCGGGGCGAGGTGCTGGCCGCGCGCCGCGAGCAGGGCGTCGACCCGCACGCCGCCGACCGGGTGCTGCGGCGGCTGGACCTGCGCACCGTGCTGCTGGACTAGGAGCGCGATCGAGGGCGCGCACCAGATCCGCACGGGTTCCCGTCGTCCACACCGGGTCCGATCCCGTGTGGACGACGTGAACCCGTGCGGATCCGGGGAACGAGCCGGGTCAGCGCACCACGACGGCGACGTCCGGCTCGGTGACCCGGAAGGTGAAGGACTCCTCCAGGTAGAGGCGGACCTCGTCGGCGTCGTGGTCGGTGTAGCCGATGGCCAGGTCCTGACCGACGTCCAGCACGAAGTCCCCACCCCGCTGGGAGACGACCAGGGCGCCGTCCAGGCCGGGGGCGCGCAGGATCTGCCCGCCCAGGATCCGGGTCAGGTGGTCGAACAGCGGGTAGCCGCCGTGCTCGGCGGACTCGGCGATGCGGGTGAACCCCTCCGGCCCGATCGCCAGCGCGAACGGCCCCTCGATGCCGTTGCGCCGCAGCACGTCGACCGCCCGGGCCATCACACCCGGGTAGCGGTCGGTGTCCTCGCCGAGGGGCACGACGTCGTACGGCGTGGAGGCCGCGATGCCCTCGATGCCGGCGTCCGGCCAGCCGTGGAACAGCGCCCGGTTCTCGATCTCGGCGGCCTCCCGGGCGGCTCGGGCCAGGTCGTCGAACTCGGGGTCCTGGGCGCCGCGCTGCAGGTCGTCGATCTCGTCCCGGGACACCGTGAACGGCACCCGGAACTCGGCCAGCGGCTGCACCACGCGCAGCCGGGTCCGCGCCCCGGGTGACGCCACCCCGGGCGGCGGGCCGTCCAGGCGCCGGGACCGCCCGGTGGCCACCGACGACGCGTTCCAGCCCGCGGTGCCGCCCCAGTCGGCCAGCCGGCGGGCGGCCAGCAGCGGGGTGAGGCGTTCGCGGGCCTCGTCGTCGATCGCGGTCCACGCGGTGGTGGGGATCGGGGCCTTGTCGCGGAGGAGGTGGTCCTGCACGGTCACGGAGAGCGTCCCTTCGGTGGTGGGTGCGCGGGTGTCGGGAGTGGACGGGGCTACTGCGGGGTGCCCTTGAGGCTGCCGATGCCGAGCCCGCCGTGTCGCGGTCCGGGCCCGTCCAGCCGGGCCTCGACGTCCTCGACGTAGGTCTCGGGGTCCTTGTCCCGGTTGTCGAGGCCCGCGGTCGTGGGGTGGGCGTCCACGAACTCGGCGAACTGCAGGCCGAGCGACTCGCGCAGCCCGGAGGCGGCGTGCTGCCGGAAGTCGGCCAGGCCCTCGTTCTCCTCCTCGGCCATGTGCTCGTCGTTGGCGCGGCGGGCGTCCCAGACACCCGCCCACCACTCCCGGGAGCCGACCGGGCTGCGCTCGGCGCGCGCCACGCCGTCCCGGATCTCGTTGTGGTCGCCGATCGCGTCGAGCGTCTCGTCCTCGGGGTTCTCGGCGTGCGCGAGCAGCTGCGGGTAGAAGATCTTCTCCTCGGCGATCGCGTGCACGTCGAGGCGCGCGGCCAGCGGGTCCCACAGCCGGGCGAGCTCCCGCGGGTCGGTGTCGGCCCGGGCCTGCAGCTCGTCGAGGGCCGCGAACTGCCGCCGGAACCAGGCGTGGTCGTCCAGGATCAGCGTCGTGATGTCGGGCACCCGGGCAGCCTAGGACGAGTTCGCCCACCCGGCTCGCCGAGTGGAGCTTGCGGAACGAGCATCGGCACCGAGTGGAGCTTGCGGAACGAGCATCGGCACCGAGTGGAGCTTGCGGAACGAGCATCGGCACCGAGTGGAGCTTGCGGAACGAGCATCGGCACCGAGTGGAGCTTGCCGGGTTCAGAACAGGCCGGCGACCTCCCCGTGCTCGTCGAGGTCGATCCGGTGCGCGGCCGGGGTGGCGCCGAGGCCCGGCATCGTGCGCATGTCGCCGCAGATCGGGTAGACGAACCCGGCCCCGACCGAGGCCCGCACCTCCCGCACCGGCAGCCGCCAGCCGGTCGGCGCGCCCTTGAGCGCCGGGTTCGAGGAGAGCGACAGGTGCGTCTTGGCGATGCAGACCGGCAGCGTCCCGAACCCGTTCGTCTCGAAGCCGTCCAGCTGCCGGGCCGCGACCGGGGTGTAGTCGACGCCGTCGGCGCCGTAGATCTGCCGGGCCACGGTCTCGATCTTGTCTCGGATCGGCATCTCGTCCGGGTAGAGCAGCCGGAACTCCGACGGCTCCGCCGCGGCCTCGGCGACCGCGTCGGCCAGGTCGGTGGCGCCGGCACCGCCGTCGGCGAAGTGCGTGCACACCGCCCAGCGCGCGCCCATCTCCTCGGCGATCGCGGCGATCGCCCGGTGCTCGGACTCGTGGTCGGTGGGGAAGGCGTTGATCGCCACCACCGGCGAGACGCCGTGCGCGCGCATGTTCTCGATCTGCTTGCGCAGGTTCGCCCCGCCGGCCAGCACGTCGTCCGGGTTCTCGGCGAGCAGGTCCTCGGGCAGCGGCTTGCCGGCGACGATCTTGTACTTGTCCGAGTGCGCCTTGAGCGCGCGCACCGTGGCGACCACGACGGCGGCGTCCGGGACCAGCCCGGAGGCCCGGCACTTGATGTTGAAGAACCGCTCGGCGCCCATGTCCGCGCCGAACCCGGCCTCGGTGATCAGGTAGTCGCCGCTCCGGATGCCGATCAGGTCCGCGACGACCGACGAGTTGCCGTGCGCGATGTTGCCGAACGGTCCGGCGTGCACCAGCGCGGGCGTTCCCTCCAGGGTCTGCAGCAGGTTCGGGGCCAGCGCGTCGCGCAGGATCGCGGCCATCGCCCCGGCGCCCCGGATCTCCTCGGCGGTGACCGGCTTGCCCTCCCCGGTGTAGCCGACCACGATCCGGCCGAGCCGGTCCCGCAGGTCGCTCAGCGAGGTCGACAGCGCCAGGATCGCCATCACCTCGCTGGCCGAGGAGATGTCGAACGACGACTCGCGCGGGATCCCGTCCATCCGCCCGCCGAGCCCGAGCACCACGTTGCGCAGCGCCCGGTCGTTGATGTCGAGCACCCGGTTCCAGGTGATCGAGTGCTGGTCCAGCCCGGCCGCGTTGCCCTGGTAGAGGTGGTTGTCCAGGACGGCGGCGAGCATGTTGTGCGCCGCGGTGACCGCGTGGAAGTCACCGGTCAGGTGCAGGTTGAGCTTCTCCATCGGCACGACCTGCGACCGTCCGCCGCCCGCCGCGCCGCCCTTGATGCCGAACGTCGGCCCCATCGAGGGCTGGCGGACGGCGATCGTGGCCTTACGGCCGGTCCGCGCCATCGCCTGGCCGAGCCCGACCGTGGTGGTGGTCTTGCCCTCGCCGAGCGGGGTCGGGGTGATCGCGGAGACGATCACGTACTTGGCCCGCGGCCGGTCGGCGAGGGTGTCGATCGCGTCGAGGCGCACCTTCGCCACGTCACGGCCGTAGGGCTCCAGCAGGTCGGGGTCCAGGCCCATGTCGGCGGCCACGTCGGCCGGTGCTCGCATCGAGACGGACTTCGCGATCTGCAGGTCGTCCACGGCGCTCCCTCATGTCGGTTGTTGCGGTGCGTGCAACGACCATAGATCGGACGGGGAAGGCCCGTCGCCCTTAGGTGATCGTCAACCCACCGTCGACCGGCACCGTCTGCCCGGTCAGGTAGGCGCCGGCGTCGGAGGCCAGGAAGACCACCGCCGCGGTGAGCTCCTCCGGATCGCCGATCCGGCCCATCGGGATCCGGGCCGCCATCCGGTCCAGGTAGCCCTCCTGGTACTGGTCGGTCATCTCCGAGGTGAAGAAGCCCGGCGCGATCGCGTTCACCCGGATTCCCTTTCGGGTGGCCCACTGCTGGGCCAGGTCCCGGGTGAGCCCGATCAGACCCGCCTTCGACGCCGAGTAGGCCGCCTGCGGGAGCTCGGCGGTGGTCAGCCCGAGCACCGAGGAGATGTTGACGATGCTCGCCCCCGGTTCCATCGCCCGCGCGCAGGCCTGCGCCATCCAGTAGCACCCGTTCAGATTCACGTCGACCACCTGGGTGAACTGCTCCGGGCTCTCCTTCAGCGCGGGGACCGCGGTGCCGACGCCGGCGTTGTTGACCAGGACGTCGATCCGGCCGAGCTCGCCGACGGCGGCATCGGCCAGCGCCTGGCAGTCCTCCGGCTTCGCGACGTCGGTGGCGACGGCGACCGCGCGCCGCCCCAGCCCCTCCACCATCGTCACGGTCTCGGCCAGCTTGTCGGCACGCCGGGCACCCAGAACCAGGTCGGCACCCGCCTCGGCCAGGCCGCGGGCGAACGCCACCCCCAGCCCGGACGAGGCACCGGTGACGACGGCGACCTTGCCGTCCAGTCGGAATCGCTCCATCACACTCACGGGAGGGAGCCTAACCGCGTGCGCGCTCCCGGGCGCCGCGCGCGCCCCCGGACAGCACCGCCTCCAGCGGGCCGCGCCACCCGGCCGCCCGCCACACCAGGCCCGCGATCAGCGCCACGACCACCTGCAGTGCGAAGCCCGGGACCGGGTCGAAGTCGTCGATCGTGTTCATGAACACGATCGACGCCGTGTAGAGGGTCAGCGTCATCGCGCCCGCCCCGGCCAGCGGGGTCAGCAGCCGGGTGACCGCGGCCGAGCGGCACACCAGCAGCATCGCGCCCAGCACCGCGGCCGACGAGCCGATCGTGGCCAGCAGGTCCAGCGGGGTCGACGAGTGCGGCGCCGCCGCGGTGAGCCACCACCAGGTCGTCGTCGGGGTGGTCCCGGACGGCGAGATGATCACGTGGTCGAGGATGCCGGGGGCGTCCCGGTCGCCGACCGGGGTGACCGCGGCGATCCGGGCCAGCCCGCCGAGCGGGCCGAGCAGCAGCGCGGAGACCGCGGTGGCGCCGGCCGCGAGCGCGGCGCCCCCACCGAGCAGCCGGGTCGCGGTGCGGGACCGGTCCATCGGCAGCCGGCCGATCGCGATCCCGGCCGCCAGGTAGGCGGTCCACGGCAGCGCCGGGTAGACGCCGGTCAGCAGCAGCTCGGTCAGCAACCCGCCCGGGTCGCTCACCAGCATGCCGAACGACGGGTTCTCCCCGGACGGTTCGGGCAGCAGCGGCCGGACCGCCTGGGACAGCACCGGCACGACCAGCGCGACCGCGAGCGCGGTGCCGGCCAGCCACCGGGAGGGCAGCCGCACCAGCGGGATCGCGATCAGGAACAGCAGGGCGTAGAAGGGCAGGATCACCGCCGCGACGTCCGAGTCGGTCCAGCCCAGGACCAGTCCGACCAGCAGCAACGCGGCCGCGCGGACCCCGAGCACCGCGGCGGCGGCGCGCCGGTCCGGTGCCGTGGCGGCTCGGCGGCGGCCGGTCATGAAGGCGATCGCGACCCCGGCGAGCACCGCGAACAGGGCCGCGGCGCGGCCGCCGACCACCAGGTAGGTGCCGTTCGGGGCGCCCGAGTCGTCGGTGACCAGCAGGGCGTGCGCGGCGATCATGCCGAGCAGCGCGATCCCGCGGGCGGCGTCCACCCCGGCGAGGCGCGGGCGGGCGGTAGCCCCGGCCCGTCCCGGCCGGGTGGGCGAGGGAGCTGCGGCGTGCGCCACGAATCCTCCTCGGGGTGGGCAGTGGCTCTCCGGTGGACCGTTGCCCGGCGCGTTGCCCGGCACACGTTCGAGTGGGCGATCCCACCGCGGCCCGCACCGGTGCGGCGCTGCATCGACGCGGGCGGGCCCGGGGCTCAGCCGGTGGGACTCAGCCGGTGTGCGGGCGGCGCTTGCGGGCCACCACGGCGCGGTAGAACAGCGGGTCGCGGGTGGTCGCGAGCCGGTGCCGGTAGACGGTGGAGCCCAGCTGTTCGAGCTCCCCGGAGTCGAGCATGGACTTGACCAGGCCGCCGAAACCGGAGGTGTCGCCGTCGCTCAGGAAGTCGTCGCGCAGGGTGAACGCGACGAAACCGTCCACCGCGACCATGTCGAACGCGACCCGGAACGCCTCCGGCGGGATGTCGCCGAAGCCGAGCGCGGCCACGCAGGTCAGCGCGTCGAAGCCGCCGGAGGCGATCGAGGCGGACTCGTCGCCGTCCAGGGCGGTGAGGTCGACCACGTGGTAGTCGGCGTAGGTGCCCGGGCGGTCACGCTCGGCGGCCACCCGGGCCTCCGGGATGATGTCGACGCCGACGACCTTCCCGATGCGGCGTTCCCGCAGCTCCTCGGCGACGATGCCGTTCCCGGCCCCGACGTCGAGCACCCGCAGCCCGGCCGGGTCGACGCGCTCGGCGGACAGCTGCTCGGCCAGCAGGTCGCACACCACGGCGGGCGAGCAGCACTGCAGGACGTCGTAGAAGAGCTTCTCGTAGAGTCCCGGGATCGTGTAGAGCCGGTCGTAGTCGTGGAACCGGTACTCGGTCCAGCCGGTCCCGGTGTCCACGACGCAGTACTCGACGTCCTGCTCGTAGGACTCGGTGGGCTCCGGCAGTGCGAGCCGGAAGGGTGGTTCGGAACGCTCGACGGCCATGGAAGGCCTTCCTGGTCGGGAACGGAACACTGCGACGTTAGTTGCTCGGATGCCCCTCGATGCGGCATTCCACGTCCGGGGTGAGCAACACCGCACCGATCGGCGCCCACCGGCCGGTCCGGAGTGACACGATCGACTGCGGCGGCGTCGCCGGCTCGAGCGGGCGATGCTGTGCCGCACCGGGACGGGTGTCCCGGGCGAACCACACCGGATGCACGCGAGGAGAGACATGACCCCGAGCCAGCAGCAGCGCACCGCGATCGTCACCGGGGGAGCGCGCGGCATCGGCGCCGCGACCGCGATCCGGCTCGCGGCGGACGGGCACAAGGTTGCCGTGCTCGACCTGGAGGAGTCGGCCGCGAAGGCGACCGTCGAGACGATCGAGCAGAACGGTGGCACCGCCGCGGCGTTCGGCGCCGACGTGTCCGACAGCGCGGCCGTCGAGCAGGCCGTCGCCGTGGTCACGGAGAAGCTGGGCGCCCCGACGATCCTGATCAACAACGCCGGCATCACCAAGGACAACCTGCTGTTCAAGATGACCGACGGCGACTGGGACGCCGTGATGGGCGTGCACCTCAAGGGGGCGTTCCTGATGACCCGCGCGGTGCAGAAGCACATGGTCGAGGCGCAGTGGGGCCGGGTGGTGAACCTGTCGTCGACCTCGGCGCTGGGCAACCGCGGCCAGGCGAACTACTCGACCGCCAAGGCCGGCCTGCAGGGCTTCACCAAAACGCTGGCCATCGAGCTGGGCAAGTTCGGCGTGACCGCGAACTGCATCGCACCCGGCTTCATCGCCTCGGAGATGACCAAGGCGACGGCCGAGCGGCTCGGCGTGGACTGGGAGGAGTTCAAGACCGCCCGCGCCAAGGACATCCCGGTGCAGCGCGCGGGTGCGGTCGAGGACATCGCGCAGACCGTGTCGTTCTTCGCCGACGAGCGGTCCTCGTTCGTCAGCGGCCAGATCATCTACGTGGCCGGCGGCCCGAAGGCCTGATGAAGGTAGGTCCCGAGATGCGCCCTGAGATGCGCGGGGACGTCGCGGCGGCCGGTCCGGTGTCCCCGGAC
>NZ_JBKGXT010000036.1:0-18679 GCF_046546495.1 Pseudonocardia nantongensis | reverse complement strand
CGGCTCATGTCCGCCCGGCTGGCTGGCGAGCAGCTCCCCGAGCCTCGAAGCGACGTCGAGAAGGAAGCTGCCCGCCGGCTAGCAGAAGACCTCGAGAACTGACTCACGAGGTTTCACAACACGCTCTAAGTCCGCCCCTGGTTCTCCTGCGCGTCCTGCAGCGTCGACGAGTGCGGCAGCCAGGTGGCCAGCTCGACCGGCCAGCCGTCGGCCTCCAGGGTCCGGACGACGGCCGGGTCGTCGTCGAGGATCATCGCGATCTCGCGCTGCCGGGCCAGGCCGCGCAGCACCTCGCGCTTGACGTGGCGGGCGGGCCGGTGGTCGTCGTCGGGACGCATGAACAGCGGTCCGGTGGGCAGGCCGCACTCGGCGAGCCAGCTCTCGGTGAGCCGCCGGTTCCGCTCCGGGCGCCCGGTCAGGTAGACGACGTCGCACGCGTCCTGTGCCGCGCGCAGCCGCTCGGCGCCCTCGTCGAGCAGCGGATCGGCGTGCGCGGCGGCGAAGAACTTCTCCCAGCGGTGCACGTCGAGGAAGTGCAGCCGGTGCGACACGTCGGCGAGGACGCCGTCGATGTCGAAGACCGCGAGCGGGCGGGTGCCGTCCGCCACCCTCACCCGAACAGCCGGACCGGGTTGACGATGTCGGCGACGGTCACCACGACGAAGAAGGCCAGGAACGCCATCACGAAGACGTACGCGAACGGCAGCAGTTTCGCCGCGTCGACCGGTCCCGGGTCGGGTCTGCCGAACGCCCGCGCGGTGTTCCGTTTGAGCGACTCCCAGATCGCCGGGACGATCTGACCACCGTCCAGCGGCGGGATCGGCAGCAGGTTCAGCAGGAACAGCGAGATGTTCACCGCGGCCAGCATGTTGAGGAACATCGCCACGTCCTGCTGCCAGGGGACGTCCTGCTGGGCCAGGATCTCGCCGCCGATCCGGGAGACCCCGACCACCCCCATCGGGCTGCCGTCCTCCCGCTCCTCCCCGAGGAATGCCGCGCCGAACAGCGCCGGCATCCGGGACGGGATCTGGGTGATCGCCTCGGCCGTGCCGCTGATCATCGTGCCCATCTGCTCGACGACCGCACCCGGACCCACCGGGACGTACCCGATGTCGAGCTGGACGCCGAGGTAGCCCGCGGTGACGGTGCGGGCCGGGTCGTTCGTGCCGAACTCGGCCAGCGTGTTGTCGATGACGTTCACGTCCAGCGGGATCCGCTGCCCGTCCCGCTCGACGACGATCGGGGTCGGGCCCGAGGAGGCCCGGATCGCCTGCTGCAGCGCCGGGCCGTCCTCGGCACCGAACTCCTGGCCGGCAACCGAGACGATCCGGTCGTCGGGCTGCATCCCCGCGGCCAGCGCGGGGGCCTGCGGGGCACCGGCCGGGCATTGCTCGGGAGCGCCGTCCTGCACGGCCACGGCCGGGAGCACGCACTCCTCGAGCGCGGCGACCTGCGTTTTCGCGGTGGGCAGCCCGATGCCCATCAGCACCATGGCGAACAGCCCGATCGCCAGGATCAGGTTCATGAACGGCCCGGCGAACATGACGATGATCCGCTTCCAGGGCGACCGGGTCCAGAACTGCCGGTCCGCGTCCTGCGGCAGGACGTCGGCCTGCGACTGCGCCCGGGCGTCGTCCATCAGACCCTGGAACGGCCCGGTCCGCCTGCTGCGCCCGAGCCGGCCGGTACCCGGGGCCGGGGGCAGCATCCCGATCATCCGGACGTAGCCGCCGAGCGGCACCGCCTTGATCCCGTACTCGGTCTCGCCGCGCTTGCGCGACCAGATCGTGCGCCCGAAGCCGACCATGAACTCCGGGACCTTGATCCCGAACCAGCGGGCCGTCGCGAAGTGGCCCAGCTCGTGCCACGCGATCGAGACCAGCAGACCGACGAAGAAGATCGCGATCCCGACGATCGTCCAGAGAATGGTCATGAGCCCGCCTTCTCCCGCGCGTGGGCGCGGGCCCACTCCTCGGCCGCCAGCACGTCCGCCACGGTAGCCGGGTCGCCGGTCCAGTCTCCTGCCGACTCCAGCACACCCTCCAGCAGGTCGGTGATCCCGGTGTAGCCGATCGCGCCCGCCACGAACGCCTCGACCAGCTCCTCGTTCGCCGCGTTCAGCACGGCCGGCATGCAGCCGCCCCGCTCCCCCGCGGCGCGGGCGAGCCGGACGCCGGGGAACGCGTCGTCGTCGAGAGGTTCGAAGGTCCAGCTCTGCGCTTCGGCGAAGTCGCAGGGATTCGACGCGCCGGCGAGACGGTCCGGCCAGCCCAGCGCGAGTGCGATCGGCAGCCGCATGTCCGGGGGGGACGCCTGGGCGATCGTCGAGCCGTCGGCGAAGGTGACCATCGAGTGCACGATCGACTGCGGGTGCACGGTGACGTCGATCCGCTCGTAGGGGACGCCGAACAGCAGGTGCGCCTCGATCACCTCGAGCCCCTTGTTCACCAGCGTCGCCGAGTTGATCGTGATGACCGGCCCCATGGCCCAGGTGGGGTGCTCGAGCGCCTGCTCCACGGTGACGCCGGCCAGGTCGGCGCGCGAGCGGCCGCGGAACGGCCCGCCGGACGCCGTCAGCACCAGCCGGTCCACCTCCTCGGCGCGCCCGCCGCGCAGGCACTGCGCGAGCGCCGAGTGCTCCGAGTCCACCGGCACGATCTGCCCGGGCGCGGCCGCGGCGAGCACCAGCGGACCGCCCGCGACCAGCGACTCCTTGTTCGCAAGCGCCAGCCGGGCACCGGTCGCGAGCGCGGCCAGGGTGGGGCGCAGGCCCCGTGACCCGGTGATCCCGTTGAGCACGATGTCCGCGCCGCACGCGGTGACCAGGTCCGCCGCGGCGTCCGGGCCGCCGAGCACCTCGACGCCCGGGAGCGCGGCTCGCAGCGCGGCCGCCTTCCCCGGGTCCGGTACCGCGACCCGCGGCACCCGGTGCTCGCGGACCTGCCGGGCGAGCAGCTCGGTGTCCGACCCGCCCGCGGCCAGCCCGGACACCGTGAACCCGCCCGCCTTCGTGATCACATCGAGGGCCTGGGTACCGATCGAGCCCGTGCTGCCCAACACGACGAGTGACTTCATCACCGCCCATCATCCTCCGTCCCCGACCTGTGCGACGATGACCCCGATCGCAGCAGGGACGGATCGGGAGGAAGCACGTGGCGAGCAACTCGCGCGAGGTGGCGGTCCGGTCGGGCGTGGACCCGGCCGAGGAGCCGTCGGTCGACTGGGGTTGGCACGCGCATTTCCCGAAGGGCATCAGGATCGCCGGCGTCACCACCGGCATCGTGCTGCTGCTGTTCCTGATCGGGCACTCGGCCAGCTGGACCGAGATCCTCTACATGGCGGTGCCCGCGCTGGCCTGCTTCGCCGGTGTCGGCTACCTGGCGTTCCGCTCCCGGCGCAGCTGGCGGCGCTGACCCCCGGGTCCGATGGCCGCCGGCGCGGGTGAGCCGATCGAGCTGACGATCGGTGATCGCACCGTGCGGCTGTCCAGCCCGGACCGCGTCTACTTCCCGGCCCGCGGCGAGACCAAGCTCGACCTGGCCCGCTACTACGAGACCGTCGGCGACGGGATCGTGCGCGCGCTGCGCGACCGGCCGTGCATGCTGCACCGGTTCCCCACCGGCGTCACGGGTGAGAAGGTGCACCAGAAGCGGCTGCCGCGCGGCGCCCCGGACTGGGTCCGAACGGTGCGGGTGCACTTCCCGCGGTGGAACCGCACCGCCGACGAGCTGTGCGTGGGCCGTCTCGCCGACGTCGTCTGGGCGGTGCAGATGTCCACCGTGGAGTTCCACCCCTGGAACTCCCGGGCCGCCGACGTCGAGTCCCCGGACGAGTGGCGGATCGACCTCGACCCGATGCCGGACGCGTCGTGGGCCGACGTGCAGCGGGTGGCCGGCGTCGTGCACGAGGTACTCGACGAGCTGGGCGCGACCGGGTTCCCGAAGACCTCCGGCGGGTCCGGGCTGCACGTCTACGTGCGGATCCCGCCCGACCACGGGTTCACGGGAGTCCGCAGGGCCGCGCACGCGTTCGCCCGCGAGGTCGGCCGTCGTTGCGACCGGGTGGACCTGTCCTGGTGGCGCAAGGACCGGGACCCGTCGAAGATCTTCGTCGACTACAACCAGAACGCCCGCGACCACACGATCGCCTGCGCCTACTCGGTGCGCGGCACCCCGGACGCCCGGGTCTCGGCCCCGGTGCGCTGGGACGAGATCGACGGCTGCGAGCCCGGGGACTTCACGATCGCCACGATGCCGGCCCGCTACCGCGACCTCGGCGACCTGCACGCCGGCATCGACGAGGCGGTGTTCGCCATCGAGCCGCTGCTGGAGTGGGCCGACCGGGATGCCCGCGACGGCGCCCCGCCCCCGGACCTGCCGGACCTCGACCAGGCGTGATCGTCCTCTGGGTGTCGATCGGTGCCAACCGTGGCACCGATCAGCACCCGGGCGACGATCATCGCGTCGGGTCGGCGCCCGCTGCCTCCCGCAGCCGGGCGAACTCGGCGACCATCGCCGCCCGTGACCAGTGCGCGTTGAGCCCGGACGGGTTGGGCAGCACCCAGATCCGGGTGTCGCCGAGCCGGTGGTCCTGCTCCCCCACCACGGCGGCCAGCCGGCCGAACGCGGTCCGGTAGGCGCCGATCCCGACCACCGCCAGCCGGTCCGGACGGCGCTCCGCGACCAGGTCACGCAGCCGCTGCCCGCCGGCGACCAGCTCGTCGTCGGTGAGCTCGTCGGCCCGCGCGGTCGCCCGTGGCGCCATGTTCGTGAGACCCAGGCCGAGCCGCGCGAGCTCACCCTGCTCGTCCGGGGTGAGCAGCCGCGGGGTGAACCCCGCCTCGTGCAGCACCGGCCAGAACCGGTTGCCGGGACGCGCGAAATGGTGCCCGGTCGCCGCCGACACCAGGCCGGGGTTGATCCCGCAGAACAGCACCCGCAGGGCCGGGTCGCCCGGCGCCGGCAGCACGTCCCGCAGCGTCCGGTCCCGGGCCCGTTCCAGCTCGTCGCGATCCGGCAGGCGTCCCACGGTCGTCATCCGACCACGGCGCCCGGCGCCGGGCACCCCGGCCGATCAGTGCCGGCGGCCCGGCCGGTCCACCCCGTACGGGCGAGCAGGGATGCCCGCACCGCCCGCCGAGAGGAGACTTCCCGCCGTGGACCTGCCCGTGATGCCCCCGGTGAAGCCGATGCTGGCCAAGCCCGCGCCGTCCATCCCGGACGGACGACGCTACGAGCCCAAGTGGGACGGCTTCCGCTCGATCGTCTTCCGGGACGGCGACGAGGTCGAGATCGGTTCCCGCAACGAGCGCCCGATGACCCGCTACTTCCCCGAGGTCGTCGAGGCGGTCACAGCGAACTTCCCGCAGCGGGCGGTGATCGACGGCGAGATCGTCGTCGCGGACACCACCCGCAACACCCTCGACTTCGAGGCGCTGCAGCAGCGGATCCACCCCGCCGCCAGCCGGGTGAGACTGCTCTCGACCGAGACACCGGCGTCGTTCGTGGCGTTCGACCTGCTCGCCCTGGACGACGAGGATCTGACCGGGCGCCCGTTCGCCGAGCGCCGCGAGCGCCTGGAGACCGCACTCGCCGACGCCGTTCCGCCGGTGCACCTCACCCCGATCACCTCCGACGTGGAGACCGCGCGGCGCTGGTTCGAACGGTTCGAGGGCGCCGGGCTGGACGGCCTGATCGCCAAGGACCCGGCGGGGGGCTACCAGCCGGACAAGCGGGTCATGACCAAGATCAAGCACGAGCGCACGGTGGACTGCGTGCTCGCCGGGTACCGGGTGCACAAGTCCGGGCCGGACGCCGTCGGGTCGCTGCTGCTCGGACTGCACGATTCCCGCGGGGTGCTGGTGTCGGTCGGCGTCGTCGGGGCGTTCCCGATGGCCCGCAGGCGCGAGCTGATGGCCGAGCTCCAGCCGCTGGTCACCGACTTCGACGACCATCCATGGGCGTGGGCGAAGCAGCTCGACGGCGAGCGCACCCCACGCAAGTCCGAGACCAGCCGGTGGAACGCGGGCAAGGACCTCTCGTTCGTGCCGCTGCGCCCGGAGCGGGTCGTCGAGGTCCGCTACGACTACATGGAGGGCGACCGCTTCCGGCACACCACCCAGTTCGTGCGCTGGCGTCCCGACCGCGACCCGTCCTCGTGCACCTACGAGCAGCTGGAACGGCCCGTGGGCTTCAACCTGTCCGAGGTGCTGGCCGGGCGGGGGTGATCGCCGTCTGTGGAGCAGAACCGACCGGACGGGTCACGTCCGCTCCGGTGACAGCGATCTTCGCGACTGCGTCGGCCCTGCCGATCCGGGCCCGGCAGCGCCGGCGCCCGCGCAGAGTGCCCGGGTGCGGATCGACGACCTCCTGCGACGGCAGAACGGCGTGTTCTCCCGGGACCAAGCCCGCTCCTGCGGGGTCAGCCCGCGGGCGCTGCGCGGCCGGGTCGCGCGCGGGTCGCTGATCGAGGTGTTCCCCGGTGTGTACCGGTCGGCGGCGCACCCGTGGACCGTCAGGGCACGCGTCGTCGCGGCATCGCTGTGGGCTCGGCCGAACGGTCTGCTGGACGGGCCCGCCGCCGCGTTCGTGCTCGGCATGCTGTCGCGGCTCCCCGGCACGACCGCACCGGTCGGCCTCACGGTCCCGCATTCGAGCCGCCGTCGCGCACCGGCGGGGATCCGGCTCCGGCGACGCGACCTGGATGCACCGGACCGGCTCGTGCACAACGGGATCGGATGCACGGCGCGCGGACTCACCGCGCTGGAGTCCGCGATCGTGCTGCCCGACGGCGCGGCGTTCCTCGACCGCGTCCTGCAGCAGGGACTCGCCCTCGACGAGGTCTACGCCGCCTACACCCGCTACGTCGGCGCAGCCGGGGCGCCGCGGGCGTACGCGCTCGTCGTGGAGGCCGCGGACCGAGCCGACTCGCGCGCCGAGCGACGCCTGATCGGTCACCTGCGCAGGGCCGGCATCGACGGTTGGGTGCGCGGGCTGCCGTTCGGTCCCTGGTTCATCGACGTGGCGTTCCCCGCCGTCCGGCTCGCCGTCGAGGTGGACGGCTGGGCCTTCCACTCCGGCCCCGACCGTTTCCGGCGCGATCGCCGCAAACAGAACAGGCTGGTCGAAGCCGGTTGGACGGTGCTGCGCTTCACCTGGCAGGACATCCGGGACCACCCGGCGGAGACCCTGCGACGGATCCGTGCCGCACTGGCGAGATCGTCGTCCCGGGAGCGCGGGTGACCCATCGGGTCGGTTCGGCTCCCGGAACGGCGATCACGGCCGGCAGCCACACGAGTCCCGGTGCACGAACCGGGCCGGCAGCCGGACCGAGCGGGGTTCGGCGTCCGGGTCGGCCATCCGGCGCAGCAGCAGCCGCACCGCCTCCCGGCCGATGTCGGCGAAGGGCTGGTCGACGACGGTCAGCCGCGGGCTGAACGCGTCGGCCCACGGGAAGTCGTCGAACGCGGCCAGCGCGACGTCGCCGGGGATCCGCAGGCCGGCGTCGTAGACGGCGTGGACCGCGCCGATCGTCATCGCGTTGTTGGCGGTGATCAGCGCGGCCGGCCGGTCCGGGCGGGCGAGCAGCTCGCGGACCGCGACCCTGGCGGGTTCGGTCTCCGACCGGCCCTCCACCACGAGGACGTAGTCGAGCCCGGCGCGCCGCAGCCCGGCCCGGTACCCCTCGAGCCGCTCCACGGTGGTGGTCAGCCCGGCGTGCCCGGCCACGAACCCGATCCGGGTGTGCCCGGCCGCGGCAAGGTGCTCGACGAGCGAGACGACCGGCTCGACGTTCTCCGTGCCGATCTCGTCGTGCACGCCGCCGAGCATCCGGTCGAGCAGCACCGTCGGTACCCGCTGGGCGGCGAGCGCGGCGAGCGTGGCACCGGCGTCCGCCGACGGCGCGAGCAGCACCCCGTCCACCCGGCTCCGCAGCCGGGCGACCGCGGTCGCCTCGTAGGCGGGATCGTCGTGCGGGTCGGCGAGCAGCAGGGTGTAGCCGGCCGACGCGGCCTCCTCCTCCACCGCGTGCAGCAGCTCGCCGAAGTACGGGTTCGAGATCGCCGACAGCGCCAGCCCGAGGGTGTGGGTGCGCGCGGTGGCCAGCGACCGGGCGGCCGCGTTCGGCGTGTAGTCGACCTGCGCCATGGCCGCGAGCACCTGACGGCGGGTGCTCTCCCGGACCGGGCGGGTGCCGTTGAGGACGTGCGAGACGGTTGCGGTGGACACCCCGGCCAGCCGGGCCACCTCGGCCATGGTCGTGATCGGGCACCTCCCGCGGGCTCACAGCTCGGTCACGGCTCGGACGCAGGTACGGGCAAGCGGTTGCGCAAGCGGTTACTTGACGCATACCGTACACCGCGTCAACCGATCGGGCGTGTGCAACATCACATCGGGTCGAAGCCTCGACGACGAGGAGCGCGCCGTGCAAGACGGCCGAGCCGAACGGAGCCTGCCGACGTGATCCCTGGGACCGTGCCCCATCGGCGACGCCGGCCCGCCGTCGTCGCCGCGCTGCTCGCCGTCGTCGCGCTGGTGGTCTCCGGCTGTGCCGGCGCCGGCACGCTGGGCCTGCCCGAGGGCGCCCGGATCGTGACGATCGCGATCGTGTCCAACCCGCAGATGGAGGACGCGATCGAGCTGAGCCCGAGGTTCGAGGCGGAGAACCCGGACATCAAGCTGCGCTTCGTGAGCCTCTCCGAGAACGAGGCCCGGGCGAAGATCACCGCCTCGGTGGCGACCGGCGGCGACGAGTTCGACGCCGTCATGATCAGCAACTACGAGACCCCGCAGTGGGCGGCGAACGGCTGGCTGGTCGACCTCGACCCGCTGATGGCCCGCACCCCCGGGTACGACCCCGCCGACTTCACCCCGAGCATCCGGGAGGCGCTGTCCGGTCCGGACGGGCACATGTACTCGACGCCGTTCTACGGCGAGTCCGCCTTCCTGATGTATCGCAAGAGCCTGTTCGCCCAGGCCGGGCTGACCATGCCGGCCCAGCCCACCTGGGAGCAGGTCGCCGGGTTCGCGGACCGGCTCACCGACCGGTCGCAGAACCGGGCCGGCATCTGCCTGCGCGGCAAGCCGGGCTGGGGCGAGGTCATGGCCCCTGTGGGCGCGATGGTCAACTCCTTCGGCGGGCGCTGGTACGACCCGCAGTGGAACGCCCAGCTGCAGTCGCCCGAGTTCCGGGATGCGGTGAACTTCTACGTCGACCTGGTGCGCCGGGACGGCCAGGCCGGCGCCGCCGGTTCCGGGTTCTCCGAGTGCGGCACCCAGTTCAGCCAGGGCAACACCGCCATGTGGTTCGACGCCACCGTCGCCGCCGGGCTGCTGGAGAACCCCGAGGAGTCCCGCGTCGTCGGCGACGTCGGGTACGCGCCGGCCCCGGTCGGTCCCGGCGGACGCCCCTCGGGGTGGCTCTACTCGTGGGCGCTGGCCATCCCGCGCACGACCGCCGAGAAGGGCCCCGAGCAGGTCGACGCCACCTGGCGCTTCCTGTCCTGGATGACCTCGAAGCCCTACCAGCGGATGGTCGGCGAGGAGCTCGGCTGGACCTCGGTCCCGCCCGGTGCCCGGCAGTCGACCTACCGGATCCCGGAGTACGCCGAGGCGTCGAAGGCCTACGCACCGCAGACCCAGGCCGCGATCAACGCCGCCGACCAGGCGAACCCGACCCGTGACCCGGTCCCCTACCGGGGCCTGCAGTTCGTCGGGATCCCCGAGTTCCAGGACCTCGGCACCCGGGTCAGCCAGCAGATCTCCGCCGCGATCGCCGGCCAGCAGTCCGTCGACGAGGCCCTCGAACAGGCGCAGCGGTACGCCGCGACCGTCGGCGAGAGCTACCAGCAGGAAGGGGCGGGCCAGTGAGTGCGGCGACCGGCACCACCGAGCGGGTCGAGAAGGCGCCCGCCCGACCGGCCACCGGCCCGGGATCGAGGAAGGACGGCTGGATCCGGCGGGCCCCGCTGCTCCCGGCACTGGTCTTCACGATCATCGTCACGCAGCTGCCGTTCCTGATCACCATCTGGTACTCGCTGCAGTCCTGGAACCTGGTGCGGCCGGGCAGCCAGCAGTTCGTCGGGCTGGAGAACTACGCAGCGGTCTTCACCGACTCGCAGTTCCGCGGCGTCGCGCTGAACTCGGTGATCCTCACCCTGGGCGCGGTGTTCATCGCGATGATCCTCGGGCTGGCGATCGCGCTGCTGCTGAACCGGGCTTTCATCGGCCGCGGCATCGTCCGGACCCTGATCATCACGCCGTTCCTGATCACCCCGGTGGCCGGCGCGCTGCTCTGGAAGACGGTGCTGTTCGACCCGACCTACGGCCTGGTCAACTTCGTGCTCGGGCCGCTCGGCGCCGGGCAGACCGACTGGGTCTCGACGTTCCCGCGGGCCGCGGTGATCGTCGCGCTGGTCTGGCAGTGGACGCCGTTCATGATGCTGCTGATCCTGGCCGGGCTCGGCTCGCAGCCCGAGGAGATCCTGGAGGCCGCCCGGATGGACGGCGCGAGCGGGTTCGCGGTGTTCCGTGAGGTGACCCTGCCGCACCTGCGCCGGTTCATCGAGCTGGGCGTGGTGCTCGGCGCGATCTACCTGGTGAACACCTTCGACACGATCTACATGATGACCCAGGGCGGCCCGGGGACGGCGTCGGCGAACCTGCCGTTCTACATCTACCAGCGGGCCTTCCTGGGCTTCGACATCGGCCAGTCCGCCGCGATGGGCGTGGTGACCGTGGTGGCGACGATCATCGTCGCGACGCTGGCCCTGCGCCTGATCTTCCGCAGCTTCTCCGCCGCCGAGGAGGCGTGATGACCGCCGCTACCGACACCGCCGAGGGCACCGCTCCGGCACCCGCCCGGCCGAAGCCGAAGGGGCGCGGCAGCGGGGTGCTGCTGTCGGCGCTGGCCTGGATCGTCGGGATCGGGTTCTTCTTCCCGGTGTTCTGGATGGTGCTGACCGCGTTCAAGCAGGAGGCGGACGCCTACACCGACCCGCCGACGCTGTTCTTCACCCCGACCCTGGACCGGTTCGCCGAGGTGTTCTCCGGCGGGGTCGGGCCGTACCTGCTGAACTCGCTGTTCGCGACCGTCGTCTCGACGCTGCTGGTGCTCCTGCTGGGCACGCCGGCCGCGTTCGCGCTGAGCCTGCGCCCGGTCAAGCGGACCCAGGACGTCCTGTTCTTCTTCATCTCGACCAAGATGCTGCCGGTCGTCGCGGCGATCGTGCCGATCTACGTCGTCGTGAACTACATGGGCGCGCTGGACAACATCTGGACGCTGATCGTCCTCTACACCGCGATGAACCTGCCGATCGCGGTGTGGATGATGCGCTCGTTCTTCCTGGAGGTGCCGCGCGAACTGCTGGAGGCGGCGAGCATGGACGGCGCGTCGCTGGCCCGGTCGCTGCGCGAGGTCGTGCTGCCGATCATCTCGCCCGGCCTGGCCGCGACCGCGCTGATCTGCATGATCTTCAGCTGGAACGAGTTCTTCTTCGCGGTGAACCTGACCGCGTCCCGGGCCGCGACCGTCCCGGTGTACCTGGTCGGGTTCATCACCTCCGAGGGCCTGTACTTCGCCAGCCTGTGCGCCGCCGCGACGGTGGCCGCGCTGCCGGTCGTCATCGCCGGCTGGATCGCCCAGAACAAGCTGGTCCAGGGCCTGTCCTTCGGCGCCGTCAAGTGAGCCGTCACGTGAACTTCTTCTCGATGCGAATGGGGGCCCGCCGTGGCTGACGTGGTGTTCGACCAGGCGAGCCGGATCTACACCCCGGGGGCGAAGCCCGCCGTCGAGCGGTTGGACCTGACCGTCTCCGACGGCGAGTTCGTCGTGCTCGTCGGGCCGTCCGGCTCCGGCAAGTCCACCGCGTTGCGGATGCTCGCCGGGCTGGAGGACATCGACGAGGGCTCCATCCGGATCGACGGCGAGAACATGGTCGGGGTGGCCTCCCGGGACCGCGACATCGCGATGGTGTTCCAGAACTACGCGCTCTACCCGAACAAGACCGTCGGCGAGAACATGGCGTTCCCGCTGAAGATGGCGGGGGTCGAGAAGTCGGCGCGGACCGAGAGGGTCCGCGAGGCCGCGGGGATCCTCGGGCTCGGCGACTACCTGGACCGCAAGCCGCGGGCGCTGTCCGGCGGGCAGCGGCAGCGGGTCGCGATGGGCCGCGCGATCGTGCGCGAGCCGCGGGTGTTCCTCATGGACGAGCCGCTGTCCAACCTGGACGCCAAGATGCGGGTCTCCACCCGCACCGAGATCGCCGCGCTGCAGCGCCGGCTCGGGGTCACCACGGTCTACGTCACGCACGACCAGGTCGAGGCGATGACCATGGGCGACCGGGTCGCGTTGCTCGCCGACGGGAAGCTGCAACAGTTCGACACCCCCGCCGACCTCTACGACCGTCCGCGGAACGCGTTCGTCGCCGGGTTCATCGGCTCGCCGTCGATGAACCTGTTCACGGTACCCGTCACCGAGCGGGGGGTGACCCTGGCCGGCCGGGAGGTCGCGCTGGCGCGGGACGTGCGGGCGAAGGTCGGTGCCGAGCAGCTCACGACGCTGACGGTGGGCATCCGGCCCGAGCAGTGGACCGTCGGCCCGGACGGCGGGGAGGGCATCCCGACCCGGGTGGACGTCGTCGAGGAGCTCGGCAGCGACGCCTTCCTCTACGGCACGCTGGCCGACTCGGCCGCCGACCTGTCCGACACCAGCGCGCTGATCGGCGGCGGGGGCCAGTCGTCGTCGGTGGTCGTGCGGACCGGCGGCCGGTCCGGGGCGCGGCGCGGGGACCGGGTGACCCTGACGCCGTCGACCGAGGGCCTGCACCTGTTCCACCCCGACACCGGCGACCGCATCTGACCCCCACCCTCGCGTTGTGGAGGGGAGAGTCGGGGTCAGCCCGGGTGGGAGGCGGCCAGTTGGCCGCAGGCGGCGTCGATCTCCTGGCCGCGGGTGTCCCGGACGGTGCAGGCGACGCCGGTGGCCCGCACCCGTCGCACGAACTCCTCCTCGACCGGCTTGGGCGAGGCGTCCCACTCGCTGCCCGGGGTCGGGTTCAGCGGGATCAGGTTGACGTGCACCCGGGAGGTGCCGATCCGCTGCCGCAACAGCGTCCCGAGCAGGTCCGCCCGCCACGGCTGGTCGTTGACGTCCCGGATCAGCGCGTACTCGATCGAGATCCGGCGGCCGGTCGTGGTGGCGTAGCGACGACCGGCGTCGAGGACCTCGGTGACCTTCCACCGGTTGTTGACCGGGACCAGGGTGTCCCGCAGCTCGTCGTCCGGGGTGTGCAGCGAGATGGCCAGTGTGACCGGGAGGCCCTCCTCGCGCAGCCGGTCGATCGCCGGGACCAGCCCGACCGTGGACACCGTGACGCCGCGGGCCGAGATGCCCAGCCCGTTCGGGGCCGGCTCGGTGATCCGGCGGACGGCCGCGACGACCCGCTTGTAGTTGGCCAGCGGCTCACCCATGCCCATGAACACGACGTTGGACAGCCGGGCGGGCTCGTCCAGGGCGCCGTCCCGGGCCGCCGCGGCGGCCTGCCGGACCTGGTCGACGATCTCACCGGTGGACATGTTCCGCTGCAGGCCGCCCTGGCCGGTCGCGCAGAACGGGCACGCCATCCCGCAGCCGGCCTGGCTGGAGATGCAGACGGTCGCCCGGTCCGGGTACCGCATGAGCACCGACTCGGCGAGCACCCCGTCGTGGCCGCGCCAGAGCGTCTTGCGGGTGGCGCCGCCGTCACAGGCCTTCTCGGTCAGCGGGGTGACCAGCGGCGGCAGCAGGGTGCCGACCTTCTCCCGGACGTCGGAGGACAGGTCGGTCATCGCCTCGACATCGGCGGTGAACCGGCCGAAGTAGTGCCGGGCCAGCTGGTCGAGCCGGAACTTCGGCACCCCGAGCTCGGACGCGGTCGCGGCCCGGGCTGCCGGGTCGAGGTCGGCGAGATGGCGCGGCGGGGTGCCGCGGCGGGGTGCGTCGAAGACGAGCGGAAGGCTGGACATGACGCCCACCAGTGTGCCAGCAGGTCGGACCGGGTCCGGCGGCCCGGTCCGGTGACGCCTACCGCACGCGCGGGAGGCGGACGTTGTGCCGCCGTGCCACGTCGTCGAGGATGCCGAGCCGGCGCAGCGCCGCCACCCACAGGACGAGCCCGGCGCCGAGCCCGATCACCGGCTGCGAACCGCCGGTGCCGGCCGAGTTGAGCGCCAGGAATGCGCCGAGCGCGGCGATCACCAGGACCACCCCGCCGACCGCGACCAGGCTGCGCTCCTCCAGCACCGTCGACGCCATGATCAGCAGGACCGCGACCAGGGCGGCGGACACCGCGGTGGACAGCTCGCCGTAGCCGACCAGGGCGAGGATCGAGGGCAGCAGCACGATCCCGACGACGCCGATCAGGATCAGCCGCTGCATCCGGCGCTTGCGCTCGGGGTGCAGCGTCACGGCCAGCGTCCGGTTCCGCCGCCGCACGATCCACAGGTAGGCGGTGAGGAACAGGCCGAGCGCGACCAGGACGGTGCCGAACCCGCTGGCCAGCCCGGCCGCCCCGACCGTCCAGGCCAGGAGACCGAGGACGATCTCCAAGCTGGGCGCCGGGATCCCGAGCGCAGGCTGGCGCATGGTGTACGGCATGCCTCCACGGTAGCGAGTCCCGCTGCGCACCATCCCCGCTCCCCACCCACCTCCGCGTTCGTGCAGCCGGCGCGGGAGAGGTGGGAGGGCGGCGGCAGGGGCGCTGTGGGACGCTGCTCACACCCGACCGCCGGCCGGACCCCGAACCCCGCCGGCCACCACCACCCGCCGGGCCGCCGGTCCGGCCGGCTCCGAGGAGCACGATGACGACCTTCCAGCAGCACGCCTCCCGTCCCGACGACGCCGCCGGTACGACCGACGAGGCGTCCGCGCCGCGCCGGGGCGGGCCCGCCCTCGGCCGGCGCGCGATGCTCGCCGGCAGCGGTGCCGTGGCACTCGGCACGGTGGCCGCCTGCGGCGGCGGCACCACCGGTGACGGTGGCGGCCAGCAGCAGACCGGGGACGCCCCGGCCGGCGCACCGGGCACCGTGCTCGGCCCGGCGTCCGAGGTGCCGGTCGGCGGTGGGAAGGTCTACGCCGACCAGCAGCTCGTCGTCACCCAGCCGACCGCCGGGCAGTTCACCGGGCTCTCCTCGGTCTGCACGCACCAGGGCTGCTCGGTCAGCTCGATCGAGGGCGACACGATCATCTGCCCGTGTCACGACAGCCGGTTCGGCCTGGACGGCGCGGTGCGCAAGGGCCCGGCCCAGCAGCCGTTGCAGTCCCGGCCGGTCACCGTCGCGGACGGCTCGGTCACCCTCGCCTGAGCGTCCCGCGGCACCGGGCCCGCCGGTGCCTCGACGGGGCACTCACCACGGCAGGACGAGCCCGGCGGCGCGCCACCGGGTGTGCACGCGGTAGCCGACCTTGATCGTCAGGCCGGGGACGTCGTCGATGGCGCGGCGCGCGGTGGCCGCCGAGAACTCGATCCGCAGGACATCCTCGAGGGCGTCGCGGTCGTCGAACCGCCAGGTGGAGACGACCCGGCGGAGCGTGAAGCCGTGCCGGGCGAAGAACCGGTCGACCGCGGGCGGGTCGTAGCGTGGCAGGTCGGCGCGCAGCCAGTTCCCGTAGGGCCGCGCGGTGAAGTCGAGGTCGATCACAGCCAGCATCCCGCCCGGCCGGAGCACCCGGTCGGCCTCGGCGAGACCGGGCTCGCAGCCCGCACCGAAGAAGTACGCGGTGCGGGCGTGCACGAGGTCGGCGCTCGCGTCCGGCAGCGGCAAGTCCTCGGCGCCGCCCTGCATCGCCACGATCCGGTCGTCCCCGGCGCTGCGGGTGCGGGCGCGCTCGACCAGTGGCAGGTGCGGCTCGACGCCGACGACCGACCGGGCCTCGGCGGCGAATCGCGGCAGGTGGAACCCGTCACCGCTGCCGACGTCGACGACGTCCCGGCCGGCCCAGCCGCCGGTCTGTTCGACCAGGGCCGCCCACAGGGCCCCGTCGGCGTCCTGCGCGGTGTTCTCGGTCTCGTAGACGTCCGGCCAGTTCCAGATGTTCGGGCTGGGGATCGCGGGCCCGGATCTCGGTTGTCCTCCGAACCCGCTGTACGTGCGTCTCACGCCGGGAGGAGGATGCCGAGCACCGCCCAGGCCACGAACGCCGTCGGCAGCAGCGAGTCCAGCCGGTCCATCAGGCCGCCGTGGCCGGGCAGCAGGTTGCCCATGTCCTTGATCCCGAGGTCGCGCTTGACCAGCGACTCCACCAGGTCGCCGAGCGTCGCGGTGGCCACCAGCAGCGCTCCGACCAGGAGTCCGGCGAACCACGGCAGGCCGAAGAACGCGACGACGCACACCGCGCCGGCGGTCATCCCGGCGAGCAGCGATCCGCCGAAGCCCTCCCAGGACTTCTTCGGGCTGATCTTGGGAGCCATCGGGTGCCTGCCGGCGACGACCCCGGCCGCGTAGCCACCGACGTCCGAGGCGATGACGCAGATCAGGAAGGTGAGCACCCGGCCCACACCCTGCGGCGCGACCGTCAGCTGGACCGCGAACGCCACCAGCAGCGGCACGTAGACCAGCACGAACAGCGATGCGCTCAGGTCCCGGACGAAGTGCGCGGCGCCGGCCGTCATCCGCCAGAGCAGGCAGCCCAGCACGGTGGCGGCGAGCGCGACCACGGCGCCGTGCAGGCCGAACGGCCAGGACAGCCAGACCACCGCCTGCCCGCCGGCGAGCAGCACCGGCAGTGCCACCCGGATGTCGGCGCCGCGGCGCAGGGCACCGGCCAGTTCCCAGGTGCCGACCGCGGTGACCGCGGCCAGGACCAGCACGAAACCCTGCGGCACGATCAGCAGACTGAGCAGGATGACCGCACCGAGCCCGACGCCGACGGCGATCGCGGCGGCCAGGTTCCGGCCGAGCCGGGCCCGTTTGGAGGTTGTCACGGGGCGGATCTCCTCCGGCGTCGCCGGTGCACCGGCCGGCCCGGATCGGGGCAGGTCGGAGGTCACGGGGACGGCGGCGTCGGACGAGGAGGGCACCGGGCTCAGACCTCGAGGAGCTCGGATTCCTTGTTCTTGACCAGCTCGTCGACCTGTGCGACGTAGCGGTCGGTGACGTTCTGCAGTTCCTTCTCGGCGCGCCCGACCTCGTCCTCGCCGGCCTCGCCGTCCTTCTGGATGCGGTGCAGCTCGTCCATCGCCTTGCGGCGCAGGCCGCGGACCACGACGCGCGCGTCCTCGCCCTTGCTCCGGGCCACCTTGACCATGTCCTTGCGCCGCTCCTCGGAGAGCTGGGGAATGATCACGCGGATGATCTGGCCGTCGTTGCTGGGGTTGACGCCGAGGTCGGACTCGGCGATCGCCTTCTCCATCGCCTTGAGCTGGCTGGCGTCGTAGGGCTTGATCACCGCCATCCGGGCCTCCGGGATCGAGACCGAGGCGAGCTGCTGCAGCGGGGTCGCGGCACCGTAGTAGTCCACGACGATTCGGGAGAACATGTTCGGAGTGGCCCGGCCGGTGCGCACGCCGGTGAGGTCGTCACGGGCGACCGCGACGGCCTTCTCCATCTTCTCCTCGGCGTCGAAGAGGGTTTCCTCGATCACGGTTGCTCCCCGCCTGGTGTCGTGCACTGTCTCGGCGATCCTCTCACCCGCTCCCGGGCGGTGCGTACCGCGCCGCCCGGGAGCGGGTGAGCCGGATCAGTTCTGACCGACCTCGAACCGGACGAAGTCCTTGACGGTCAGGCCGGCCTCGCCGGCCAGGGCCTCGACGGTCTTCTTCGGGTCCTGCACGGAGGCCTGCTCCAGCAGCACGACGTCCTTGTAGAAGCCGTTGACCCGGCCCTCGACGATGCGTGGCAGCACCTGGTCGGGCTTGCCCTCCTCGCGGGCGGTCGCCTCGGCGATGCGCTTCTCGTTCTCGATGACGTCGGCCGGGACCTGCTCGCGGGTCGTGTACTGCGGGCGGGCCGCGGCGACGTGCATCGCCACGCCACGGGCGAACTCGGCGTCCCCGCCCTCGTAGGACAGCAGCACGCCGATCTGCGGGGGCAGGTCGGTGGCCCGCTTGTGCAGGTAGAGCGCGGTCGAACCGTCGACGTGGGCGTAGCGCTTCAGCTCGAACTTCTCGCCGATCCGGGCGGACAGGTCCTGCACGGACTCGCCGACGGTCTTGTCGTCCAGCTTGGCCTCACGCAGCGCGTCCAGGTCGGCCGGCTTCTGCTCGACGGCGGCCTTGAGGATCTTCTCGGCCAGCGCGATGAAGTCGTCGGACTTGGCGACGAAGTCGGTCTCGCAGTCGAGCTCGACCATGGTCCCGCCCTCGGCGACGACCAGGCCGTTGGCGGTCGCCCGCTCGGCCCGCTTGCCGACGTCCTTCGCACCCTTGATGCGCAGGAGCTCGACGGCCTTGTCCAGGTCGCCCTCGGACTCCTCGAGCGCCTTCTTGCAGTCCATCATCCCGGAGCCGGTGAGCTCACGGAGCCGCTTGACGTCGGCGGCGCTGTAGTTCGATGTCCCTGTGTTCGCCATCGGGTGTCTCTCGTCCTCTGGGTCGTGCCGGGAATGGATCACCGGGCACGCAGGCGCGCGAAGTCACCACGACGAGTCGTGGTGCATCGGCCAGTGTACGCCGGGGCCCAGGGGCCGATCGCGGCGGAGCCGG
>NZ_JBKGXT010000035.1:0-38967 GCF_046546495.1 Pseudonocardia nantongensis | reverse complement strand
GGGCGGCGATGCGTCCGAACCGGGACTTGCGGGGGCCGCGTGAACATGCAGGCCGAAGTGCTCGGAGAGCTCGCGACACAGGTTGACCCTGCGAACGCTGTTGCCGTGCACGTCGAGTCCGGGGCGAACACCCCGAGGCCGAAGTTCCATCCCGTCAGTGTGAGCCCGTCGGCTCAGCGGACCCGGAGGAACACTGCCCGCAGGGTTCCGGCCGGTAGTGGGCACCGAGCCCATGGGGCTGGCAGGCGGCTGGGGTGGTCGGCGGTGTGGTCATTGCTTGACTCGGGGTCGGCGCAGTCTGCGTGGCAGCACGGTCTGTGTCGGGTGGTGGCTGTGTTGGGTGCCGCGGGCTTCGCGCAGGTGCCGCAGGTGCTCGCTGAGCGCTTCTTGTGGGGCGCGGCGGGCGCCGCGTCCGGCGGGCCGGTCGAGCAGTGCAGGGTCGAGTCGTGCTGGCTCGAGCTTGGCGGTGGGTTGTGCGCTGGTGCTGGCGCGCATCCGGCCAATCTGCACGGCGCGGATCTCCCCGAGGCGCCCGCGCCAGGGCCGTAGCCGGGCCCCGATGATCCGCAGCGGGTCGCGGGCCCCGGAGGTCAGGTCGCCGCGGCGGATCTCGGGTCGGTCGGGGTGGTACTCCAGGGCGTGGAGCAGGCCGGTGACGGTGGCGCCGGCGTCCCACCAGGGTTTGAGCAGGGCCCGGGCCCGCCACGGCATCCCGATGCCGACCCAGAGCTGGAGGGGTGAGCGAGTACCTCGCGTACTGGCTGGAACACGTCGTCCGGCCGAACAACAAGCCGAAGACGCACCAGGGCTACGAGGTCGTCGTCCGAGTGCACATCATCCCTGTGCTCGGCACCAAGCGGCTCACCGCGCTGCAGGCCGCCGACGTTCGCCGGCTCCTGACAACAGAACCGCTGCCGCTGCTGCGCCGAGGAGATCGACGCACGGCGTCCGGAGAAGAGCCGGCGCTGCTGCGCGGTCGGCCGGTGCTGCGACACCTACCCCTCGGCCCGCACGCTGCAACAGGTCCACGCCGTTCTGCGGAACGCGATGCAGAACGCCGTCCGCGAGGAGCTGGTCACCCGCAACGTCGCACAGCTCGTGCGGGTGCCCTCGCCGAAGTACAGGGTCAACCGGGGCATCGGCGCCGAGCAGGCGCACGAGCTGATCGAGGCCAGCCAGGACGACCGGCTGCACGCGCTCTACGTCCTCACGCTCTACCTGGGAATGCGCCGCGCCGAGCTGCTCGGGCTGCGCTGGTCGGACGTCGACCTGGACACCGGCCACCTGGAGATTCAGCAGACGCTCCAACGCGTGGACGGCGAGCTGCGCTTCGTTCCGGCCAAGACCGACGCCTCGGAACGCACACTCCCGCTCGTCGGGCGGTGTCGGGAGACGCTGCGCAAGCACCGCGCCGGCCAGCTCTGGGAGGCCTCGGAGGCCGGCGACACGTGGCAGGACCACGACCTGGTGTTCCCGAGCCGTGTCGGCACGCCGATGGAGCCGGACAACCTGCGCCGCTCCTGGTACCCGCTCCGGAAGAAGATCGGCGCGAGCACCACCCGGTTCCACGATCTGCGCCACACGTGCGTCACGCTGCTGCTGAACCTCGGCGTGCCGCCGCACGTGGTCCGTGAGATCGCTGGTCACTCCGACATCGGCGTCACGATGAAGATCTACGCGCACGCGTCGCTGGAGGAGAAGCGAGCCGCGGTGCGCAAGCTCGACGGGAGGATCGGATGACCGCGTTGCCGTCACCGTTGCCGTCAAGCGGCATGATCGAGAAGAAGAACCGCGGAGAACCCGCTGGTAGGAGAGGGTGGCCAGGGGCGGGGTCGAACCGCCGACCTTCCGCTTTTCAGGCGGACGCTCGTACCAACTGAGCTACCTGGCCCCGGCCTCCGGAAGAACTCCGGAGAGTGGAGCGACCCAGACGGGACTCGAACCCGCGACCTTCGCCGTGACAGGGCGACGCGCTAACCAACTGCGCCACTGGGCCTTGCTCGGACACCATCGTAGACGACAGTCCCCGCGTACCCCCAACGGGATTCGAACCCGCGCTGCCGCCTTGAAAGGGCGGAGTCCTAGGCCGCTAGACGATGGGGGCTTGGTCGGCCCCGCAGGACCGGCCTTCACCCTCAACGGCTGTCCGTTGGGAGCGGTGAAACCATACGACATCGCCGGGAAGGGCCGGACAGCCACCCCCCTGTGCCCACGTCGCAGCCGGTCAGGACCTCAGCGCGCGACGGGCGGCGGCTGATCGGGATTCGCCGAGAGCAGCCCGAGCATGTCGAGCAGCTCGCGCAGGTCCTCGGAATCCGACGAGTTCTCGGCCACGACCAGGCGCGCCTTCTGCACCTGATCGTCGGACACCCGGAACGCGTCTGCGGCGTTCCGCGGCGCCGGGATCGCTCCGGTGCCGTCTTCGGTGCTGCGCCTCGCCCCGATGGTCATAAGGCCTCCCCGTAGGCCGTCGGGCGCCGTGCCCGACCCCCGCTCGGCCGGGGGACGCGCCGCGGTGCCGGTGCTGCCGGTACCACCACGTGCCGTGGCTGTGACCAAGACGTTACCCATCGCGAGGTGAGCCTGCACCCCCCTTCCCGGGTGACGGGTGATCACCGAACGCGGCAGCGATACACCCGGATGCCGGGAACTCCGCCGGTCACCCCTCGTCGCGGCAGGGACTCCCGGAGAGCACCTCGAGCGGCACGGCGGTCGCCAGCGCCCGATAGCCGGAGGGCGACAGGTGCAGCCCGTCCCCCGAGTCGTAGTCCGGGCGCAACCGGGACCGGTCGGGCGGGTCGGCCAGCACGGCCGCCGCGTCGATCACCCCGTCGGCGTAGCGCGGACCGTCCGTGCGGATCCGGTCGTTCACCCGGTCCCGGGCCTCGACCGACTCCGGGGCGTCCCGCCCGCCGCTGGTCGACGGCGGGACCGTGGCCAGCAGCACCCGCAGCCCGGCCGCGCGCGTCCGGTCCGCGAACTCCTGCAGGCCGCGGGCGAGCTCGTCGCCGCCTGCGCCGGCGCCGATGTCGTTCGTGCCGATCAGCAGCAGCACGTCGCGGACGCCCGCCACCTGCGTCACGTCGACGTCGAACCGGCGTAACGGCGAGTCCCCGCCGGCCGGCGGGTCGTTCTGCAGCAGCTGGTTGCGGGACAACCCGGCGTTGAGCACGGTCATCACGCGGGGGCCACCGGCGGCGTCGAGCCGGGCCGCCAGCTGGTCGGGGAAGCGGTCGTCGCCGTCCGGAGTGCTGCCGACGCCGTCGACCAACGAGTCCCCGATCACCAGCAGGCCCGCCTGCGGACGGCCGGCCAGCACGTCCACCCCTGCCAGCAGCGGCCAGGACTGCAGGGTGGTGTCGAAACCGTCCGCCACCGGCGCGGCGGTGCGGTCCCCCGGCCCGGACAACCACGCCGTCCGCATCGCCACCGGGTGCGAGCTGATCGTCGCGGGCACCTCGGTGAGGTACAGGCTCAGCACGACGGTGTCGCCGCGCCGGACCTCGCCGGGGACCGGATCGGTGCGCAGCTGCGCCCCGGGCGGCAGCGTGGCGTCCGGCCGGTCGCCGAACCGGATCGGCGTCGGGACGCCGGGAGCCCCGCCGGCAGCGGTCGTCGCGACGGTGGCGGCGCCGATCCGCAGCGGCCCGTCACCGTGCCGGTTGGACAACCGCAACCGCAGATGCGTCCCGTCGGCGCGGACCCGCACCGCCATCCGCAGCGTGCGCCCGGCGAGCTGGTCACCGGGAACGGCCTGCTGAGCTGCGTGCCAGCCGGCGACCCAGGCGGGCCCGCAGTCCGGCGTGGCCGCCGCCACCGGCATCAGCTCCCGGCCGCAGCCGGCCGGCGCGAGGGTCCCGAGGATCGCCAGCACCGCGGCGAGCGCAGCCGGGCCGCGCGCTCTCCGGCCGCACCCGGCCCGGCCGTGGGTGCCGGAGGTCACGGAGCCGAACCGCACGCGCATGCCACTCCACCCGTCCCGGCCCCGGTCCGCCTCCCGGCCGGGATCCCGCACGCGCTGTGTCGACGGGTCACTCGATCACGTTACGTACACAGCCGGTCACGCCCCGACCGGCTGTTGGAGAGCGACGAGCGGCCCCTCCGCACGGCCGGGCGCACGGGACCGGGACGCGGGAAAAGCTGCGAACCGTCGGTGTCACCTCCTACTGTCGTGCCCCACACGTCGCGGCGGCGCCAGCCGCCCGGACCAGAGGAGGCCGGATCCCGGTGGGCAGCTACGAGGAGATCTTCCGATCCAGCGTCGAGGACCCTGCGGGGTTCTGGCTGCGCGCGGCGTCCGACCTGGACTGGCACGTCGCTCCGACCCGGGCGCTGGACGAGTCGAACCCGCCGTTCTACAAGTGGTTCCCGGACGGCGAGCTCAACGTCGCGCACAACGCCCTGGACCGGCACGTCGACGCCGGGCACGGCGAGCGCGCCGCGCTGATCTACGACTCCCCGGTCACCGGCACCACGCGCACCTACACCTACGCGCAGCTGCGCGACGAGGTCGCGACGTTCGCCGGGGTGCTGCGCGACCAGGGCGTCGGGCACGGGGACCGCGTGGTGATCTACATGCCGATGGTCCCCGAGGCCGCGATCGCGATGCTGGCCTGCGCCCGGATCGGGGCGATCCACTCGGTGGTCTTCGGCGGGTTCGCCGCCAAGGAGCTCGCGGTCCGGATCGACGACGCCGCCCCGACCGTCATGGTGTCCGCGTCCTGCGGGATCGAGGGCAAGCGGGTGATCGAGTACAAGCCGCTGCTGGACAAGGCGATCGAGCTCGCGACCCACAAGCCGGCCAGGAACGTCGTCCTGCAGCGCCCGCAGGCCGAGGCCTCGATGGGCGCCGACGACGTCGACTGGGCCGCCGCCGTCGCCACCGCGACACCGGCCGACCCGGTCCCGGTGGCCAGCACCGACCCGCTCTACGTCCTCTACACCTCGGGCACCACCGGCAAGCCCAAGGGCGTGGTCCGGGACTGCGGCGGCTACGCCACCGCGCTGGCCTGGTCGATGCCCAACATCTACGACGTCGGCCCCGGCGAGACGATCTTCACCGCCTCCGACGTCGGCTGGGTCGTCGGGCACTCCTACATCGTCTACGCGCCGCTGCTGGCCGGCGCCACGACCGTGCTCTACGAGGGCAAGCCGGTCGGCACGCCGGACGCCGGGCAGTTCTGGCGGGTCGTCGCCGAGCACGGGGTGAAGTCGCTGTTCACCGCGCCCACGGCGTTCCGGGCGATCAAGAAGGAGGACCCGGACGGCGAGTACACCGGGCAGTACGACCTCTCCGGCCTGAAGTACCTGTTCCTCGCCGGGGAGCGGCTCGACCCGGAGACCTACCGGTGGGCGGCCGACCTGCTCGGCATCCCGGTGATCGACCACTGGTGGCAGACCGAGACCGGCTGGCCGGTCGCGGCCAACCCGGCCGGGATCGAGCTGCTCGACATCAAGCCCGGCTCCCCGACCCGGCCGATGCCCGGTTGGGACATCGAGATCCTCGACGAGACCGGCAGGCCTACCGAGACCGGCGTGGACGGCGCGATCGTGGCCAAGCTGCCGCTGCCACCCGGCGCGTTCCCCACCCTGTGGAACGACGAAGAGCGCTACGTGAACTCGTACATGAAGGCGTTCGAGGGCTACTACCTCACCGGGGACGGCGGCCACCTCGACGAGGACGGCTACGTCTTCGTCATGGGCCGCACCGACGACGTGATCAACGTGGCCGGGCACCGCCTGTCCACCGGCGGGATGGAGGAGGTCCTCGCCTCGCACGCCGACGTCGCCGAGTGCGCGGTGATCGGCGTCGCGGACACCATGAAGGGCCAGGTCCCGCGTGGTTTCGTCGTGCTCAAGGCCGGAGTGGACGGCACGGCGGAGGGCTACGAGGACCGGCTGCGCGACGATCTGGTGGCGATGGTCCGCGACCAGATCGGCGCGGTCGCCTCGCTCAAGGACGTGGCGATCGTCCCGGCGCTGCCCAAGACGCGCTCCGGCAAGGTCCTCCGCAAGACGATGCGCGGGATCGCCGACGGCGCCGACGAGCCGGTGCCCTCCACCATCGACGACGCGACGGTGCTCGACACCCTGCGCTCGGTCCTGCGCCGGGAGTGACCGGAGACGGGCAGGCCCGCGCGGCCCTGCTCGCTGCTCCGGCCGCGGCGTCCGGGGACGCCTTCGGGTGGTCCGCGCGGACCAACCTTGACCCGACCGGTCCAAGCGGGTAACGGGCCGCCCTCGCCCTGCGATCTTCCGTCGACGACCGCACCGCTCCCCGCCCCCCGCGCGGTCGTCGACCGACGTGGAGGTTCGCCGTGGACGGCTCGCGCACCCGGCTGCTCGCCCTGACCGCCCCGCTGCTTCTCGGCCTCGTCCTGGGCGTCGCGGCACTGCTCGCGGCCCCCGACACCGACCGGGCCGTCCCCGGCGTGCTGCACGGCGACCTGACCGGTTCGGCCCGGACACTGCCCTCCGGGCCGTCGGCGCTGGTGTTCCCGCGGACGACGCCGCCCGCCCCGGCGCTCGAGGCCGCGACCGGCGCCGCGCCCGAACCGGCCCCGGAGCCCGCCCGGACCGCGACCCGACCGGACGACGCTCCCTGAGCTCCGGAGTAGGTGAGCATAACCGCAGTTCAGGGCGCCCTCAGTGCTGCGGCGGGGGCCGGCCGGGAGCACCATTGCCGCATGAAGGTCCACGTGGATTTCGACCGCTGCGAGAGCAATGCGGTGTGCATGGGGGTCGCGCCCGAGGTCTTCGAGGTGCGCGACGACGACTATCTCTACATCCTCGACGAGAACCCGTCCGAGGAGCTCCGTCCCCAGGTCGAGGAGGCGGTGCGCGGCTGCCCGAAGGCCGCGATCTCGATCGAGGACTAGCGGCACCGCGGCCGGGCCGGTTTGCCCCGGGGGGTGCGCGGCGGCGAGGATCGCTCCCGCCGTGCACCGCCTGCGAAGGAGCCGACCGTGACCGCCGCCACGACCGCCCAGCCGGACGTCTGGACCACCCCGCTGACCCCGCTGGCCTTCCTCGGCCGATCCGCCGACGTCTTCTCCGACAAGACCGCGATCGTCTACGGCGACCGCCGGCACACCTACGCCGAGTTCGCGGCCGAGGCGACCCGGGTGGCGCACGCGCTGCGGGCGTCCGGGGTCGGACCCGGCGACCGCGTCGCGTACCTGCTGCCGAACGTCCCGGAGATGCTCGTCGCGCACTTCGCGGTGCCGCTGGCCGGCGCGGTGCTGGTCGCGATCAACACCCGGCTGTCCACCGACGAGGTCCGCTACATCCTCGACCACTCCGGCGCGACGGTGCTGGTCGTCGACAACGTGCTGTACGAGACCGTCCGCCCGGTCGCCGGCGACCTGGCGACGGTCACCGAGATCGTCACGGTCACCGACCCGGCCGCGCCCGGCGACGGCGTCGGCTCCGGCGTCTCCTACGCCGACCTGCTGGGCCGCGGCTCGGACGACCCGCTGCCCTGGGCGGTGGACGACGAGCGCGGCACCATCACGATCAACTACACGTCCGGGACCACCGGCAACCCCAAGGGCGTGGAGTACCACCACCGCGGGGCGTACCTGAACTCGTTCGGCGAGATCGTGCACTCCACGCACACCCCGGACAGCGTCTACCTGTGGACGCTGCCGATGTTCCACTGCAACGGCTGGTGCACGCCGTGGGCGGTGACGGCGATCGGCGGCACCCACGTCTGCCTGCGCGAGGTGCGCGGCGACGTCATCTGGGGACTGATCTCCGAGCATCGGGTGACCCACCTGAACGGGGCGCCCACGGTCGTCACCACGATCATGAACGCGCCGGAGGCGGTCACCCTCGACCGCCAGCTGACGATCACCACTGCGGGCGCGCCGCCGTCGCCGACGACGATCCTGCAGATGGAGCAGATGGGCTTCCGGATCGTGCACGTGTACGGCCTCACCGAGACCTACGGGCCGTACTCGGTGAACCAGTACCAGCACGCCTGGGACGACCTCGATCGTGAGGAGCGCGCGCGGCTACAGGCCCGGCAGGGGGTCGGGATGATCTGCGCCGACCGGTTGCGGGTGGTCGACGAGCAGATGGCCGACGTCCCGCGCGACGGCGCCACGATGGGCGAGATCGTGATGCGCGGGAACAACGTCATGAAGGGCTACCACCTCGACCCGGACAAGACGGCCGAGGCGTTCGCCGGCGGCTGGTTCCACTCCGGTGACCTCGGCGTCGTGCACCCGGACGGCTACGTCGAGCTGCGCGACCGGGCCAAGGACGTGGTGATCTCCGGTGGGGAGAACATCTCCACCGTCGAGGTCGAGCAGGCGCTCGTCTCGCACGACGCGGTGCTGGAGGCGGCCGTCGTCGGCGTCCCGGACGAGAAGTGGGGCGAGGTCTGCAAGGCCTTCGCGGTGCTCAAGCCGGAGCACAGCGCCGAACCGCAGGAACTGATCGACCACGTGAAGACGAGGATCGCCCGCTACAAGGCGCCGAAGTACCTCGACGTCGTCGACGAGCTGCCCAAGACCTCCACCGGCAAGGTGCAGAAGTTCGAGCTCCGCGAGAAGGAGTGGGCCGACCAGGGCGGGTCCCGCATCCGCGGATGAGTCACGTCCGCTCGTACCGGGGCGGTCGACTCGGTTAGCGTTGCTCATCGTGAGCATCGCGACAGAGCCGCGTTCCGGCACCGGTCCGTCCGCGTTCCGGGTGGCGGCCGGTGCGGTCGCGGTGACGACGGTGTCGGTGCTGCCGGTGTTCCTCACCGGCGCGCTGTCCGTGCAGCTCTCCGCCGACCTCGGCTTCGACCCGTCCGGGCTGGGCCTGGTCGTGGCGCTGTACTTCGGCGTCAGCGCCTGCTGCTCGCTGCCGGTCGGGATGCTCGTCGAGCGGATCGGATCGCGGGCGACGAGCCGGATCGCGGTGCTCGGGTCGGCGGTGCTGCTGGCGGCGCTGGCGCTCGGCGCCCGGTCCTACGGCTCGCTGGTGACGCTGCTGCTGTGTGCATCGTGGTGCAACGTGATGGGCCAGCTCGCGTCGAACCTGACGCTGGCCCGGTCGGTGCCGCAGCGCCGGATGGGCCTGTCGTTCGGGGTGAAGCAGGCGGCGATCCCGACCGCGACCCTGCTGTCCGGGATCGCGGTGCCGGCGATCGCGCTGACCGTCGGGTGGCGCTGGGCCTACGCGCTCGGCGCCGTACTGGCGCTGGCCGCGCTGGCCCTGTGCCCCCGGGAGGACGCAGGCCCGCAGGCCAGGCCGGCGAAGGGTGACCGGGCGACCTCGGCACTCGCGGTGATCGGCGCGGCCTCCGGGATGGCCGCGGGCACCGCGACCGCGCTGGGCGTCTTCCTGGTCGCCTCCGCCGTCGAGCGGGGCGTCGATCCCGGCCTGTCCGGGCTGGTGCTGACGATGGGCAGCGTCGTCGGGCTGAGCATCCGGCTGTTGCACGGCTGGCTCGCCGACCGCCGGGAGGAGGCGTCGCGGAACGCGCACGCGCGGGGCGGAGCCCGGCGCGGCAGCGGGCACGTCGCGGTGGTGTCCGCCAGCCTGGCCGCGGGCGCGATCGGCTTCGGCCTGCTCGCGGTGCCGGGCACACCGGCGCTGGTGATCGGCACGGTGCTGGCGTTCGGGCTGGGCTGGGCCTGGCCGGGGCTGCTGCAGTTCGCGGTCGTCCGGCTCAACCCGTCGGCCCCGGCCGCGGCGACGGCGGTCGTGCAGGTCGGGGTGTACGCCGGCAGTTTCGCCGGGCCGATCGTGTTCGGCTGGCTGGCCGCGCACGCGTCGTTCCCGGTCGCCTGGACGGTGAGCGCCGGCGTGATGCTCGCCGCCGCCGCGCTGATGCTGGTCGGGCGCCGGATGCTGGTCGCGCACGCGCGCCGGTCCGCCTGACGCCGCCGCCGGGGCCGGGACCGCAGGCCGGAAACGGGTTCGGACACTGTCAGGGGTCTCGGGCAGGCTGGTCCCTGCTCGACCCACCCGCGGTGTCCCGCCCGGGTGGGCGGCTCTTCCTGAGAGAACCCGCGGGGGTACCCATGCCGGACGCGATCCGCGCCACCGGGCTGGTCAAGCACTACGGCTCCGTACGCGCGCTGGACGGGGTCGACGTCTCCGTGCCGGAGGGCACCGTGCTCGGGCTGCTCGGCCCGAACGGCGCCGGGAAGACCACGGTCGTCCGCGTCCTCACCACGCTGCTCGAACCCGACGCGGGCGCGGCCACGGTGGCCGGCGCCGACGTCCGGGCCGACCCGGCGGCGGTGCGGCGGCGGATCGGGCTCTCCGGCCAGTACGCCGCGGTCGACGAGTACCTGACCGGGTTCGAGAACCTGGAGATGGTCGGGCGGCTCTACCACCTGGGCCGGCGGCGGGCCCGGGAGCGGGCCCGCGAGTTGCTGGCCGACTTCAGCCTCACCGAGGCCGCGGACCGCCCGGCGCGCACCTACTCCGGCGGCATGCGACGGCGGCTGGACCTGGCCGGCGCGCTGGTCGCCGACCCGCCGGTGCTGCTCCTCGACGAGCCCACCACCGGTCTCGACCCACGCAGCCGCAACGACCTGTGGGACGTGATCCGCCGCCTGGTCGCCCGGGGCACGACCGTGCTGCTGACCACCCAGTACCTGGAGGAGGCGGACGCGCTGGCCGACGAGATCGTCGTGATCGACCACGGCCGGGTGATAGCCCGCGGCACCGCCGACCGGCTCAAGGCCCAGGTCGGCGGGGAACGCCTGCAGGTGACCACGAGCGCCGTGACCGACCTCGAGCCCGCCGCCCGCCGGCTCGGCCCGCTCGGCACCGGCGAACCGGCGCTGGACCGGCACCGGAGATCGCTGACGATCCCGGTGACCGGCGGGGTGGCCGTGCTGCGGGACGCGCTGGACCGGCTGCGCGAGGCCGGCATCGCCGTCGACGACGCCGGGCTGCGCCGCCCGACGCTGGACGACGTGTTCCTGACTCTGACCGGCCATCCGGCGGAGGACGAGCCGCTCGCCGAGCAGGCAGCGGGCCCGGAGCGGGTGACGTCGTGAACGCGGCCGCCACGATGCTCGCGGACGCCTCGGTCGTCGCCAAGCGGAACCTCATCAAGATCAAGCGGGTGCCGGACCTGCTGGTCTTCACGACGCTCTCGCCGATCATGTTCGTGCTGCTGTTCGCCTACGTGTTCGGCGGCGCGATCGACCCGACCGGCGGCGGGGCCGGATACCGGGAGTTCCTGATGGCCGGCATCTTCGCCCAGACCGTGATCTTCGGGGCGACCAACACCGGCGCCGGACTGGCCGAGGACGTCAAGAAGGGGATCATCGAACGGTTCCGGTCGCTGCCGATGGCCCCGTCCGCGGTGCTCACCGGCCGGACGCTGTCGGACGTGGTGAACAACGTGCTCGTCCTGGTGGTGATGTCGCTGACCGGGCTGCTGGTCGGCTGGCGGATCCACACCTCGTTCCTCGAGGCGCTCGGCGGGTTCCTGGTGCTGCTGGTGTTCGCCTACGCCTTCTCCTGGGTGATGGCCTGGGTCGGGCTGCTGGTCCCGAGCCCGGAGGTGGTCAACAACGCGTCGTTCGTCGTGATCTTTCCGCTGACATTCCTGGCGAACACGTTCGTCCCGCTGGACACCCTGCCCGCCCCGCTGCGCGTGTTCGCCGAGTGGAACCCGGTCTCGGCGGTCACCCAGGCGGCACGCGAGCTGTTCGGCAACACCGACGCCGTCGCCTCGGCGATGTCGGCCTCGCCGGCCTGGCCGCTGCAGCATCCGGTGCTCTACACGCTGATCTGGTCGGTCGTCGTGGTCGCGGTGTTCGGGCCGCTCGCGGGCCGGCAGTACCGGCGAGCCGCGAGCCGCTGACCCCACCGACCGGCCGGCCCCGGACCCCATTTCGCACCATGGCTCCACAACGCCGTCCGTAGCGCGTCCCCACGGGCGTCGAGGCTGCACAACGCTGTCCGCGGGCGTCCCGGCGGGCGTTCAGCGCAGGCGCTCGAGCAGGGCCTGCGCGTCGAACGGGGCGTGCACCTTCATGTCGTTGTCGAAGTAGCACACGACGTCGTGTCCCGCCCCGGCCCAGCCGTGGATCCGCTCCGCCCAGGAGTCCAGCGCTTCCGCCGGGTACCCGCCGGCGTACAGCTCGTCCTGCCCGTGCAACCGGACGTAGACCAGGTCGGCGGTGACCTCGTCGAACACCGGCCAGGTCCCGGCCGAGTCGGAGAGCACCAGCGCGACGCCGTGCTCGCGCAGCAGCGCGGTGAACGCCGGGTCCCGGAACGACTCGTGCCGGGGCTCGACGGCATGCCGCAGCGGCCGGTCGGCGTCGGTCTCGGTGAGGGCCCGCCCGGCCAGTCGCTCGTCGTGCCCGGTGGCGAGCTCGGCGGCGGCCGTGGTGGTCCGCGGCAGCAGGGACAGGAACTCCGCGACGCGGCCGGCGTCGAACCGCATCCGCGGCGGTAGCTGCCACAGCACCGGCCCGAGCGTGCGTCCGAGCCCGAGCACGCCGGAGGCCAGGAAGTTCGCGAGCGGGGTGGCCGCATCGCGCAGCTGCTTCAGGTGGGTGACGAACCGCGGTCCCTTGACCGCGAACACGAAGTCGGCGGGCACCTCGGCCGCCCACGCGCGATAGCTCTCCGGGCGCTGCAACGAGTAGAACGACCCGTTGATCTCGATCGAGGTGACGTGGCGGGACAGGTACTCGAGCTCCCGGCGCTGCACCAGCCCGGACGGGTAGAACGTCCCGCGCCACGGCGGGTAACGCCAGCCGGACGTCCCGACCAGGACCCGGCCGCGCCGCCGCAGCTCGGCACCGTCCGCCGGGATGCTCGCCATCGCCCATCTTCCTGCTCCGCTCCCCGTCGGCACGCGACGTCGACCCGGGTGAACGCCGTCCTCCCGGCGTCGTCGATCGACACGCCGACCAACCGGGGGTGGCTGAACGACGCCGCCTCGACCCACGCCGTCGCGACCACGGTGATCGCGAAGGTCGTCGCGTTCGGCTGCCAGAATGGGTGGCATGTGCACTCGACCGCTCCGCACGCCGTGACCGAGCTCGCTCCGGCGGTGCGTCGGGTCCTGGACTGGCCGGTCGACCACGTCGCCGCCCACGTCGTCTCCGCGGACGGGGCCGTCCTCGCCGACGCCGGTGACACCGCCCGCGAGTTCCCGCTCGCCTCGGTCACCAAGCTGCTCTCGGCCTACGCCGTGCTGGTCGCGGTCGAGGAGGGTGCCGTCGGCTGGGACGACGCCGCCGGCCCCGAGGGCTCGACCGTCCGACACCTGATCGCGCACACGTCCGGACTGGCGTTCGACACCGACAAGGTCCAGGCCGCTCCGGGCGAGCGACGGATCTACTCCAACACCGGCTTCGCGGTGCTCGCCGACGCCGTCGCCGAGGCGACCGGGATCGGTTTCGCCGACTACCTGCACCAGGCCGTCTGCGAGCCGCTCGAACTCACGCACACCCGGCTCGAGGGGGCGGCCGGGGCCGGGGCAGTGTCGACCGCGGACGACCTGGCCCGCTTCGCCGCCGAGCTGCAGGCGCCGGAGCTGCTCGACGCGCGCACCGTCGCCGAGGCCACGAGCGTCGCCTACCCCGGTCTGGACGGCCTGCTCCCGGGCTACGGGCGGCAACGCCCCAACGACTGGGGACTCGGCATGGAGATCCGCGACGAGAAGTCCCCGCACTGGACCGGGCTGGGCTCCTCCCCCCGCACCTTCGGCCACTTCGGGCAGTCGGGGACGTTCCTGTGGGTGGACCCGGACGCCCGCGCCGCCGCCGTCGTCCTCACCGACCGGCCCTTCGGCCAATGGGCGATCGACGCCTGGCCCCCCTGGACCGACGGCGTCCTGGAGGCGCTGAGCCGCTGACGTGCGCCGTGAGGGGTGCATCAGCGCAGGTCGATATCCGATCGCAGCTCTGGTGTACCCGCCACGAGCTGGTCACGGGAACACCACGCCCGTGCCACGGCCGGCACCGGAACGATCCGGCTGCGGCGGGAATGATCCGCCCACCCCTCCCGTTGGAAGGGGAGTCCGAGCCGGGCGACCGAGTCCCCGGGCCGCATCAGATAACCGCCGCCGCGGAATACCGTCCGGCTGGAGCCGCGGTGTGCCACTCGCCGCGAGGCGACCGGCGCCCGGTTCGGACCCTCATCCCGTCCCGAAATCCGATTGCCGCGCGGGTGCGCGCCCGATCACCATGGTCGGCGTCCGGCACCCGCCGCACGACCAGGCACACTGAGCAGACGATGTCCAGCGATCCCGCCCAGTCCTCGAACGACCGACCCGACCGCGGGGCCGGTGCCGCCGAGCAGCCCCGCCGTCACCGTTGCCGGCCGGATTCTCGTCAGAACGACATCGACCCGTCGGCCACCACTCAGCCGACATCCACCGACCAGGCCGCTGCGCAGGTCGCCCCCGGGACGGAGGGCGCCGCGCGCGGCCGCCCGGCCCGCGGGCAGCAGCGCCGACCGCGCCGCCGCGGGCCGCGGGGCCGGAGCGCTGCCGTCACGGCGCCCGGCCCCGACCAGCCCGGCCGTCGCGGCCCCGACCGCGGCGGCCCCGACCGCGGCGGCCCGGACCGCGACGGCCCGAAGGGAGCCCGCCGACCCCTCGAGGACGACGCGCCGCCGGTGCCCCCGCTGACCGACACCGAGCTGGCGGCACTCCGCGAGCAGGTCGACGACCTCGGCCCGGCCGAGGCCCAACGGCTGCGCGGGCGGCTCGAGCGCTCCCGCGACGCCCGCGCCCAGCACCGGGTCGCCGACGCCGTCGCGCACGCCGAGCACCGGGTCGCCCGCCGCCGCGCCGCGCTGCCGGACGTCAGCTACCCGGCGACGCTGCCGGTCTCCGCGCGCCGGGACGAGATCGCCCACGCGATCCGGGACAACCAGGTGGTGATCATCGCCGGGGAGACCGGGTCCGGGAAGACCACCCAGCTGCCGAAGATCTGCCTGGAGCTCGGCCGCGGCGTGCACGGCATGATCGGGCACACCCAGCCGCGGCGGCTCGCCGCGCGCACGGTGGCCGCCCGGATCGCCGAGGAACTGGACGTCGAGCTGGGCGGCGCGGTCGGCTGGAAGGTGCGATTCACCGACCAGGTCGGTGACTCGACCCTGGTCAAGCTCATGACCGACGGGATCCTGCTGGCCGAGCTGGCCGGCGACAAGGACCTGCTCGGCTACGACACGCTGATCATCGACGAGGCGCACGAGCGCAGCCTCAACATCGACTTCATCCTCGGGTACCTGACCCGACTGCTGCCCCGTCGTCCGGACCTCAAGGTCATCATCACCTCGGCGACGATCGACCCGGAGCGGTTCGCCCGGCACTTCGGCACCGCGCAGGCCCCGGCGCCGACCGTCGAGGTCTCCGGCCGGACCTACCCGGTCGAGATGCGGTACCGGCCCGTCGTCGACCCGGACGATCCGGACGCCGACCCGGACCGCCAGCTCGACGACGCGATCGGCGACGCCGTCGTCGAGCTGCAACGCGAGGGCCCCGGCGACGTGCTGGTCTTCCTGCCCGGCGAACGGGAGATCCGCGAGGCGGCCGACGCCCTGGAACGCCGGAACCTGCCGGGCACCGAGATCCTCCCGCTCTACGCCCGGCTCTCGACGGCCGAGCAGCAACGGGTCTGGCAGTCGCACTCCGGCAACCGGGTGGTGCTCGCGACCAACGTCGCCGAGACGTCGCTGACCGTGCCGGGGATCCGCTACGTCGTCGACACCGGCACCGCGCGCATCTCGCGGTACTCGCGCCGGCTCAAGGTGCAGCGGCTGCCGATCGAGAAGATCTCCCAGGCGTCGGCGAACCAGCGGGCCGGCCGCTGCGGGCGTACCTCCGACGGGATCGCGATCCGGCTGTACTCCGAGGACGACTTCGATGCCCGCCCCGAGTTCACCGACCCGGAGATCCTGCGGACCAACCTGGCGTCGGTCGTGCTGCAGATGATCGCGCTGGACCTGGGCGAGATCTCGGAGTTCCCGTTCGTCGAGCCGCCGGACCGGCGTGCCGTCACCGACGGCCTCGACCTGCTGCACGAGCTCGGCGCGCTCCGGCCGGACCGGCGCTCGCTCACCGCCGTCGGGCAGTCGCTGTCCCGGCTTCCGGTGGACCCGCGGCTGGGCCGGATGCTGGTCGAGGCGAACCGCAACGGCTGCCTGCGCGAGGTGCTGGTGATCGCCGCCGCGCTGTCGGTGCAGGACCCGCGCGAGCGGCCGGCCGAGCAGCGCCAGGCGGCCGACGAGCGGCACCGCCGGTTCGGTGTCGACGGGTCGGACTTCCTGGCCTACCTGCGGCTCTGGGATCATCTGAACGAGCGCCGCGACGCGCTGACCGGCAACAAGTTCCGCCACGAGCTGCGCGAGGACTTCCTGCACTACCTGCGGGTGCGCGAGTGGTGGGACCTGCACGGCCAGCTCCGCCAGGCGGCGCGCAGCTCGGGGATGGACCTCAACGACCGGAACCCCGACTGGGCGGAACACGCCGACCGCATCCACCAGTCGGTGCTCGCCGGGCTGCTCTCCCAGGTGGGTATGCAGGATCCGCTCGCGGAGAAGAGGGGCGACGGCACCCCGAAGAAGGAGCGCAAGGGCCCGAAGGAGTACCTAGGCGCCCGCGGTGCGAAGTTCGCGATCTGGCCCGGCTCCGGGATCGCGAAGAAGCCGCCGCGCTGGGTGATGGCCGCCGAACTCGTCGAGACGACGAGATTGTGGGCGCGCACCGTCGCCCCGGTCCAGCCGGAGTGGATCGAGCCCCTCGCCGCACATCTCGTCAAGAAGACGTATTCGGAACCGCGCTGGTCACGCAAGCGCGGCTCCGCCGTCGCGATCGAGCGGGTCACCCTGCACGGCCTGCCGCTGGTCGCCGATCGGACCGTCGCCTACGGGAAGATCGACCCCGAGGTGAGCCGGGATCTGTTCCTGCGGCACGCGCTGGTCGAGGGCGACTGGGAGACCCGGCACCCGTTCTTCCACGCCAACCGCGAGCTGCTCGACGACGCCGAGGAACTCGAGCACCGGGCCCGGCGCCGGGACCTCGTCGTCGACGAGGACACCCTGTTCGCGTTCTACGACGAGCGCGTGCCGGCCGACGTCGTCTCCGGGAAGCACTTCGACCGGTGGTGGAAGCAGGAGTCGCGGCAGCACCCGGAGCTGCTCGACTACACCGAGGACCTGCTCGCGACCGAGGCCGCGAAGCAGGTCGACCGGACCGCCTACCCCGACCACCTCGACGCCGGCGGGCTGACCCTGCCGCTGTCGTACGCGTTCGAGCCGGGCCACCACACCGACGGCGTGACCGTCGACGTGCCGGTGGCGGCGCTGCACCAGGTCGACCCCACGCCGTTCACCTGGCAGGTACCCGGCCTGCGGGAGGAGCTGGTCACCGCGCTGATCCGGACGCTGCCCCGGAACCTGCGCCGCAACTTCTCCCCCGCCCCGGACCACGCCAGGGCCGCGCTGAGCCGGTTGGCGGGACACACGGACGAGCCGCTGCTCGACGGGCTGGAGCGCGAGCTCGGCCGGATGCGCAACGTCGCGATCCGGCGCGAGGACTGGGAGCTCGAACGCCTGCCCGAGCACCTGACCGTCACCTTCCGGGTGCTCGACGAGGCCGGCACCGAGCTCGCCCGCGACACCGACCTGGACCGGCTGCGCCGCCGGCTGGCGCCCGAGGTGCGCGAGGAACTGGCCGCCGCAGGCACCGAGGTCGAGGCCACCGGCCTGACCGGCTGGACGATCGGTGAGCTGCCCCGCGAGCTGCCGATCCAGCGCGGGACGCACGTCGTCACCGGCTACCCGGGCCTGCTCACCCGGGGTGCGCAGAGCAGAGCGGTGGACGTGCGGGTGTTCGCCACGGCCGCCGAGCGCGATCCCGCGCACCACCGCGGGGTGCGGCGGCTGTTGCTGCTCACCACCCCGAACCCGGGCAAGCAGGTGCAGCGCGGCCTGGACAACCGTGCCCGGCTGGCGCTCTCGCGCAACCCGCACGGCTCGCTGGAGGCCCTGCTCGACGACTGCGCCACCGCCGCCGCCGACCACCTGATGAACCGTGGCGGGGGCGACCCGTTCGACACCGCGCAGTACGACCGGCTCGCCGAGCTGCTCCGGATGCGGCTGCCCGCGACCACGCTGCAGGTACTCGACGCCGTCCGCGGCGTCCTGGAGACCTGGCACTGGGTCGGCGGGCAGCTCACCGACCTGCGCGGCTCGGCCACCCGGGACGGCGTCGCGGACGTGCGGGCGGTCATGGACCGGCTGGTCGGCGCGGGCGGGCGCACCGGGCACGACCCCGGCTTCGTGACCTCGGCCGGCGCGACCCGGCTCGGCGACCTGCAGCGCTACCTGAAGGCGCTCGGGCTGCGGCTGGACAAGCTGCACGCCGACCCCGAGCGGGACGCCCGCTGGACCGCGGAGATGGCACCGGTGGAGGCCGAGTACCGGGGGCTGCTCGCCGCGCTGCCCGAGGGCACGGAGCCCTCGCCCGCACTGCGCGAGATCGGCTGGATGATCGAGGAGCTGCGGGTCTCGCTCTACGCGCACCCGATGAAGACCCGGCATCCGGTGTCGGTCCAGCGGGTCGAGCGGGCGATCGACGAGCTGCCGCCGCCGGCGTAGCGCGGCTGCCCGGCCGCCCTGCGCTACCGGATCTCGTCGGCGGGCGGGAACTCGGTGATGCGCTCGTCGCCGACCGGCGCGAGCTCCAGGTAGCTCGGCCGTCCGCCGTCGACGAACAGCAGGAGCAGCGCCCCGGCGACGCCGGCGACCAGCACGATCCGCGGACCGCCTGCCGTGCCGGGCCGCTCGTCGACGACCAGCTCGATCGACGGGCAGGTGCCGCACCCGCACCGGTCACCGGCCCGGATCCACGGGACCAGTTCGAGCCATTCCCGCCGGTCGGCGTCCCCGACCACGCCGTCGTCGGGCACCCCACGCTCGATCATCGCGACGAGGGCGGCGGACTCCGGCTCGGTGAGGGCTCGACTCACAGGTCCGAACGGTAGCCGACGCCGCCCCGGCGCGACCCCGGAAAGTGTCGAGGATCGGGTACATACTCGGCCCATGAGCACCGACGCACCCATCGCCACCTTCTCGCTGTTCGCGCTCGACTGCCCCGACCCGCGCGAGCTCGCGCGGTTCTACTCGCGGATCACCGGCTGGCCGGTGGCCGAGCCGGCCCACGACGGCTGGGTGGAGCTCGACGCCGGCGGCTCCGGCGCGACGCTGGCGTTCCAGAAGATCAGCGAGGGTGCCTTCACCGCACCGGAGTGGCCCGGCCAGGTGCACCCGCAGCGCGGGCACGTCGACTTCGACGTGCCGGATCTCGACGCCGGCGAGGCCGCCGTGCTCGCGATCGGGGCCCGCAAGCACGACGTTCAGCCGGCGCCGGACAACTTCCGGGTCTTCCTCGACCCGATCGGACACCCCTTCTGCCTGGTCAGAGAGTGATCGTCCAGCGCCGGCGCGGACCGCCCGGCGCAGCGTCCCGCGGGGTGTGAGGATCGGTCGACGATGCCGACGGCGAGGGGGCCGCACCGATGACCACACCGACCACCCCGTACACCGAGCTCGGCGAGGCCCTCGGTACCGACTTCTTCTCGGTCCGCGACCAGTTCACCGACGAGCAGTGGCAGCTCTTCACCGCCACCCGCTCGTTCGTCGACACCGAGGTCCTCCCCGACATCAACGACTACTGGGAGCGGGCGGAGCTGACCTGGCACCTGTTCCGCCGGCTGCCCGAGCTGGGGATCGTCGGCGAGGACATCTCCGGGCACGGCGCGGCCGGGATGAGCCCGCTCGCGCTCGGCCTGGTGCACATGGAGCTGCACCGCGGGGACGGGTCGCTGGGCACCTTCCTCGGCGTGCACGCCGGCCTGGCGATGAAGGCGATCGACATGTGCGGCTCCGACGAGCAGCGGGCGCGCTGGCTGCCGTCGATGTCGGCGCTGGACGCGCTGGGGGCGTTCGCGCTGACCGAGCCGCACCACGGGTCGGACTCGGTCGCGCTGGAGACCACCGCGACCCGGGACGGCGACGGCTGGGTGCTGAACGGCTCCAAGCGCTGGATCGGCAACGGCACCGTCGCCGACCTGGTGATCGTCTGGGCCCGGGACACCGATTCCGGCGACGTGCTCGGCTTCGTCGTCGAGACCCCGGCAGAGGGCTACTCGGCGACCGTCATCCCGGGCAAGGTCTCGCTGCGCGCGCTGTGGCAGGCCGACATCACCCTGGACGGCGTCCGCGTCCCGGACGAGAACCGGCTCGCGCACGCCCGGACGTTCACCGACTGCGCCGCGGTGCTCGCCACCACCCGTTCCACCTGCGCCTGGATGGCGCTCGGGCACGCCACCGCCGGCTACGACGCGGCACTGAGCTACGCGATGGCCCGCGAGCAGTTCGGCAGCCCGATCGCGAGCTTCCAGATCGTGCAGGACCGGCTGGTGAAGATGCTGGCCGACCTCACCGGGATGCAGCTCTACTGCATGCAGATGGCCAGGCTCGCCGAGGCCGGCAAGCTGTCGCCGACTGTGGCGGGGCTGGCCAAGATGCACAACACCCGCACCGCCCGCAGGGTCCTGTCCGAGGCCCGGGATCTGCTCGGCGGCAACGGGATCCTCCTGGAACACCACGTGGTGCGGCACTGGGCCGACATCGAGTCCATCCACACCTTCGAGGGCACCGAGTCGATCCAGACCCTGATCGTCGGGCGGGACATCACCGGGATCAGTGCCTTCACCTGAGCCAGGGCGAGCGGGGCGGGGCGGGGCGGGGCGGATCAGAGCGAGCCGACCTCCGGGCGGTCCGGGCCGAACCGGCGGGCGAGATCGGCCCGGGACCGCCGGTCCGAACGCTCCTCCAGCCACCGCCGCCCGCGCCGGAACCGGGCGACGACTACCGACTCGACGACGTTGCGCAGCACCTGCGACGGGGCGATCCACGGCGCCGTCACCGGCAGGCCCAGGTCCCGCATGCCCTCGGCCTGCAGGAACACCCGAAGCAGCGAGAGCAGCCGCCGCCGTTCCCACGCGCCGCGCCACCCGGGCCGCTCGGCGCGCACGCCCTCCACCAGCGCGGCGGTCAGCCGCGGCCCGGACGGCGTGACGTCGCCCTGGGCGAGCAGGATGTGGTAGTTGAACGCGTTCTGCGGGCGCTCCGTGGTGAACAGCCAGTCCTCGTCGACGCCCATCAGCCAGCCGACGTAGCGCCACAGGTGCATGATCGCGTCCGAGTCGGCGCGCGGAACGTGCCGGCCGAGCAACCGGCACCCGAGCAACGCGGTGCTGTTGAACAGCCCGAGCGTCGCCGCGAGATCGGCCTGGTTGATCGGCAGCCCGTGCGTGCCGGTGTCCCAGTCCCGCTCGTACCGGTTCGCGACGAGCGCGTGCATCGCCCGCACGTGCAGGCTCGCCCGCCACCCCTCGCCGCCGCGGGCCATCCCGCCGGGCCGGCTCACCGCGAAGCCCCACGCCTGGGTCTCGCCGAGGCGGCGCATCGCGCCCGAGCCGGTCAGGCCACCCGTGCGCACCAGCAGTTCGGTCGGCCCGCCGTAGCGGTAGCCACCGATCAGCGACAGCCCGAGCAGGACGTCCTCCCGGCTGGTTCCGAGCCGCCGGTAGGCCCGCGCCCCGCGTTCGAGCAGGTCGTGGTCCAGCCACGGCGGCTCCGGGGTGACCGCGTCGAAGAACGCACGCAACGCCGCCGGGGCCCCGTCCCGCGGCCCTCCGGCGGCCAGTGCCTCGTGGAACGCCCGCATGGTGACCCGCTCCGGGTCGTCCCGGTCCCGGCCCATCGCCCGGACCAGCGCGGCGCCGACCTCGTCCCGGGTCGTCATCCGGCGCCCGATCTCCGCGAGGAGAGTCTCGTCGGGTTCGCGTACCCGGGCGAGGAGGCCGAGCGGGCGGGCTATCCGGGCCGCACGCCGCGGTGCGCTGCGGAACCGCCGCGGGTAGGGCGTCGCGACGGGGATCTCTGCCACCATGGGTCGATGCTGACACGAGCGAAGACTCGCGTTCAATGCGCGTTGGTGACGGCCGGGTGAGCGCCCGCGCACCGCGACGCCGGGAACCGCAGCAGGACCGGTCCCGACGGATGGTGGAGCGGATCGTCGCCGCCGGGCGGGAGGTGCTGGTCACCCGCGGGTACGACGGCGCCTCGACCAACCGGATCGCCGCCACGGCGGGCATCTCGCCGGGCTCGCTGTACCAGTACTTCCCGGACAAGGGTGCGGTCGTCAGCGCGGTGATCGACCGCTACCTCGACGAGCTGGAGGCTCGCGTCTCGCGCGCGTTCGTCGAGGCGCTGCCGGACCGGGACACCGCCGACGCGGTCCGCACCACCGTCGAGGCCCTGCTCGACGCGATCGGCGAGCAGCCCGACCTGCACCGGGTGATCGCCGAGCAGCTGCCGCGCACCGGTGCCGGGCGCCGGGTGGCGTTCGCCCGCCGGATCGACGAGCTCACCGCCGTCGCGCTGCTCGGGCGGGGTGTGCCGGCCGAGCGCGCGCGGGTGACCGCGTGGACGGTGGTGCGCACCGTGGAGGCGGTGACCACCGGCTTCGTCCTGGAGGAGCCCGGGTTCGAGCGCGCCGCCGTGATCGACGAGCTCACCCGGCTCGTCGTCACGCACCTCGACGGGGCCGTCCACCCCGGCTGACCGCGCGCGTCCCGGGGCCGAGCCGGGCGGTCAGCCGGACCAGTGCCCCCGACCCCGGGCATCCCGGTCGCCCCGGTTCCCGGGCCCGGCTTCAAGGCGTGGTCCGGCCCGTGGGAGCGGCCCAGGGTCGTCCGGACAGCTCCGTGGTGTCCGGACAGCTCGGCGTCAGCCCTCGTCGGACATCCCGATCACCGTGTCCAGCCCGGACAGCACCAGCGACCGGCGGGCCTGGCTGCCGGCCGGGGCGACCAGGGTCAGCGCCTGCCCGCCTGCCCGGGTCCGCCGGGCCGCCTCCGACAGCAACGCGATGCCGGCGCTGCTGACGAAGGAGTCGGTGCCCAGCGTCAGGGTCACCGGCAACCCTCGTTCCAGGTGCTCCATCAGCGGTGCGCGGATCGCGGCGACCCCGCCCATGTCCAGGTCCCCGACGACGGTGAGCCGGACCCCGTGCGGGTCCGGCGCGACCCGCAACCGGGTCGGCGACAGGGCACCGGGGTCCCGGCCGTCGGCGGCGGCGTCCGCCGGGCCCTCGGAACCCGTGGTGTCCGCGGCCACCACGGCGTCCGTGGTGCCGCCGGCACCGGTCCTCGGATCGCGTTCCGGTTCGGGCTCGCCGGCCACGAACTCGACCGGCGGCCCCGCCCCCGGAGTGCCGATCTCCACCGGCGTGGCGGGCAGCCGGAAGCGGACGGCGGTGCCGTCGTCCGACGCCTCGATGAGCACATCCTCGGCGAGCTCGCGGATCAGCGCGATACCTCGGCCGCGGTACCCCGGGTCGACCGGCGGCGGGCGCCACCGGCCCTCGTCGCGGACCCGCACGGTCACCGAACCGTCCGGGACCAGCGCCAGCTCGATCTCGACCCCGGCATCGGCGCCGCCGGGTGGGTAGGCGTGCTCGATCGCGTTCGTCGCCGCCTCACCGACAGTGAGCTGCAGGTCGCTGGTCCCGTCCGAGCCCATCCCACAGGTCTGGGCCCAGGCCCCGACCGAGCGGCGCAACGGGGCGAGCCGCTTCGGTTCGGCCGCGATCACGGTGTGCAGCGGCGGCGGCATCAGCCGGGCGACCACGACGACGGTGTCGTCCGGGATCGCGACGCCCTCGGACATCCGGTTGAGCAGGGTGTCGGCCATGTCCCGCGGCTGCAGGTCGGCGAGTTCGCCGAACGCCGCGGAGAGCCGGGCCAGGCCGTCGTCGATCACCTCGTTCCGGCGCTCGAACAGCCCGTCCGAGCACAGCAGGATCGTCTCCCCCGGGACGATCCGGTCGGTGGCCTCGGCGAACGGTGGCCGCCCGGAGATGCCCAGCGGCACCCCGCGGCCCTCGTCCAGGGAGCGCACCCCGTCCGGCCCGGCGACCAGCGGCGGCGGGTGCCCGGCGGTGGCGTAGCGCAGGGTCCCGGTCCCGACGTCGATGCAGGCGATCGCCACGGTGCTGGCGGTCGCGCCGCGCACCCGGAACGCGTACTGGTCGAGCTGCTCCAGCGCACCGGCCGGACCCTGACCGTTCACCAGGTTCGACGCCACGGCGCTGCGCAGCTGCCCCATCACCGCGGCGGCGGCCGGACCGCGCCCGACCACGTCGCCGACGACCATCGCGACGACGCCGTCGGGCAGGTCCAGCACGTCGAACCAGTCACCACCGGCCTCGGTACCCTGGGTCCCCGGCCGGTACCGGGTGGCCAGCGACAACCGCTCCAGCTCGGGCAGCTTCTGCGGCAGCAGGCTGCGCTGCAGCGTCACCGCGACCTCGTGCTCGGCCTGGTGCAGCTGGGCCCGCATGATCGCCTGCGCGCACTGGTTGGCCAGGGTCAACACGAACCGTCGCTGCTCGGGGGTGTGCGCGGGCTCGCGCGGGAAGCGGAACCCGAGCACGCCGATCGGGCGGGCGGCCACCATCAGCGGCACCGCGGTGTGCACCGGGTAGCGCCGGACCTCCTCGGCCTCGGGATCGGCGTTCCAGACCGGCGCGCCCGTGGCCACCGCCTGGCCCAGCGGGTGCCCGCGGCCGGGGGTACGCATCGCCGGACCGTCCTCCGGCCAGCCGGCCTCGCCGAGCAGCTGCAGGGTGCCGCTCTCGTCGAGCACCAGCACCGCGACCGCGTCGGCGCCGATCGAGGTCCGGCCGTGCTCGACGACGACCTCGGCCACCGACTGCAGGTCGGTGGCCCGGGCCAGGCCGGTGGCCACCGCGCCGAGCCGTTCGGCGAGCCGCCGGGCCTCGGTCTCGGCGTCCAGCATGAACGCCCGGTCCAGTGCCTGGGCGGCGAGCTCGGCGACCGCCGCGGCGGCCTCCCGGTCGGCCTCGGACAACCGTCGGTCGGCCACGAACGCCACGCCGAGCACGCCGATCACCCGCCCGCCGGCCTTCAGCGGCAGGAGGCCCAGGGCCCGGACGTGCTCCTGGGCGATGTCGACCTGCTCGTGGAACCGTCGGGCCCACTCCCCGTGCGACAGCCACAGCGGCTCGTGGCCCTCGACGACCTCCGCGAACGCCGTCCCCGGGGTCAGGTCGAGCTCGCCGGCCCGGCGCCACAGCTCGGCGTCCCAGCCGTGTCCGGTGAGCGCGTTCAGGCTCGTTCCGCGCACCTCCCACAGCCCGGCGTAGTCGGCGTCGAACAGGTCGACGATGTGGTCGGCGGCGATCGCGGCGACCTCGCCCGGGGTGGCCGCCGCGGACATCTTGGCCGTCGCCCGGTGCAGGAGGCCGAGCCGCTGGGCCGAGGAGCGCTCCTGCTCGAGCAGCCGGGCGTTGTCGACCGCGAGGCCGGCCCGCCGCCCGATCTCGGACAGCAGGTCCAGGTCGTCGGCGGTGTGCGGCTCACCCGGCTCGCAGCGGGCGAGGGTGAGCACCGCGCTGTTCCGGCCGCGGGCCGGCAGCGGCACCCCCATCGCCGAGCAGATCCGCAGCCGCTCCCAGGCCCGGCGCTGGTCGTCCGGGAGCCGGCCGAGCACCTCGTCCAGCCGGTCCGGGCCGACGATCTCCGGGCGGTGCAGCCGGTCCCCGATCGGGGTGAGCGGGCCGAGCCGCCACAGCGACGGTTCCAGCGCCGTGCGGTCCGCGGCGACGGCCAGGGTCGCACCTGGGTCCTCGGGGTCGGTCTCGTGCACCAGCGCGATGTCGCCGAGCCCGTCGTCGACGACCGTGCGGGCCAGCTGGTCGGTCCGGGCGGTACGGGTGATCTCCCGCTCCATCGACTCCGCGACCTCGGAGTAGATCCGGTGCCGGCGCTGCTCGCGGTGCTGGACGTCGATGTCGAGGCAGCCGCCGACGTAGCCGGCCGACCGCTCGCGGTCGCGCACCGGCGCGCCGCGGTCGAGCACCCAGCGGTACCGCCCGGTGCGGTCGCGCAGCCGGTACTCGACCTCGAACGGGGCGTGCGCCCGGGTCGCGGCGGCGGTCGCCGAGCGGTAGCGCTCCCGGTCGTCGGGGTGGATCCGGTTCCGCCAGTCGTGCCCGAGCTCGTCGGCCGGGTCCTCGACCCCGGTGAAGTCGAGCCAGCCGCGGTTGACGAACAGCCGGTGACCGCCCGGGTCGTCCACCCAGATCAGCGCGGGCGTGGAGTCCGCCATCGCCCGGAACTGCAGCTCCGCGGCCCGCCGGACCCGGCCCAGCTGCAGGTGGTTCGCGACCCGGGCGAGCAGCTCGCGGGACGAGAACGGGCGGACCAGGTAGTCGTCGGCGCCGGACGCGAAGCCCTCGACCGCGGCCTCCTCGCCGGCCTGCGAGGACAGCAGCACCACCGGCACGCCGACCGTGCGCGGGTCCGAGCGCAGCGCCCGGAGCAGCCCGATCCCGCCGGCCGGCAGCCCGGCGTCGGCGACGACGAGGTCCGGCGGGTCGGTGCGGGCCGCGTCGAGGGCCGCGGGGCCGTCCCCGACGATCTGCACCGTCCACCGTTCGGACAGCAGGTCCCGCAGGTAGCCGCGCATCTCCCGGTCGTCGTCGACGACCAGCACCCGGTCCCGCCGGTCCAGGTCCAGCCCGTCGACGACCGAGCCGTCCAGCGAGCTCTCCCGCCCGGCGGCGGGGGCGGGTGCTGCGGCGCCGTCGTCCGGGCCGGGCGGGTCGGGCAGCCAGCGCAGTGCCTCGGCCACGTACGGCCCGGCCAGCTGCGGCGTGCGGCGCACGCCGACCCGGGACCGCACGAGCCGGCCCTCGGGCAGGTGCGCGAACCCCAGCGGGATCGAGACGGTGAAGGTGGCGCCCCCGCCCGGGGTCCCGGTGACGCCGATCGACCCGCCGTGCAGCCGGACCAGCTGCCGGATCAGCGGCAGCCCCAGCCCGCTGCCCTCCGCGGTGCGCCCGCGCGGGGGGCCGGGGAGGTGGAAGCGCTCGAACACCGAGTCGACCTCGTCGTCCGGGACGCCCCCACCGGTGTCCGCGACCGTCAGCACGACCCGCTCGCCGTCCTGCCCGAGCTCGACGGTGACGCCGCCCTCGAGGGTGTACTTGACGGCGTTGCTGAGCAGGTTGAGGACGATCTTCTCCCAGGCGTCCCGGTCGACCCAGGCGGGACGGTCCAGCTCCGCGCAGGAGACCTGCAGGTCCAGCCCGGCCTGCTCGATCACCGGTGCGAACGCCGCGACCAGCCGGTCGGTGGTGACGCCCAGCTCGGTCGGCGCGAACAGTCCCTCGTGCCGTCCGCTCTGCAGCGCGGACACGTCCAGCAGCCCGTCCACCAGCTTGAGCATCCGCTCGGCGTTGCGGTGGGCGAGCTCGGCCTCGGACCGCACCCCCGTCTCGTCGTGCCGGCGCAGCCGCTCCAGCGGGCCGAGAACCAGGGTCAGCGGGTCGCGGAACGCGTCGCCGAGGCCGGCGTAGTAGTCGGCGCGGGCCTGCTCGAGGGATTCCCGGTCGTCGCGGGTGTCGCGCTCCCGGTCCCGGGCCAGCGCGCCGGTCAGCACGGTGCCGACGTGCCCGACCAGCAGCCGCAGGAACGCCCGGTGCGCCTCGTCGAGGGGCAGCAACGCGGGTGCCCCGATCGTGACCGTGACGCCGACGGCGCCGTCCGGGGTGTGCTGCACGGCGCGGGCGAGTTCGGTCACCGGGCCCGCGCCGGTCGTCGGGACCGGGTCGACGGTCGTGAACTCGACCGCAGCCCCGGCGTCCGGGCCGGGATCGGCGGGCACCCGGTCGTCGGGCAGCTCGGTGATCCGCACCGAGGTGGCCGTGCGCGAACCCTCCCCGTCGTGCACGACGGCGGTCACGCACGCGACGTCCTCGTCCGCGGCCTCGAGCACGGCGGTGAGCCGCTCGACGGCGACGTCGACCGTTGGCGCGTCCCGGGCGACCTCGCCGAGCTCGGCCAGCACCCGCATCCGGCGGGCCCCGACGATCCCCTCGGTGATCTCCGAGCAGAGCGTGACCAGCCCGAGCACCGCACCGGAGGGGTCGCGCACCGGGGTGCTGGAGTAGTTCCACCAGGTCGCCTCCGGCACGTCCCAGCGGTGCAGGACGATCCGGTCCGCGGCCCGGTAGATGCCGGCCCGGTCGCCGGAGCGCAGCTGCGGGAGCTCCTCGGCGAGGTGCTCGGCGACCTCCGGCCAGCCCTCGCGCAGCGGGCGGCCGTACGAGCCCGGGTGCCGGTAGCCGGCCAGCTCGATGAACGCGTCGTTGTAGAGCAGGACGAGCTCGGGCCCCCACCAGGCGGTCAGCGGCTGCCGGCTCTCCAGCATGAACCGGACGGTGTCCTCCAGCTCGCGGTCCCAGCCGGACCGCGCGCCGAGGGCGGTGGCCGCCCAGTCGGTGGTCTCCAGCAGGGTCCACGCGGACACGCTGCGGCCGCAGACCTGCTCGTCGGTTCGCTCCACCGTGCCGGACACCCCGTTTCGTTGCCGTCGCTACGATCCCACCCGCACACCGGCCCCGGCAGGGTAGGGACCGTTCTCGGCCGGGTCAGCGTCCGCCGTCGCGGTGCTCGGCCAGCCAGCGCCGTAGGTCGCCGAGCGGGGCGTCCCGTCCCGGTTCGTGGAAGATCTCGTGCCACAGACCGTCGTACCACTGCACGGTGGTGTCCGGGGAGCCACTGGCCTCGTCCAACCGGCGGGTGCCGGAGGGGTCGGTGAGCCGGTCCTCGGTGCCGTGCTGGATCAGCAGCGGCAGCCGCAGCTCGACCGCCCGCGGCGGCAGACTGTCCATCTGGGCGTAGATCGCGGCGCCGAGGGACAGGGTCGGCTTCCCGTGGTGGACCAGCGGGTCCGCCCGGTAGTCGGCGACGACGGCCGGGTCGGAGCTGATCGCGGAGTCGTCGATGCCGACCGGTCGCAACGTCGGCAGGGCCCGCGCGACGAGTGCCAGCACCGGCACCAGCCGGGCCGGGACGGTGTCACTGACCAGGGCCGGCGCGGACAGCGCGAGTCCGGACAGCCGGTCCTGGTGGCGCAGCGCGTAGGCCAGCGCGATCTGGCCGCCGAGGCTGTGCCCGAGCAGGAACAGCGGCAGCCCGGGGTGCCGGGCGGCGACGTCGCGGCGGAAGGTCTCGAAGTCCTGCAGCAGGTCGTCGTAGCGGCGCACGTGCACCCGGGTGCCACCGGAGCGGCCGTGCCCGCGGTGGTCCAGGCCGTAGATCGCCCAGCCGTCGGGCAGCAGCGTGCCGACCACGGGGTCGTACCGGCCGGAGTGCTCGCCGATCCCGTGGCTGATCAGCAGCACGCCGGTCGGCTCGCCCGTGGGCAGCCAGCACTGCCAGTACAGGTCGACGCCGCCGACCCCGGGGAGCCGGCCGTGCACGTCCGGCTCGCGGGTCACGACCCGGTTCCGCCGGTGAGATCGCACTCGACCTCGGCGCCCGCCGAGATCTCGACGGTGGCGCCCACGGCCGAGCCGTCGGCCTCGGCGACGACCCGGTACCAGCCCGCGTCGAGGTCGGGGATGTGGAAGGTGCCGTCGTCGCCGGTGCGGGTGGCGGCGACCGCCTCGCCGTCCTGCTCGACGGTGACCGGCACCTGCGAGGCCGGCGCGCCGGACGCCGTCGTGACGGTGCCGGACAGGGCTGCGGAGCGGCGCAGGGTCAGCGCGGCCGTGGCGGGCTCGTCGGCGACCGAGCAGGCGGTGACCCCGGGACGGTGCCCGGCCGTCGTCGCGACCAGCACGTACTGCCCGGCCCCGGGCGCGGTGATCCCGGCGACGCCGTCGGTGCCGGTGGTGGCGGTAGCCAGGCCCCGGCCGGTGCGGTCCCGCAGCGCGACCTCGGCCCCGGCGAGCGGCTCGCCGTCCTGGCCGAGCACCCGGGTCTCGACGGTCTGCGGCGCGGTGTCCGGGACGACCGCCGACGGCTCCGGCCCGGGCCGGACGGCGGCGAACACCACGGTGTCCTCGATGTCCGGACGGGTGGTGGGGCTGATCGGGGCGGGCGGTGTGCTGCGCACGGGGGGTGCGGTCTCCTCGGTCGGCTCGGTCCGTGCGGCCTGTCCGGTTCGCCCGGCCCGCTCGGCTTCCGTGCCGCGCCGGGACGGCTCACTCGCGCCGGCGTCGAGGATGCCGGTGCCGGTGTCGGGGGTGCCGGTGCCGGTGTCGGGGGTGCCGGTGTCGGGGGTGCCGGTGTCGGGGGTGCCGGTGTCGGGGGTGCCGGTGTCGGGGGTGCCGGGGCGGGACGTTCCGGCGTCGGGGGGCGGCGGCCCGCCGACACCGACGTTCGGGGGTGCCGCCGGGGGCGGTGGGCCGCCGGCGGGGCGGGCCGAGCGCAGTGTCCGCGGTGCCGGGCGAGGGGCGGGCTCGGCGGCCTCGCCGTCGTCGTGGTCCTCGTCGGACCGTGCGTTCCGGGTGCCGGTGCGCGAGACCGCCGTGACGCCGGCAACCCCGGCTGCGGCGAGCCCGGCCGAGGCGGCGATCCGGCCCGCGCCGGAGGACTTCCCGGAGCCCGGGCTCGCGTCACCGGGGCCCGCGTCACCGGGGCCGGCGTCACCGGGGGCCGTGTCGCTGGACTCGATATAGCCGGACCCGGTGTCGCCGCGCTCGGTACCGCCGGACCCGGTGTCGTCGGACTCCGTGTCGCCGAACTCGGTGTCGCCGCCGGCCCGGTCGGCGGCCGCTGGCTCCGCGGTGGTGGTAGCCCGCCGCAGGGAAGGGCCGGGCCGTCCGGTCGGCTCGGACGCGCCGGCCTGCTCGGGCACCCGCCAGGCGGGCTGTCCGGAGATCCGGTCCCGGGCCTCGCGGAACTCCCGCTCGGTGTCCGGGGTGGCCGTGGTCCGGCTGGTCGAGCGGTCGGCCGGGATGGCGGTGACCCGCTTGACCAGGTCCGGATCGACCGGTGAGCGGGGATCGACCCGCGGCGGGGCCGCCGGTCGGATCCCGGCCGCGGACGGCTCGGCGGGGGTGACCGGCCCAACCGGCCCGACGTCCTCGGAAGCGGCAGTGGAGGGTGTCGGGTCGGTCGCCCGGGCCGGATCGGCGGTGTTCCCGGCGGTGCGGGCACCGGTCTCGCCGACCGCGGCGATCCCGACCGGCCCGTTAGCAGCGTCCGTGCCTGCGGAATCGGTGCCTGCGGAATCGGTGCCTTCGGCGTCGGCGCCTTCGGCGTCGGGACTTCCGGCGGCGGAGCTTCCGGCGTCGCTGCCCCCGGTGCCGAGGTGCTCGGTGGCGCCTCCCTCGGTGGCGTCGTCGTCGGTGGCCTCCTGATGGGCACCGGATGTCCCGGCGTCCACGCTGGCGCCGGACGCGCCCTCGGCCGTGGCGCCGGCCTCGTCCGCCGGCAGATCACCGGACCCGGCTGTGTCCGCGTCGCGTCGCACCGCGCGGGTTCCGAGCGCGGCCGCACCCGCCGTCCCCGCGACAGCCCCGGCGGTCCCGGCACGATTCTGACCACCGCGGTCCTCGTCGTCGGGGCCGGTCGCCCCGGTGTCCCGCGGCGCGCTGATGTCGGGCGCCGAGCTGATCGGGCCCGGACCGGTGGGCGTGTCGTCGTCGTCGAACGGCCCGGCGGCGGGGCGCGACGGCGCCGGCCGCGGGCCCGGCGTCGGGCGGGGCGGCTCGACCGGCTCCACCGGCTTGCCGTCCTTGAACCCCCGCGACCAGGGCGGGCCGACCGGCCCGGCGCTGACGTCCGGCACGATCCGCGGGCCGGCGGCGGACACCTCCGGGAGCTCGTTTGTGGCGTCGCCGTCGCGGTTGTCCACGGTGCCCCGGGTCTCGTCGTCCCGGGTCTCGTCGTGGTCCCGGGTCTCGTCGTCGTCCTGGATCTCGTCGTCGCGGACCTCGCTGATGTCCGGCGCGGACGAGACCGTCGGGCCGATGGCCGACCGGGGCCGGGACGGCGCCGGTTCCGGCGCGGCGGCCGCCGCGGGGTCGGTCGCCTCGGCGCGGGGCTCCGCGAGGTCCTCGTCGTGCCCGGCGGCTCCGGCCGGAGCATCGTCCGGCCGCGGGGCCGGGTTGTCGTCGATCCCCCGGGCCCGGCGGTCGACCAGGTCCGCGACGGTGCGCGGGCGCTCGTCGTCCCGTGACGTCGAGTGCCCGTCCCGGCTCCGCCCCCACCGCAGGAACGCTGCGATCCCGACGGCCACCAGCACCACCACCAACAGCCCCAGAAGGGCCAACGTCGACATCCGGAGATCCTCCTGCCGGAACGGGACGACCGGTCCTCTCCTGCGCATCGGCACGGTCGGGCCCGGACGGATCCGGCGCACCGACGGGTGCGACCTGATCCGGTGACCCGGTCGGCGCGTCCGGCGACGCACCGTAGCACCGATGACCTCCCGATCCGGATCGGCCGGACGATCGCGCGTGTCGGCGTCCGGGCTGCTCCGGCGGCGGGCCGCCGGGCGCACCGGACCCGGCAGACGCACCGGCCGCCCCGGGCCCGCGGCGATCGGTCAGGATCGTCCCCATGACCCGCGACCCGGTGCACCCCGAGCTCGCCGAGATCGCCGCCGCGCACGGCGTCGCGACCTCGTTCCTGGACGGCACCCGCACCGAGGTGCCGATCGACGCCACCGTGGTGCGGAACGTGCTGGACCTGCTCGAGGTCGACGTGTCCGGCCCGGACGCGCAGCGGATCGCGCTCGCCCGCGCCCGGGAGAAGGCCGCCGCGACCACGCTGCCCCCGACGATCGGGCTGCGATCCGACCGGTCCCGCCCGGTCCCGGGACGCGGCCGGCTCACCACCGAGGACGGTCCGGCGTTCGATGTGGACGGCGTGCTGCCGTCCGGTCTGGAACCCGGTCGGCACCTGCTGGAGACCGACGCCGGCCGCGCGACGGTCGTTGTCGCCCCGCCTGCGCTGACCGACCCGCCGCGCACCTGGGGCTGGATGCTGCAGCTGTACGCGCTGCACTCGCGCCGCTCGTGGGGCATCGGCGACCTCGGTGACCTCACCGACCTGGTCCGCGGCGGGCACGGCGCGGGTGCGGTGCTGCTGAACCCGCTGCACGCGATCACCCCGGTCCCGCCGGTGCAGCCCTCGCCGTACACACCGTCGTCGCGCCGCTACGCCACCCCGCTGGCCTTGCGGATCACCGACCTGCCCGCCTACGCCGACGCCGGTCCGGCCACCCGGGCCGAGGTCGACGCGCTGCGCCCGGAGACCACCGGCGACCGGATCGCGCACGACCGCGTCTGGGCGGCGAAGCGCTCCGCGCTCGAGGCGTTGTGGCGCTCGGCCGGGCATCCGGACGGCGGCGTGGGCGGGAACGACGACGACCTGATCTCGTTCGCGACCTACTGCGCGCTCACCGAGCGCTACGGCGGCCGCTGGTCGCTGTGGCCGGAGGGGCTGCGCCGCCCGGACGGTTCGGCGGTCGCCGCGGCCCGCGCCGAACTGGCTCCGCGGGTGGCGTTCCACGCCTGGGTGCAGCGCCAGACGCAGGCCCAGCTCGCCGGCGTCCGCGCCGCGGCCCGCGAGGCGGGGATGCCGGTCGGCGTCATCCACGACCTCGCAGTGGGCTGCGACCCGGAGGGGGCCGACGCGTGGATGCTGCAGGACGATCTGGCCCTCGGTGCCACGGTCGGCGCCCCGCCGGACGCCTTCAACCAGCGCGGCCAGACCTGGGGCCTGCCTCCGTGGCGACCGGACCGGCTGGCGGACACCGGGTACGCGGCGTTCGGTGACATGATCCGTTCGCTGCTCGCGCACGCCGACGGGCTGCGGATCGATCACGTGATGGGCCTGTGGCGGCTGTGGTGGGTGCCCGCCGGCGAGTCGGCGGACCGCGGGACCTACGTGCACTACGACGCCGACGCGATGCTCGCCGTGCTGCTGCTGGAGGCGCACCGGGCGGACGCGTTGGTCGTCGGCGAGGACCTGGGGACGGTGCTGCCGGAGGTCCGCGAGCAGATGGCCGAACGGGAGCTGCTCAGCTCGACGGTGCTCTGGTTCTCCCGCGATCCCGACCCGGTCACCGGTGGCGACGACGGCCCGCTGCGCCCGCCGTCCCGCTGGCCGGAGGACTCGGTGGCGACGATCTCCACGCACGACCTGCCGACCGCAGCCGGGTTCCTGCGCGGGGAGCAGGTGCGGGTCCGCACCGAGCTGGGGTTGCTCGATGACCCCGACACCGAAGCCGCGCGGGCCGCCGCGGACCGCGACGAGCTGCTGGCCCTGCTCGCCGGCGAGGGACTGCTGGAGTCCCCCGACGTCACCGACACCGACGAGATCGTGGTGGCCCTGCACGGCCTGCTGGCCGCGGCCCCGTCACGGCTGGTGCTCGCCTCGTTCCACGACGTCCTGGGCGAGCCGCGGCAGCCGAACCTGCCAGGCACCGTCGACGAGTACCCGAACTGGCGGCTCCCGCTGCCGGTGACGCTGGAGGAGGCACTGGCCGACGAGCGGGTCCGCCGGGTGGCCGAGGTGCTGTCCCGGCGCTGAGCGGAGCGTGCGGAGCGTGCATCGGGGCTGAGCGGAGCGTGCGGAGCTTGCATCGGCGCTGAGCGGAGCGCGCGGAGCTTGCATCGGGACCGGGGAGGGGACCTGGCATCATCCGGTCCGATGACCGCACCGCACAGCCCCTCCGGACCCAGTGACGCGGGCGCCGCCCCGGACCGCGGGGACGTCGACCCGGATGCCGTGGACCTGGTGCGCTCGGACGGCACCGCCGGTGCGCTGTGGCAGGCCTGGACGACCGGTGAACGGCTGGCCGCACTGCCCGAGCTGCTGCGCCCGAGGTCCCTGGCCGAGGGGTTCGCGGCGCAGCGCCGGCTGAGCGAGCGGGCGGGCCCCTCCTACGGCTGGAAGCTGGCCGCGACGGCGACCGCCGGGCAGGCGCACATCGGCATCGACGCCCCGCTCCCCGGACCGCTGTTCGAACGGTTCCGGCACGTGCCGGGCGACGTCGTCCCGTCCGACGACCTGCACATGGCCGTCGCCGAGGCGGAGTTCGCGTTCCGGATGGGGGCGACGGTCGGGCCGGGTGCGTCCCGGGACGAGCTGCGTGCCGCGGTGGCGGCGGTGCACTGCGCGGTGGAGCTGCCGGAGTCCCGGTTCACCGATTTCGCGACGGCGGGGGCTCCGCAGCTGCTGGCCGACGCCGCCTGCGCGGGCCGGTTCGTGCTCGGGCCGGAGATCGACGACGGCGCCGATCTCGATCTGGCGGCGACGACGACCGTGCTCGACGTCGACGGCGCCACCGCGTCCGGGAGCGGCGCCGAGGTGCTCGGCGACCCGTGGGCCGTGCTGGCCTGGCTGGCCGAGACGTTGCCTGCGTACGGGGCGCTGCTGGAGGCCGGCGGCGTGGTCACCACCGGCACGACGACGGTCCCCGCCCCGATCGCGCGCGGCTCCCGGGTGCGCGCCGCGTTCGGCGAGGGCGGAGGGCTGGGCGTCGTCGAGTTCTCGCTCGGCGGCTAGTCGCTACCGGACGACGGCCAGCGCGCCGGCCGCGCAGCGCACCCGGACGGCCGTCCCGCCGGCGACGTCGTCGAGCTCCCCGTCGATCTGCACCGGCATCGGCCCGCAGACGGTGAACCGGAACTCCGCGGTCGCCGGCTGCCGGCCCAGGCCGCGCAGCGCGGCCCGCACCGCGATCGCCACCTGGCGCCACTTCGGACGGTGCTCGAGCAGGACGACCTCGAACCGGCCGTCGTCCGGGCGGCTGCCCTCGCTCAGCTCCGCGACCTTGGCCATCTCACCGATGTTGGCGAAGACCAGGTTGTCGATCCGGCGGCGGTGTCCGTCGGCGAACTCGATGTCGAACGGGGTGAACGCCCAGAACGACCGGAGCGTCGTCCACACCTCGCGCAGCGTGCCCTTGCCGCCCTGCTCGATCTGCAACGCGACGACCGGGGTGAGCCCGAACCCGATGTAGGAGTGCGCGTGCTGGGGCGGCGTGTCGCCGAGGGTCATCTCGAGCAGGTCCATCCGCTCGGTGCGGCCGTCCAGGATGGCCTCGACCAGCGGCCGTCGGGCGGTGGCCCGGTCGTGGTCGTTGGCGTTGCCCGCGGCCAGCACCGCGGCCGCGGCCCCGGTCCCGGGTACGTCCATGATCCCGTTGACGACCTCGTTGTAGCCGCCGTCGCCGCTGACCGAGACGATCAGCGGCCGGCCGCGGCCGGCCGCGGTCTCCCTCGCGATGTCCCGGGCGTGGCCGGCGTACTCGGTGGGGCGCAGCGTGACCAGCAACTCGGGGCGGGCCCCCGCGAGCTCGACACGCAGCCGTTCGGCGAGCACGTCGGCGTCGCCGGTGCTGCCCGGGTTGAACACCACCAGCACGGAGTCGATCGGCTCGGCCACGGGCACACCGTAGACGGGCACCGTCCACGGGCGACGCGCGCGGTGGTACGAGACGGTGGACGGCATGGATCTGCATCTGGACGGCCGGCGCGCGATCGTGACCGGTGGAAGCCGCGGCATCGGCCTGGCGACGGCGCGCGCACTCGCCGCCGAGGGCGTGCGGGTCGCGCTGGTCGCCCGGGACGCCGACGGGCTCGCAGCGGCCGCGGCCGGCCTGAGCGAGGCCGGGGCGCCGGAGGTCATGGAGGTGCCCACCGACACGACCGACGACGCGGCGGTGCGGGCGATGACCGGCACCGTCGCGGACCGGTTCGGCGGGGTGGACGTGCTCGTCAACGCGGCCGCCCGGCCCGCGAGCGCCGGGCCGCCGACGGACCTCGCGTCGGTCACCGACGACGCCGTCCGCACCGAGCTGGAGACCAAGCTGCTCGGCTACCTGCGCTGCGCGCGGGCGGTGGCGCCGCTGATGACGGCGCAGGGCTGGGGCCGGATCGTCAACGTGAGCGGGTTGAACGCCCGGAAGTCGACGTCGCTGGTCGGGTCGGTGCGCAACGTCGCGGTGGCCTCGATGAGCGCGGCCCTGGCCCAGGAGCTGGGTCCGCACGGCGTCAACGTCACCGTCGTGCATCCGGGGATCACCCAGACCGAGCGGACGCCCGGGGTGATCGCCGACCGCGCCGCCGCGGCCGGGACCGACGAGGCCGCGGCCCGCGCCGAGCTCGACGCGACGACGACGATCGGCCGAATCACCACCGCGGCCGAGGTCGCCGACGTGATCACCTTCCTGTGCTCCCCCCGCTCGGTCGCGATCAACGGTGACGCCGTCCCCACCGGCGGCGGCACCCCCGGCACCACCCACTACTGACCCCACCCATCGAGCCGCCACAGCTCCCCGACCCGCCCTCGCGTTCGTGAAGCCATCCAGCTGCGAGATGGCGGGGTCGGGCGTGCGGGCGGTGGCACCATGGCGGGATGGACACGACCCGCGTGGACCGCTGGCTCTGGTCGGTGCGCCTGGCCAAGACGCGCGCCGACGCCGCGACGGCCTGCCGTGGCGGGCACGTGCGGGTCAACGGCCGGCCCGCCAAGCCGGCCGCTCCGGTCCGGGTCGGCGACCGGGTGCGGGCACGGGTACACGACCGGAACCGCATCGTCGAGGTCAGCCGCGTGATCGACAAGCGGGTCGGGGCACCGATAGCGCAGGAGTGCTACGTCGACCACACGCCCGTCGAGCCCGCCGGTCCGACGCCGGTGTTCGCGCGCCGCGAGCGGGGCGCCGGCCGGCCGACCAAGCGCGACCGCCGGATGCTCGACCAGCTGGGCCTCTCCCGCGGGAACCAGTAGGCCGGCGAGTCGCCCGAGGGCGGGGCCGACGCCACACCCTGACGGTCACGCCCACCTGTGAGGATGGGGTCATGTACGACGCCCTGTTCCGCACCGTCCTGCGGCACGTGCCGTCCGAGGCCGCGCACCGTATGGGCTTCGGGGTGGTCCGGGCGGTCGCCGGCGCGCCGGGCGTCGGGCCGCGGGTGGCCGGCCGCCTCACGCCCTCCGACCCGGTGCTGCGGAGCCGCGCCCTCGGCCTGGACTTCGCGGGCCCGCTGGGCCTCGCCGCGGGGTTCGACAAGGACGCCGAGGGCATCCTCGAGCTGGGTCGTCTCGGGTTCGGTGCGGTCGAGATCGGGACGGTGACCGGCCGCCCACAACCCGGGAACCCCACGCCACGCCTGTTCCGCCTGGTCGACGACCGGGCGCTGATCAATCGGATGGGCTTCAACAACGCCGGCGCCTCCGCCGCCGCGCCCCGGCTCGCTGCCCTGCGGGCTCGTCCGCAGCCAGGGATGCCCGTGCTCGGCGTCAACATCGGCAAGAGCAAGGCCGTGCCTGCAGCCGAGGCGGCAGCCGACTACCGCGCGAGCGCCGCCGCGCTGGGGGCCTACGCCGACTACGTCGTCGTCAACGTCAGCTCGCCGAACACACCAGGCCTGCGGGACCTGCAGCAGACCGACGCGCTCGAGCCGTTGCTGACCGCCGTCCGGGACGAGCTCGACCGGGTCGCGACGGGCCGCCCGGTGCCGTTGCTGGTCAAGATCACCGTCGATCTGGCGGACGCCGACATCGACGCGGTCGCCGACCTGGCCGTCCGCCTCGGCCTGGACGGCGTCGTCGCCACCAACACCACGGTCTCCCGCGACGGCCTGCGCACTCCCGACGACGTCGTGGCCGCGGCCGGAGCGGGCGGGCTTTCCGGACGACCACTGGCCGCCCGTGCGCTGGACGTGGTGCGGCGGCTGCGTTCCCGGCTCTCCCACCGCCAGATCGTGATCTCCGTGGGTGGGATCGAGGACGCCGGGGAGGCCTATCGCCGGATCCGCGCCGGCGCCACGCTCGTGCAGGCCTACACCGGCTTCATCTACGGCGGACTGCTGTGGCCGTCGCGGGTGCACCACAACCTCGCCGGCCTGCTGCGTACCGACGGCTTCAGCTCGGTGTCCGACGCGGTCGGTGCCGACCTCTGACCGATCCGGGTCCCGGACGGCGCCGATCCACGATCGCCTCGACCGGACCCGGACATGCGAAAACGCCCCCCGGACGAATCCGAGGGGCGTCTCCCCAAAAAGAATGTCGGCGGCGACCTACTCTCCCACACCCTGACGAGTGCAGTACCATCGGCGCAGGAAGGCTTAGC
>NZ_JBKGXT010000034.1:0-42705 GCF_046546495.1 Pseudonocardia nantongensis | reverse complement strand
TGTTACTCACCCGTTCGCCGCTCGTGTACCCCCGAAAGGGCCTTACCGCTCGACTTGCATGTGTTAAGCACGCCGCCAGCGTTCGTCCTGAGCCAGGATCAAACTCTCCAACAAAAACCCTGACAAAGAAACACAGTCACAGACCCGACGGGGTCAGACCCATGACCAAACAATCTGGCACAAAAACGCCAAACCAAAAATAGCTCGACACACTGTTGAGTTCTCAAAGGACACCCGCACTCGGGGGACCGGACCTCGCGACCGTCACCCCGGGGCGTCTGAGTTGCTCCCTGTCGGAGGCAACTCTTCTATGCTACTTGTGCCGGAGGGCAGAGTCAACCCCTGCTCCGGGCTTCGGATCTCCACCGTAGTGGAGTTCCGGGGATGTCCCCTCCGGGCCGGACCCTCGCGTCCCTGGCCTTTCGGCCAGCCTCGCTCTGTGTCTTGTTCGGTCCGTCCCGTCCTGGCGACAAAGAGAAAGTTACAGGACCGCTCCGGGGCGTCGTACAGGGGGGTCCCCTCTCCGGCGTCTCCGCAGCTCAGAACGGATCTACCCGCGTACCAGGCGGACGCCGGCCAGGCTGCGCTTGCCGCGTCGCACGACCAGCCAGCCGCCGCCGAGGGCGTCCGCGGATCCGGGCACCCACTCCTCGTCGGTCACCTTCACGTTGTTGACGTACGCCCCGCCCTCCTTCACGACACGACGGGCAGCACTCTTGCTCTCGGTGAGGCCAGTGGCGACGAGCAGCTCGACGATCGTGTCGGCGCCCGCGCTCTCCGCGGTCGGCACCTCCGCGAGCGCGGCGCCCAACGTGTCGGCGTCGAGCTCGGCGAGCTCGGCCCGGCCGAACAGTGCCTGGCTGGCTGTCGTCACCTGGCGGGTCTGCTCGGCGCCGTGCACGAGCGTCGTCAGCTCGGCGGCGAGCCTGCGCTGGGCGCTGCGCAGGTGCGGCTTCTCGACGAGCTCCGCGGCCAGCGCGTCGACCTCCGCGCGGTCCAGGAAGGTGAACAGCCGCAGGTACTTCAGGACGTCGGCGTCGGCGACGTTCACGAAGTACTGGTACCAGGCGTAGGGCGAGGTCCGCTCCGGGTCCAGCCAGACGTTCCCGCCCCCGGTCGACTTGCCGAACTTGCGGCCCTCGGAGTCGGTGACCAGGGGTGTGGTGAGCGCGTGCACGTGCGCGCCCTCGATCCGGCGGACCAGCTCCACCCCCCCGACGATGTTGCCCCACTGGTCCGAGCCCCCGATCTGCAGCCGGCAGCCGAGATCCCGGTAGAGCTGCAGGTAGTCCTGCGACTGCAGCAGCAGGTAGCTGAACTCGGTGTAGGACATGCCGTCCGCGGCGAGCCGGCGCTTGACCGTCTCCCGCGCGAGCATCGTGTTCACCGGGAAGTGCTTGCCCAGGTCACGCAGGAACTCCAGCACGGTCTGGTTGCCGGTCCAGTCCAGGTTGTTGACCGTCAGCGCACCGGTCGGCGAGTCGTCGAAGGTCACGAACTTCTCGAGCTGCCCGCGGATGAGGCCGGTCCACTGCGCGACCGTCTCGGCGTCGTGCAGGTTCCGCTCCCCCGCCTCACGCGGGTCGCCGATCATCCCGGTGGCGCCACCGGCGAGGATCACGGGCCGGTGCCCCGCCTCCTGGAAACGCCGCAGCGTCAGCATCTGCACCAGATGACCGGCGTGCAGGCTGGCCGCGGTCGGGTCGAAACCGGCATAGAGGGTGACCGGTTCGGGGCCGGCGAGCTCCTTCGCCAGCGCGTCCCGGTCGGTGCTCTGCGCGATCAGACCGCGCCACTCCAGGTCCTCGAGGATGTCCGTGCCCACGCCGCCCATCATCGTCGCCGCGCGCGGCGGGCCGCATCCGGGTTCAGCGAGTCCGGCCGCGCCGGGACCGGGTGCCCTGCCGGTACGCACTCACGGCCCGGGAACCGTCGACCCAGAAGCGCCACGGCAGCTCCTCGGCGGTCCCGACCCCGACCCGGGGGCCGGTACGGACCGCGCTGTCCGGCAACGGCTCGCCGGCCACCAGACGCACCCGCGAGGACGGGTCCGTGACGTCGCGACCGTTGTCGTCGCGTCCCAGCCCGAGCAACGACGCCAGGCGAGCCGGCCCACGGGCCAGGTCGACGTCGCGCCGGGCGGTCGGCCGCCGGACCCGGGCCGCGCCCGGGTCGGTGAGCAGCTCCCCGGCGCGCAGGAGCACCGCGCCGGGCTCGCCGTCGGTCAGGCAGGTCACGTTGGCGCAGAAGTGCAGCCCGTAGACGAAGTAGACGTAGAGGTGCCCGGCCGGGCCGAACATCACCGCATTGCGCGGGCTGCGGCCGCGGTAGGAGTGCGACGCCGGGTCGTCCCGGCCCCGGTAGGCCTCGACCTCGACCAGTCGGACGGCGACGGTCCCCTCCGGCGTGTCGGCCTCCAGCCGGCAGCCGAGCAACCGGGCCGCGGCGGGCAACACGTCCCCGGTCAGCTCGCTACGGTCCAGCAACGCGCCGGGGCCCGGCCGGTCGGACCGGCCGGGTCCCGGAACCGAGGTCTCGTGTCCCGCCTCAGCGCCGATTTCGACTCCGCTCAGCGCCGCGCGAGCGCCAGCTGCAGGCAGGTCACCACGCCGGCCATCGCGCGCTCGATCTCGTCGAGCGGCGGCAGCGTCGGGGCGAGCCGGATGACCGCGTCCTGCGGGTCCTTGCCGTACGGGTGCGTCGCCCCGGCCGGGGTCAGCGCGATCCCGGCCTCGCCGGCGAGCCGGACGACCTCGGAGGCGAGCCCGTCCGGAACGGTGAGGCTGACGAAGTAGCCACCCTTCGGCGTCGTCCAGCTCACCCCCGGGGTGTCCGAGAACGCCTCCAAGAGCAGCCGCTCCACCATCGCGAACTTTGGCGCGATCAGCTCCCGGTGCGCGCTCATGTGCGCGCGCAGCCCGGCACCGTCCCGCAGGAAGCGGGCGTGCCGCAGATGGTTGACCTTGTCCGGGCCGATGCTCTTCTTCGACGTGAGCTTCAGCCACCAGTCGACGTTGGCCTGCGAGCCGCCCAGGAACGCCACGCCCGCACCGGCCAAGGTGATCTTCGAGGTGGAGCCGAAGACGAACGGCCGGTCCGGGTTGCCCGCCTCGGCCGCCAGGGCCAGCACGTCCGCGATCTCGACCTCGTCGGAGGTCAGGTGGTGCACCGCGTAGGCGTTGTCCCACATGATCCGGAAGTCCGGGGCCGCCGTCGGCATGGACGCCAGCCGGCGCACGACCTCGTCGGAGTAGACGGCGCCGTCCGGGTTCGAGTACTTCGGCACGCACCAGATGCCCTTGATCGACGCGTCGCCGGCGACCAGCCGCTCGACCTCGTCCATGTCCGGGCCGTCCTCGGTCATCCCGACGGTGACCAGGTCGATGCCCAGGCGCTCGCACACGCCGTAGTGCCGGTCGTAACCCGGCACCGGCGCGATGAAGGCCACCCGGCCGGCATCCACCCAGCGGGTCGGGGCGCCGGGCAGCGGGGACAGCAACGCGTGCACCAGGGTGTCGTGCATCAGCTCCAGGCTGGAGTTGTTCGCCGCGATCAGCTGCGGGGTCGGGACCTGCAGGAACGGCGCGAAGATCTCCCGCAGCTCGGGCAGTCCCTGCCCGCCGCCGTAGTTGCGGGTGTCGGTGCCGTCCGCGGCGAGGTGCTGACCGGCACCGGGCTGGTCGAGCAGTCCGGCGGCGAGATCCAGCTGCTGGGACGACGGCTTGCCCCGTGTCAGGTCCAGCTTCAGGCCCGCGGCCCTGAGCTCCTCGTAGGCGGTTGCCGGGTCGGTCATGCGGTTCCTCCGGTGAACTCTCTCGCTGCCTCGGACTCGGAGCGCAGGGCGGCCAGCTGCTCGGCGACGCGGTCCGCCGCCGTGCCGCCCCGTGCGTTCCGCGACGCGATGGAGCCTTCCACGGTCAGCACCTCGCGCACACTCGGGTTCAGCGCGGGGTGCACGGCGGCCAGTTCGTCGTCGGTCAGATCCTCCAGACCGACGCCGCGGGCCTCGGCCGTCCGGACGCAACCCCCGGCAGCCTCGTGCGCGACGCGGAACGGCACGCCCTGCCGGACCAGCCACTCGGCGACGTCGGTGGCCAGGGTGAACCCGGCCGGGGCCAGTTCGGCCAGCCGGTCGGTGTGGAAGGTCAGGGTCGCTGTCATCCCGGCCACCGCGGGGAGCAGCAGCTCCAACTGGGCGACCGAGTCGAACAGCGGCTCCTTGTCCTCCTGCAGGTCCCGGTTGTAGGCCAACGGCAGGCCCTTCAGGGTGGTCAGCAGCCCGGTCAGGTTGCCGACCAGACGACCGGACTTGCCCCGGGCAAGCTCGGCGACATCGGGGTTCTTCTTCTGCGGCATGATCGAGCTGCCGGTGGAGAACGCGTCGTCGAGCGTGACGTAGCCGAACTCGGCGGTGGCCCAGACGATGACCTCCTCCGACAGCCGCGACAGGTCCACGCCGATCATCGCGAGCACGAACGCGGCCTCGGCCGCGAAGTCCCGCGACGCCGTCCCGTCGATCGAGTTCGCCGACGAACCGGTGAAACCGAGCTCCGTCGCGACCGCCTCCGGGTCGAGCCCGAGCGAGGACCCGGCCAGCGCCCCGGAACCGTACGGCGAGTACGCGGCGCGCCGGTCCCAGTCCCGGAGGCGGTCCACGTCGCGCAGCAATGCGTGCGCGTGCGCGGCCAGCTGATGGCCGAGCAGCACCGGCTGGGCGTGTTGCAGGTGGGTACGGCCGGGCATGGCGGTCGCGGGGTGTGCCTGGGCCTGGGCGACCAGGGCGTCGACGACGTCGAGCACCCCGGCCGCGACCCGGCGGGCCGCGTCGCGCAGCCACATCCGGAACTGGGTGGCGACCTGGTCGTTGCGGGACCGCCCGGCGCGCAGCTTGCCGCCGAGGTCCGGGCCGGCCCGCTCGATCAGGCCGCGCTCCAGCGCGGTGTGCACGTCCTCGTCGCCGGGTGCCGGGCCGAACGCACCGGAGGCCACGTCGGCGGCCAGCTCGTCGAGGGCCTTGTGCATGCCGGACAGTTCCTCGTCCGACAGCAGCCCGGCGCGGTGCAGCACCCGGGCGTGCGCCTTCGAGCCCCGGATGTCGTAGGGGGCCAGCGCCCAGTCGAAGTGCGTGGACTTGCTCAGCGCCGCCAGTGCGTCGGCCGGCCCGGTCGCGAACCGGCCGCCCCACAACCCGGAGCTCGAGCCGGTGCTCGTTCCGGCAGGCCTTCCCTCGGCCATCAGTCGGTACCCGATTCCAGGGCGGCCTCGTCGAGCGACGTCTCGCGAGCAACGCCGGAGCCGTCGGAGCCCTCGCGGGCGGCCGCGATCCGGTCGAACCCGCCCGACGGCAGCTCACCGAACAGCGTGCCGTGCTCGACGAGCACGGTCCCCTGTTCCTGCGGCTGGTCGGCGTAGGCCTCCAGCTTGGCGCGGGAGTCGGCGATGTCGAGGTTGCGCATCGTGAGCTGGCCGATCCGGTCCGTGGGTCCGAACGCCGGGTTCTCGACCCGCTCCATCGAGAGCCGTTCCGGGTGGTAGGAGAAGCCGGTGCCCTCGGTGTCGAGGATCGAGTAGTCCTCACCACGGCGCAGGCGCAGCGTGACCGTGCCGGTCACCAGTGAGGCGATCCAGCGCTGGACCGCTTCGCGCACCATCAGCGCCTGCGGGTCGAGCCAGCGCCCCTCGTAGAGCAGCCGCCCGAGCTTGCGGCCCTCGTTGTGGTAGTTGGCGACGGTGTCCTCGTTGTGGATCGCGTTGAGCAGCCGCTCGTAGGCGATGAACAGCAGCGCCATCCCGGGCGCCTCGTAGATGCCACGCGACTTCGCCTCGATGATCCGGTTCTCGATCTGGTCGGACATGCCCAGGCCGTGGCGCCCGCCGATGGCGTTGGCCTCCAGCACGAGGTCGACCTGGTTCGCGAACCGCTTGCCGTTGATCGCCACCGGACACCCGGCCTCGAACGTGACCGCGACGTCCTCGGTCGCGATCTCGACCGCCGGGTCCCAGAACTTCACACCCATGATCGGCTCGACGGTCTCCAGGGACACGTCGAGATGCTCGAGCGTCTTGGCCTCGTGCGTCGCACCCCAGATGTTGGCGTCGGTGGAGTACGCCTTCTCCGCCGAGTCCCGGTAGGGCAGCCCGTGCGCGGTGAGCCACCGGCTCATCTCGTCGCGTCCGCCCAGCTCCTGCACGAACTCGTCGTCGAGCCACGGCTTGTAGATCCTCAAGCGAGGGTTGGCCAGCAGGCCGTAGCGGTAGAACCGCTCGATGTCGTTGCCCTTGAACGTCGACCCGTCGCCCCAGATGTTCACGCCGTCGGCCTGCATCGCCCGCACCAGCAACGTCCCGGTGACGACGCGGCCCAGCGGCGTGGTGTTGAAGTACGTCCGGCCTCCGGAGCGCAGGTGGAACGCGCCGCACGCCAGTGCCGCCAGCCCCTCCTCGACCAGCTGCGGCTTGAGGTCGACCGCGCGGGCGATCTCCGCGCCGTACTCCTTCGCCCGCGGAGGCACCCCGGCGATGTCCGACTCGTCGTACTGACCGAGATCAGCGGTGTAGGTGCAGGGGATCCCGCCCTTGTCCCGCATCCAGGCGACCGCCACGGAGGTGTCGAGGCCTCCGGAGAACGCGATGCCGATGCGCTCGCCCTCGGGAAGGGAGCTCAGGACCTTGCTCACGGATGCTGCTCCTTCTCACAGTTCGCGCAGGAGCGCGACGAGTTGGGCCCCGGTGCGGGGCTCTCGTGCGGCCACGATGATCGTGTCGTCCCCGGCGATCGTGCCGACGACGTCGTGCAGTGCGGCCCGGTCCAGCGCGCTGGCCAGGTAGTGCGCGGCTCCCGGGGGAGTCCGCAGGACCGCAAGGTTGCCACTCGCGTCGGCGGAGACGAGCAGCTCCCCCATCAACCGACCCAGTCGGGTGGTGCCGCCCTCGACGCCGCGCACCGGGCTGCCGTCCTCCGGGATGCGGTACACCGGTGCCCCGCCGTCCGGGCCGCGCAGCTTCACCGCACCCAGCTCGTCGAGGTCCCGGGACAGCGTGGCCTGGGTGGTCTCGATGCCGTGCAGCTGGTCGAGCAGCACGATCAGCTCGGGCTGGCTGTGCACCGCCCGCTGGTACAGCACGTCGATGATCCGGGCCTGGCGCGCCGCCCGGCTCGCATTCGCCGACCGCCGCTCCCGCTCACCGTCACTCATGCCCGCAGCAACCACGTGAGCAGCGCCTTCTGCGCGTGCAGCCGGTTCTCGGCCTCCTCCCAGACCGCGCTGGCCGGACCGTCGATCACCTCGTCGGTGATCTCGTCTCCCCGGTGCGCGGGCAGGCAGTGCAGCACGATCGCACCGGGGGCGGCACGGCCGAGCAGCTCGGCGTTCACCTGGTACGGCCGGAACGGGGCCACCCGGTCCAGCCCGTCGCTCTCCTGCCCCATCGACGTCCAGGTGTCGGTGACCAGCACGTCTGCGCCCGCCACGGCGGCGTGCGGGTCCGCGACGACCGTCACCGACCCGCCGGTGGTCTCGGCCCGAGCCTTCGCGTCGCACAGCACCGCCGGGTCGGGGGTGAACCCGGCCGGGGCCGCGATCCGCACGTGCAGCCCGGCGGTGACCCCGCCGAGCAGCAGCGACTGCGCGACGTTGTTGGCACCGTCACCGAGGTAGGTCAGGGTCAGCCCGGCGAGCCGGCCGCACCGCTCCCGGATCGTCTGCAGGTCGGCGAGGACCTGGCAGGGGTGGAACGCGTCGGTCAGCGCGTTCACCACCGGGACGGTCGCGGCCGCGGCCATCTCCTCGATCCGCTCCTGGCCGGAGGTCCGCCAGACGATGGCGTCGACGTAGCGGGACAGCACCCGGGACGTGTCGGAGATCGTCTCGCCGCGGCCCAGCTGGCTGGTGGTGCCGTCCAGGATCACCGCGGAGCCGCCGAGCTGGGTGACCCCCGCCTCGAACGACACCCGGGTGCGGGTGGAGGACTTGTCGAACAGCACCGCGACCGCCTTCGGCCCCGCCAGGGGACGCTCGGCGAACCGGTCCGCCTTGAGCCGATCGGCGAGGTCGAGCACCTCGGCCTGCTCGGCCGGCGACAGCTCGTCGTCACGCAGCAGGTGGCGGACCATCAGTTGCCCTGCCCCTCGTGCTCCGCCGCGGCCGCGTCCAGGACTCCCGGCAGGGCGTCGAGGAACTCGGCCGCCTCGTCGTCGGTGAGGGTGAGGGCGGGGGCGATCCGCAGGCGCTCCGGGGTGGCGTTGTTGATCAGGTGGCCGGCGTCCCGGGCAGCGGTCGCGGCCTGCGCGGCGACCGGCGCCGTGAGCCCGACCCCGATGTGCAGCCCGGCGCCGGAGACGTCGGAGACCAGCGGGTGTCCCAGGCCCTCGATCCGGCTCCGGATCTCCTTGCCGAGCCGGTCGACGTGCCCCAGCAGCCCGTCGGTGGCGATCGTGTCCAGCACCGCCAGTGCCGCGGCGCACGCGATCGGGTTGCCGCCGAAGGTGGTGCCGTGCTGACCCGGCTCGAGCAACGCCCCCGCGTCACCGATGCCGATGCAGGCGCCGATCGGGAGGCCGCCGCCGAGCCCCTTGGCCAGGGTGACGACGTCCGGGGCGATCCCGTGCGCCTGGTGCGCGAACCAGTGCCCGGTGCGGCCGATCCCGGTCTGCACCTCGTCGAGCACCAGCAACGCGCTCCGCTCCGCGGTGATCCGGCGGGCCTCGGCCAGGTAGCCCTCGGGCGGGACGATCACCCCGGCCTCGCCGAGGATCGGCTCCAGGAAGACCGCCGCGGTGTTCTCGGTGACGGCCGCGTCCAGCGCCGCGACGTCGCCGAACGGGATGTGCGTGACCCCGGCGGGCATCGGCTCGAACGGGGCCCGCTTGGCCGGCTGCCCGGTGAGCGCGAGGGCCCCCATCGTCCGGCCGTGGAAGGCCTGTTCACATGCGACGATCTCCGGCCGGCCGGTCCGCCGGGCCATCTTGAACGCGGCCTCGTTCGCCTCGGTGCCCGAGTTGCACAGCAGGGTGCGGGCGTCCTCACGGTCGAGCAGCGCCTGCAGCCGCTCGGCGAGCTGCAGTGCCGGCTCGGTGATGAAGAAGTTCGAGGTGTGGCCGAGCGTGCGGACCTGCTCGGAGACGGCCTCGACGGTCCCCGGGTGGGCGTGGCCCAGTGCGTTCACCGCGATCCCGGCGTACAGGTCCAGGTATCGGCGACCCTCGGCGTCCCAGACCTGGGCGCCGTCGCCGCGGACCAGCGTCAGCGGCGGGGTGCCGTAGTTGTTCATCAGCGCGGCCTGCCACCGCTGGGCGTGCGTGCTCACGATGTTCCCCCTGGCGTCGTTCCCCCGGTGTCGTCGGGCAGCACCATCGTCCCGACGCCCTCGTGTGTGAAGACCTCGAGCAGGACCGAGTGCGGCACCCGCCCGTCGATCACGTGCGCCTGCCCGACGCCCTCGCGGACGGCACGCAGGCATGCCTCCATCTTCGGTGCCATCCCGCTCTCCAACCGGGGCAGCATCGGCTCCAGCTGGTCCGCGGTCAGCGAGGTGATGATCGAGTCCGGGTCGGGATAGTTCGCGTAGAGCCCCTCGACATCGGTGAGCACCACCAGCTTCGCCGCACCCAGCGCGCCGGCGAGTGCCGCGGCCGCGCTGTCGGCGTTGACGTTGTGCACCTGCCCGTCGGCATCCGGTGCGACACCCGCGACGACCGGGATCCGGCCCGCGGCGATGATGTCGAGCACCGCGTCCGGATTGACCCGCGTGACGTCACCGACCAGGCCGATGTCCAGCGGCTCGCCGCCGACCAGCGCGGTCCGCTTCTCGGCGGTGAACAGACCGGCGTCCTCCCCGGACAGCCCCACGGCCAGCGGACCGTGCGCGTTGATCAGGCCGACCAGCTCCCGGCCGACCTGGCCGAACAGCACCATCCGGACGATCTCCATCGTCTCCGGGGTGGTGACCCGCAGCCCGCCGCGGAACTCGCCCGGCATGCCGAGGCGGGTGAGCATGGCGCTGATCTGCGGGCCGCCGCCGTGCACGACGACCGGGTGGATCCCGGCCAGCCGCAGGAACACCATGTCCCGGGCGAAGGCCTGCTTCAGCTCGTCATCGATCATCGCGTTGCCGCCGTACTTCACGACGACGATCCGGCCGTGGAAGCGCTGCAGCCAGGGCAGCGCCTCGGCCAACACCGCGGCCTTCTCCCCCGCCCGCTTCAGCCGGGCCGGGGTCTCCGGCGACGCGGCGACCTGCGGCTGCGCGGCCTGCTCGGCCGAGGCAGTGGCGGGGACAGCGGGCTCAGGAGGAGTAGGCACTGTTCTCCTCCACGTAGGCGTGCGACAGGTCGGTGGTGCGGATCTCGGCGGTGTTGGCCTCGGCCCCGCCGGTGAGCCCGAGCGAGACCTCGATCAGCACGTCCTTGCCGGACAGGTCGCACGCCGCCCGGTCGCCCGCGACGACGGCGCCCTTGCAGAGCAGCACCCCGTTGATCGTGACGTCCAGCCGGTCCGGATCGACCTCGGCGTCGGCGTAACCGGCGGCGGCGGCGACCCGGCCCCAGTTCGGGTCGCACCCGAACATGGCGGTCTTGACCAGCGCGTCCCGAGCGATGGTGCGGGCCACGGTGACGGCGTCGTCCTCGGTGGCGGCGCCGGTGACGCGCACCGAGATCCGCTTGCTCACGCCCTCGGCGTCGGCCTGCATCTGCCGTGCGAGATCCTGGCAGGCCCGGGTCAGCGCGCCGGTGAACACGTCCGGGTCGGCCGCGACGCCCGAGGCGCCGGAGGACAGCAGGAGCACGGTGTCGTTCGTCGACATCGAGCCGTCGACGTCGAGCCGGTCGAAGCTGTAATGCACCGCCGTCCGTAGCGCGGCGTCGAGGTCGCGCTGGTGCAGCACGGCGTCGGTGGTGATCACGGTGAGCATGGTCGCCATCGACGGGGCGATCATCCCGGCGCCCTTGGTGGTGCCGCCGACGGTCCAGCCCGCCGGGTCGGTCTCCGCCGCCTGCTTCGGGACGGTGTCCGTCGTCATGATCGCGCCGGCCACCGCGGTACCCGCCTCGGGCGTGCCGGCCAGCTCGCCCGCCGCCTTCGCCACCCCGGCCAGCACGGTGTCCCGTGGGAGCTGCTCGCCGATCAGGCCGGTCGAACAGATCGCGACCTCGACGGCGCCGCATCCGAGGACCTCGGCGGCCTTCTCCGCGGTGGCGTGCGCGGTCTGGAACCCCTCCGGCCCGGTGCAGGCGTTCGCACCGCCGGCGTTGAGCACCACAGCGCGGAGCACCCCGGTCGTCAGCACCTGCTGCGACCACAGCACCGGGGCGGCCTTGACCTTGTTCCGGGTGAACACCCCGGCCGCCTCGAAGCGCGGCCCGTCGTTGACGACCAGGGCGAGGTCGGCCTTCCCGGACTTCTTCAGCCCGGCCACGATCCCGGCGGCCCGGAAGCCGGCCGCCGCCGTGACCCCCTCGTTCCCCGTCACGGTGCGACTCCCGTCGTCGGCAGGCCTGCGGTCTCGGGCAGGCCGAGCGCCAGGTTCATGCACTGCACCGCACCACCCGCGGTGCCCTTGGTCAGGTTGTCGATCGCGGAGACCGCGACCAGGCGCCGCGCGTCCGGGTCGACCGTGACCTGGAGCGCGACCATGTTCGAGCCGAGCGTCTGCGCGGTCGTCGGCCAGGCCCCCTCCGGCAGCACCCGGACGAACGGCTCACCGGCATAGGCCTTCTCGTACGCCTGCCGGACGGTGGTCGCGTCGGTCGACGGGTTGGTCAGCGGGGCCGAGCAGGAGGCGAGGATGCCCCGCGGCAACGGCGCGAGCACCGGGGTGAAGCTGACCGAGACCGGTGAACCGAGGGCGCCACCCAGGTTCTGCGCGATCTCCGGGGTGTGCCGGTGCGCACCGCCGACGCCGTACGCGGACAGCGAGCCCATCACCTCGGCACCGAGCAGGTGCGGCTTGAGCGACCGGCCCGCCCCGGAAGTGCCGGTCACCGCGGTGATCACGACGTCCGGCTCGACGAGGCCGGCGACCAGGGCCGGGAAGAGCGCGAGGCTGGTGCCGGTCGGGTAGCAACCGGGGACGGCGACCCGGCGTGAGTCGACCAGCCGCTCCCGGGCCCCGGGGAGTTCGGGCAGCCCGTAGGGCCAGTGCCCGGCGTGCTCGCCGCCGTACCAGCGGTCCCAGGCCGCGGCGTCGGTCAGCCGGTGGTCCGCCCCGCAGTCGACCACCAGGGTGTCCTCGCCGAGCTGCGCGGCGATCTCTGCGGAGTGGCCGTGCGGGAGCGCGAGGAACACCGCATCGTGCCCGGCGAGGTTCTCCGCGGTGCTCTCGCCCAGCACGCGGTCCGCGAGCGGGGTCAGGTGCGGCTGATGCTCGCCCAGCCGGCTGCCGGCGTTCCCGCCGGCCGTGAGGGCGCCGATCTCCACCTGCGGATGCGCCAGCAGCAACCGGAGCAGTTCCCCTCCGGCATACCCACTGGCTCCCGCCACTGCGATGCGTACCACGTGGATGATTATGCACCTGAACGGAAATCCATGCAACGCGGTTCACGATCGTGATCCGGCGCCCGCGAACGCCCGGCCCCGGCGCGCCCGGACCCTAGCCTCCGGGCGGTGCGGACGAGCCGGGTGGCGGGCAGCCTTCTCGCGATGGCGCTGGCCGGGTCGGTCGCGCTGTCGCTCACCGGGTGCGCGGGTTCGGTGGAGGGCAGGCCGTGGCCGGAGGGGCAGGGTCCGGCGGCCGTGACGCCGCCTCCGGTCGCCCCGGAACCCGGTCCCGGCCGGTACGGCGGCGGGCCGGCCACGCGTACGGTTCCGCCGGTCGAGGTCGGCCCGACCTCCGAGGTCCCGGAGGGCCACCCCCGCCGGCCCGTCGCGGCACCGGACGCCGGCGACTCCCCCGCCACCCGCCCCACGACGCCGGCCGCCCCCGGCCCCGGTGGCGGCATCCCGGCAGCAGGTGACCGAGTCCCGGGACCCCGTGCCGCCGCACCGGCTGCCCCGGTCGAGGTCGCCCCGCTGACCGCGGACGTGCTGCCCGACGAGTGCCTGGTCCGGGCGGACGCGCTGGCCGGGCTGCTCGGGACCGCGCCGGCGGCACCGGCGTCGAACGCCGAGGTCGGCCGCCCGGACGGCAGCCGGGCGCGGTCCTGCTTCGCGGTCGGCGGGTCGGCCACGGTGGCGGTGAACGTCTACACCACGAACCTGACCACCCCGGCCGGCCACCTGCGAGCGGCCACCGGATCCCGGCCGCTGGCCGGCACGGGGAACGGCACGACGGCGGCACTCGTGGAGACCGTCGGCGGGCCGACCATGCAGCTCGGCACCGCTGGGCACCTGGTCACCGTCGCCGTCGCCGGGCGGGCCCCGTCGGACGAGCAGTGGCGGGCCGCCGCGCGCTCGGCCGTCGCCGCCCTGGCCCGCTGAGCCGGGGCCGGTGATCGACGATCGGGCGGCGACCGTGGACAACGGTGACCGCATCGACCGCCCGACGAGCGATCACCGGTGCGCGGTCGCCGGAGGCCGTCAGCGCAGCGCGACCGCGTGCCTGCGGGCGGCCTCGGCCACCGCCGCGTCCCGGGTCGCGTTCGCCTCCTCGCTGGTCAGCGTCCGGTCCGGGGCGCGCAACCGCAGCGAGAACGCGAGCGAGCGGTTCCCCTCCCCGACCTGGTCACCGGTGTAGACGTCGAACAGCCGCACCGTCTCCAGCAGTTCCCCGGCGCCCGCGGTCAACGCGTCCGCGACGTCCGCCGCCGGCACCTGCTCGGGCGCGACCAGCGCGACGTCCACGGCGGTCGGCGGGTACACCGACACCGCCGGGACCGGCAGGTTCTCCCGCAGCGGGATCGCGTCCAGGTCCAGCTCGACGGCGGCGGTGCGGGCGGGCAGTCCGAACCCCTCGACGACCTTGGGGTGCAGCTCCCCCGCGTACCCGACCACGACGTCGGTGCCCTCGACGACCAGCTCGGCGCACCGCCCCGGGTGCCAGGGCGCACGCTCGCCGCGACGCGACCGCAGCTCCACCCCGGCGGCGGCACCGGTCAGCCGGGCCGCCTCGACGGCGTCCTCCCAGCCGGCCGGGCGGCCGCGGCCCCACCAGCCGCGCGGCTCGCGGCTGCCGGCCAGCACGACGGCGACGTGGGTCGGCTGGACGGGCAACGCGGCCCGGATCGCGGCGTACTCGTCGTCGGACGGGCGGCCGGTGACGGCCGGGTCCGGCATCGCCGGCGGGTGCTCCTGCGGCTGCACGACCTGCCCGATCGCGTACAGCGCGAGATCCTCGGACCCCCGGGACCGGTTCCGCACCAGCATGTCCAGCAGGCCCGGCAGCAGCGTCGTGGCCAGCCGGGACCGCTCGGCGTCCAGCGGGTTGGTGACCGCGACGGTGCGCCGGCGCTCGTCGTCGGCGGGCAGCCCGAGGTCGTCCCAGACGGCGTCGGAGAGGAACGGGAACGGCAGCACCTCGACGTGCCCGGCCTCGGCGAGCGCCCGGGACACCGCACGCCTGCGGAGCTGGGCAGGGGTGAGCCCGCGTCCTGCCGGGGCGGCCGGCAGGACCGAGGGGATCGTGTCGTAGCCCTCCAGGCGCAGCACCTCCTCGACCAGGTCGGCGGGCCGGCGCAGGTCGGGCCGCCAGGTCGGCGGGGTCGCGACGACCTGGCCCTGGCCGTCGGCGCCGGTGTCCAGCTCCACCGCGCAGCCGACCTGGGTGAGCCGGCGGACGGTGGCCCCGCGCGGGTAGCCGACACCGGCGACCCGGTCGGGAAGCGCCAGCGGCATCCGCACCGGCGGCACGGCCGGAACGCCGCCCTCGTCGGTGCGTCCCGCGGCGAGCGTGCCGCCGCCCAGCTCGACCAGCAGCTGCGCGGCGCGCTCCGCCGCGACCGGCGGCAACGCCGGGTCGACGACGCGCTCGAACCGGCGGGACGCCTCGCTGGGCAGCTTGTGCCGGCGGGCGCCGCGGGCGATCACCGGTGCGGAGAAGTGCGCGGCCTCCAGCAGCACGTCCACCCGCGCCCCGTCGCCCAGCGACGCGAGCTCCGGGATCTCCGTGGACGCCCCGCCCATCACCCCGGCCAGGCCGACCGGCCCGGAGTCGTCGGTGATCAGCAGGTCGTCGACGTCGAGGGGGCGGGTCCGGCCGTCGAGGGTCTCGACCTCCTCCCCCGCCGCGGCCCGCCGCACGGCGATCGTCCCGGTGACCCGGGCGGCGTCGTAGGCGTGCAGCGGCTGGCCGAGGTCGAGCATCACGAAGTTCGTGACGTCGACGATCAGCGAGATCGGCCGCATCCCGGCCGAGAGCAGGGCGCGCTGCATCCACCACGGGCTCGGCGCGGCCGGGTCGACGCCGTCCACCCGCCGCAGCACGAACCGGGCGCAACCCTCGGCGTCGTCGATACGGACCGGCCAGGCGTCCCCGGTCGCGTCCGGGACGGTGACCCGGGCGACCGGGTCGGTGAAGTCGGCGTCCAGCGAGGTGGCGAGCTCGCGAGCCAGCCCACGGACGGCGAAGCAGTACCCGCGGTCCGGGGTGACGGCCAGCTCGATCACCGGCTCGGACAGGCCGAGGACCTCCAGCGCGTCGGCGCCGGGCTCGGCGGTGCCGGGCGGCAGCACCAGGATCCCGGCGTGGTCGGCGCCGAGGCCGAGCTCGCGCGCCGAGGCGATCATGCCGTCCGAGGTGTGCCCGTAGGTCTCCCGCGCGGCGATCGCGAAACCGCCCGGCAGCACCGCGCCCGGCTCGGTCACGACCACCAGGTCGCCGACGACGAAGTTGGTCGCGCCGCAGACGACGTGCCGGGACCGGGCCGTTCCGTCTCCCCGGGCCTCGAAGTCCACCCGGCAGTACCGGATGGGCTTCTTGAAGCCGGTCAGCTCCTCGATCTCGGCCACCCGGGCCACGGTCACCGGCCCGGTGACCTCGGGGGCCGGATGGATCTCCTCGACCTCCAGCCCGACCCGGACGAAGGCCTCGCCGATGTCCTCGGGAGACGTCGGAAGGGCCGCCGGGTCGATGTGCCGGGCGAGCCAGGAGGCGGACACGCGCACTGCTCGGTACTCCTCAGGTAGCGGTGGTGGCGGCTCAGACGCCGAAAGCGGTCGAGAAGCGGACGTCGCCCTCGACCATGTCGCGCATGTCGGGGATGCCGTTGCGGAACTGCAGGGTGCGCTCGATACCCATGCCGAACGCGAAGCCGGAGTACACCTCCGGGTCGACGCCGGTGGCCCGCAGCACATCCGGGTCGACCATGCCGCAGCCACCCCACTCGACCCAGCCGGGACCGCCCTTGCGCTGCGGGAACCACAGATCCACCTCGGCGGACGGCTCGGTGAAGGGGAAGTACGACGGTCGCATCCGGGTGCCGGCCTCCGGGCCGAACATGGCCCGGGCGAACGCGTCCAGGGTGCCCTTGAGGTGCGCCATGGTCAGACCGGTGTCCACGGCCAGGCCCTCGGCCTGGTGGAAGACCGGCGTGTGCGTGGCGTCCAGCTCGTCGGTGCGGAAGGTGCGGCCCGGGCAGGCCACGTACACCGGCAGCTCGCGCTCCAGCAGCGACCGGACCTGCACCGGCGAGGTGTGCGTGCGCAGCACGGTGCCGGAGTCCTGACCCTGCGCGGCGTCACCCAGGTAGAAGGTGTCCTGCATGGTGCGGGCCGGGTGGTCCTTGCCGAAGTTCAGCGCGTCGAAGTTCAGCCAGGACGCCTCGACCTCGGGGCCCTCGGCGATCTCCCAGCCCATCGCGACGAAGATGTCGGCGATCCGCTCGGAGAGCTGGGTGATCGGGTGCCGGGCGCCGCGCGGGCGCCGGTCCCAGGGCAGCGTGACGTCGACGGTCTCCTCGGCCAGCACCCGGGCGTCGCGCTCGGCGGCGAGGACGGCACGGCGCTCGTCGAACGCGGCCTGTGCCTCCTGGCGGGCGGCGTTCACCCGCTTGCCGGCGTCGGCGCGCTCCGGGCCGGGCAGCTGCCCGAGCGAGCGGCGGGCCATCGGGATCGGGGCCCGGTCACCGAGATGGGCGGGCTTGGCCGCGGCCAGCGCGTCCAGGTCGGAGGCGTCCTCGAACGCCACCCGGGCGGCCTCCACCGCGGCTTTCAGCGCGTCCGGGTCCAGCGGGCTCGTACCGTCGTCACTCATGGTGCCCCGATCCTAGAGGGGTGCCGCGAACGGGTTCCCGACCAGGTCGGGCGGGTGCGGTCCGGGCGCTCAGCGCCAGTGGTCCGCTCGGCGAGCCTCGCTCACGCCCGCGCGGCCACGGTGGCGTACAGGCAGACCGCGGCCGCGGTGGCCAGGTTCAGCGACTCGGCTCGACCGTGGATCGGCACCCGGACCCGGTGGTCGGCCGCGGCCAGCACCTCCGGTCCGGGGCCGTGCGCCTCGCTGCCCAGCACCCAGGTGACCGGGCCGGCGAGCAGCGCGGCGGTGTCCGGGTCGTGCAGGTCCCGCTCGCCGCCGCCGTCGGCGACCAGGGTGACCAGGCCGGCGTCGCGGCAGGCGGCGAGCACCCCGGCGGCGTCCCGGTCCCGGGCCAGCGGCAGGTGGAACACGCTGCCGGTGGACGCCCGCACGGCCTTGCCGTTGTGCGGGTCGACGGTGTCCCCGGCGAGCAGCACGGCGTCGCAGCCGGCGGCGTCGGCGACCCGGACCACGGTGCCGACGTTGCCGGGGTCGGCGATCCCGGCACAGACCGTGACGAAGGTCGGGGTACCGGCCAGCGCCGTCGTCACCGGGACGTCGAGCAGGTCGCAGACCGCGACCAGACCCTGCGGTGTGACGGTCTCGGACAGCGCGGCCGCGGCCTTCCCGGTCACCGGGACCACCGGGACCCCGTGGTCGCGGGCGACGGCGAGCAGCTCCGGGTTCCGGTCCGCCGCGACGTCGGTGACGAACAGCTCGTGCACGGGTCCGGCGTCCAGCGCCTCCCGGACGGCCTGGGCCCCCTCCACGAGAAAACGCCCGGCCCGATCGCGCCCGGCGCGGCGCAGCAGCTTTCGGGCCGCCGCGACGCGCGGGGTGCGCTCGGTACCGGGCGTGGAGCTCGCGGAACGCCGCTCGGCGCTGCGCGTCTCGCGCGCGGAAGCGTGGGTCACGCTCAGGCCGCGGAGGAGCCCTGCTCGGGGCCGGCCGGCAGGTTCTGCTTGGCGACCGTGACCAGCGCGGTGAACGCGGCCGGGTCGCTGACCGCGATCTCGGCCAGGTTCTTGCGGTCGACCTCCACGCCGGCGGCCTTGAGGCCCTGGATGAACCGGTTGTAGGTCATGTCGTTCGCGCGGGCCGCGGCGTTGATCCGGGTGATCCACAGCTGCCGGAAGTCGCCCTTGCGCTGGCGACGGTCCCGGTAGGCGTAGGTCATGGAGTGGAGCGCCTGCTCCTTGGCCTTGCGGTACAGCCGCGAACGCTGCCCGCGGTAGCCGGCGGCCGACTCCAGCGTGGTGCGACGCTTCTTCTGGGCGTTCACCGCGCGCTTCACGCGTGCCATGGGTCTGTCCTTGTCGTCTGGGGTGGGGTCGGCGGCCGAGGGGGACGGGCCGCCGCGGGGTCACGTGGCGCGAGCCGGGAGGCTCAGCGGCCGAGCAGCTTCTTGACGCGCTTCTGGTCCGGCTTGGCGACGTCGACGAGACCCGAGAGGTCGCGCTTCTCCTTGCGGGACTTGACCTCCAGCCGGTGCCGCAGGCCGGCCTGCTGGCGCATCAGCTTGCCACTGCCGGTGGTGCGGACCCGCTTCGCGGTTCCCTTGTGCGTCTTGTTCTTGGGCATGAGGTATCCGTTCGGTGTCGGCCCCCGGCGGACCGGGGGTCGGTTCGGGGTACTGCGGTCCGCCGCCCTCCGTCGGTCACCCGGCGGAGGGCGGCCGACCCCTTACGCCTCGGCTTCCGCCGAGGCGTCGGCGGTGGCCGCTGCCGCGGACTTGCGCGGGGTCGGCTTCTTGGTCGGCGCCACGACCATCGTCATGTTGCGACCGTCCTGCTTCGGTGCGGCCTCGACCACGGCGATGTCGCCGATGTCCTCGGCGAGGCGCTGGAGCAGCCGGTAGCCCAGCTCGGGACGCGACTGCTCGCGACCACGGAACATAATCGTGACCTTGACCTTGTTGCCGCCCTCGAGGAAGCGCCGGACGTGCCCGCGCTTCGTCTCGTAGTCGTGCTTGTCGATCTTCGGCCGGAGCTTCTGCTCCTTGATCACGGTGGCCTGCTGGTTGCGCCGGGACTCCCGGGCCTTCTGCGCGCTCTCGTACTTGAACTTGCCGTAGTCCATGAGCTTGCAGACCGGCGGCCGGGCCTGGCCGGCCACTTCGACGAGGTCGAGGTCGGCGTCCTGGGCCAGGCGCAGGGCGTCCTCGATGCGCACGATCCCGACCTGCTCTCCGTTCGGGCCGACGAGGCGGACCTCGGGCACGCGGATGCGGTCGTTGATGCGGGGCTCTGTGCTGATGGGGTCTCCTGATGTCTCGGTTGTCTGCCGCTGCTGTTGCGCCGGCGACGACAAGCGAAGACCCGTTGATCGACCGACGGCACACAGATGCCGGACGGCCGGACCATGGACCCGCACACCGTTACGATCACGGCGCGGGTGGGAGCGGGGCTCCACTTGACGCCCGGAACACACGCCTCAACGCGGTCCCGGGTGGTCGCATTCCCGAGGGTAGCAGGTCGACCCGGGGTGTCCCCGGGCCCGCCCCGCCGCGCGTCCGGCGGCGGGGACGGCACCGCCGGGCGCGGGCCGCACGCCGTCTGCCACCATCGTCCGAACGTTTCGCGGCGACAGGGTGGCCTGCCCTGCTCCGGCGATCGGATCGCATGATCCGGTTCGGCCGCCGACGTCCGGCTCGTCCGGAGGTGAGAGGAGCGAGCGGTGGCACCTGCATCGCACGAGGACCGATCCCCCACGGTGTCCGTCTGCGTCCCCGTCTACCAGGGCGGAGTCTACCTGGAGCGGGCTGTCCGCAGCGTGCTGGACCAGGACGTGGACGGGCTCGAGCTGGTCGTCCGGGACAACGGCAGCACCGACGGCTCCGCGGACGTCGTGCGCGGTTTCGACGACCCGCGGATCCGGCTCGAACGTGCCGAGGACACCGTCCCGCTCGCCGAGAACTGGGCCCACGTCGTCGGCCTGGCCCGCGGCGAGTTCGTGAAACTCCTCTGCGCCGACGACATGCTGGCACCGGGGGCGCTGCGCACCCAGCTCGCGGCGCTGCGCGCGGACCGGTCGCTGGCACTGGCCGTCGGCCGGACCGACATGATCGACGCCGACGACCGGGTGCTGTTCCGCGGCAGGCACCTGCCCCGCTCGGTGCTCGGCACCCGGTCGGCCACCGACGTCTCCCGGGCCGTGGTCCGGCACGGCGGTAACCCGATCGGTCCGCCGGTCGCCGGCACGTTCCGGCGGGCGGACTTCGAGGCGGTCGGCGGGTTCAGGGACGACCTGGAGTTCACGATGGATCTCGACCTGTGGGTCCGGCTGCTCGCGCGGGGCAGGATGCACGGCGACCGGGCGACAGCGGCGAGCTTCCGGGTGCACCCCGGCTCGGCGTCCGCGGCGACCAGCCGGGAGCAGCTCACGACCCAGCGGGAGTTCACCCGCCGGTTGATCGCGAACCCGGCGGCCGGGATCCGCCGCCGGGACCGGGTGGCCGGTGTGGTCGGCAGCTACGCCGCGATGGCCCGGCGCCGTGCCCTATTCCTCTACAGCACGGTCCGGCGCCCGGCACCCACCGCGGTCCGGACGGGCTGACACCACCGGTTCGCACCGCGTGCTCGTCCGGCGGCGTTCTCAGCTCGCCGCAGCCGCCCGGCTCCGCCGCCGCGTCGTCGTGGCTCCGGCCGCACCGCCGGAGCCCGCGGTCTTCGACGTGCGACGCGGGCGCACCGGCGAGTCGTCCGGGGTCACCAGGTCGTGCAGGAACCGTCCGGTGTGGCTCTCCGAGTGCGCCGCGACCTGCTCCGGCGTGCCCTGCGCGACGACCGTCCCGCCGCCCGCGCCGCCCTCCGGCCCCATGTCGATGATCCAGTCCGAGGTCTTGATGACGTCCAGGTTGTGCTCGATGACGATCACCGTGTTGCCCTTGTCGACCAGCCCCTGGATCACCGCGAGCAGCTTGCGGATGTCCTCGAAGTGCAGGCCGGTGGTCGGCTCGTCCAGGATGTAGACGGTCCGGCCGTTGCTGCGCTTCTGCAGCTCGCTGGCGAGCTTGACCCGCTGCGCCTCGCCACCGGACAGCGTCGGTGCCGGCTGGCCCAGTCGCACGTACCCGAGCCCGACGTCGACCAGGGTCCGCAGGTACCGGCTGATCGACGTGATCGGGGCGAAGAACTCGGCCGCCTCCTCGATCGGCATGTCCAGGACGTCGGAGACGGTCTTGCCCTTGTAGTGCACCTCCAGGGTCTCCCGGTTGTACCGGGCGCCCTTGCAGACCTCGCACGGGACGTAGACGTCCGGCAGGAAGTTCATCTCGATCTTGATCGTGCCGTCGCCGGTGCACGCCTCGCACCGCCCGCCCTTGACGTTGAACGAGAACCGGCCCTCGGCGTAGCCACGGACCTTCGCCTCGGTGGTCGCGGCGAACAGCTTGCGGACCTTGTCCCAGACCCCGGTGTAGGTGGCCGGGTTGGACCGCGGGGTCCGGCCGATCGGCGACTGGTCGACCCGCACCAGCTTGTCCACCTCGTCGACGCCGTTGATCCGGGTGTGCCGGCCGGGGACCTGCCGGGCCCCGTTGAGCCGGTTCGCCAGCGTGGTCGCGAGGATGTCGTTGATCAGCGTCGACTTGCCCGAGCCGGACACCCCGGTCACCGAGATCATCCCGCCGAGCGGGATGTCGACGTCGATCCCGCGCAGGTTGTGCTCGCGGGCCCCGACCACGGTCAGCGCCCTGCCCGGATCGAGCTCGCGGCGCTGCGGCAACGGGATCGAGCGCCGGCCGGACAGGTAGGCCCCGGTCAGCGACGTGTCGTGCGACTCAAGGTCGGCGACCGTTCCCGAGTGCACGATGTGCCCACCGTGCTCACCGGCGCCCGGGCCGATGTCGACCGCCCAGTCGCAGGCGCGGATGGTGTCCTCGTCGTGCTCGACGACGATCAGGGTGTTCCCCAGCTCCTTGAGCCGGGTCAGGGTCTCGATCAGGCGCCGGTTGTCCCGCTGGTGCAGCCCGATCGAGGGCTCGTCGAGCACGTAGAGGACGCCGACCAGGCCGGACCCGATCTGGGTGGCCAGCCGGATCCGCTGCGCCTCGCCACCGGACAGGGTTCCGGCGGCCCGGTCAAGGGACAGGTACTCCAGCCCGACGTCGAGCAGGAAGCCGAGCCGGGCCCGGACCTCCTTGAGCACCGCGCCGGCGATCATGGCCTGGCGGTCGTCGAGCACCATGCCGTTGAGGAAGTCCGCGCACTCGGCCACCGACATCGCGGAGACCTGGGCGATCGACCGCTCCCCCAGGTCCTTGTGCGGCAACGTGACCGAGAGGACCTCGGGGCGCAGCCGGGCACCACCGCAGGCCGGGCACGGGATGTCCCGCATGTAGCCCTCGTAGCGCTCGCGCTGCGACTCGGACTCGGTCTGCTCCAGGCGCCGCTCCAGGAACGGCATGACGCCCTCGAAGTTGGCGTAGTACGAGCGCTCGCGACCGTAGCGGTTGCGGTAGCGCACGTGCACCTGGTCCTCGCTGCCCTGCAGCACCGCCTTCTGGGCGGTGGCGGGCAGCTTCCGCCAGGGGGTGTCCATCCGGAACCCGACCGCCTGGGCGAGCCCGGACAGCAGCCGGCCGAAGTACTCGGCGTTGTGCCCGGACGACCACGGCGCGATCGCGCCCTCCTCCAGCGACCGCTCCGGGTCCGGGACGACCAGCTCCGGGTCGACCTCCTTCTTGATGCCGAGGCCGGTGCAGGCCGGGCAGGCGCCGTAGGGACCGTTGAAGGAGAACGTGCGGGGCTCCATCTCGGTGACGCCGAGGACGTGCCCGTTCGGGCAGGCCATCCGCTCGGAGAACCGGCGCTCCCGCTCCGGGTCGTTCTCCGGCAGGTCCACGAAGTCCAGCACGACCAACCCGTCCGCCAGCCGCAGCGCGGTCTCCACCGAGTCGGTGAGCCGCTGCTTGGCGGTCGCCTTCACCGACAGCCGGTCGACCACGACGGAGATGTCGTGCTTCTCCTGCTTCTTCAGCGTCGGCGGGTCGGACAGCTGGTGCACGACACCGTCGACCAGCGCCCGGGAGTACCCCTGGGACTGCAGCGTGGAGAACAGGTCGACGAACTCGCCCTTGCGGGTCCGCACCACCGGCGCGAGGACCTGGAACCGACTGCCCTGCTCCATCTCCAGGACCTGGTCGACGATCTGCTGCGGGGTCTGCTTCTCGATCACGTGCCCGCAGGTCGGGCAGTGCGGGATGCCGGCGCGTGCGTAGAGCAGGCGCAGGTAGTCGTGGATCTCGGTGATCGTGCCGACGGTGGACCGCGGGTTGCGGTTGGTCGACTTCTGGTCGATCGAGACCGCCGGGGACAGCCCCTCGATGAAGTCGACGTCCGGCTTGTCCATCTGGCCGAGGAACTGCCGGGCGTACGCCGAGAGCGACTCGACGTACCGGCGCTGCCCCTCGGCGAAGATCGTATCGAAGGCCAGGCTGGACTTGCCGGAGCCGGAGAGACCGGTGAACACGATCATGCTGTCCCGGGGCAGGTCGATGTCCACGCCCTGCAGGTTGTGCTCGCGCGCACCGCGCACGACCAGCCGCGGACCGCTGGGGACCGGCGACGCACCCGGCGACAGGGCGGTGCCGGGATCACGGCGGTCGGTGCTCGGGTCGCTCACGATGCGCGCCTCCTGGGATGGCGGGGTCGGGGTCCGGACGGACCCGGTGACGCCCACAGCGATCGGAACCTTCCCGCGGCCGGACTCCGCCGGCCGGGAAGGGTGTCTCCGCGTCCGGCCCGATGCTAGGCGCGACCACCGACAAGAACCCGTCGACCGGGGGTACCCGCAGGTCCTCCTCGGTGGATGCGCCGCCGCCCGCGCCGCGCGGTGCCGCAGCGATGATACTCGTACGCATGTTCGAGATCGTGGCCGGGGCGCGCACCACCGCACCGCGAGCGGGCGGGTCCGCGCGACCGGCGGGTTCACCCCAGCGGATGTCGGACCCGGCCGATACGCTCCCGGCCGTGGACGTCCTGGAGAACTACACCGGTCACACCGACCCCGGCGGGGCGGCGACGCGCCGCGACCTGGACCGGCTGAGCATCACCAAGCTCTCGGTCGGCGAGATGGACAACAACGCCTACCTGCTCGTGTGCAAGGCCAGCGGCGAGGCCCTGCTGGTCGACGCGGCCGCCGAGCCGAACCGGCTCGCCGACCTGATCGGCGCCACCGCCGAGCGACCGGACCTGCGGCACCTGGTCACCACGCACCGGCACCCGGACCACTGGCAGGCGCTCGGCGCGGTCGCCGGCATGTTCGAGCCGCGGCTGATCGCGCACCCGGTCGATGCGCCCGAGCTGCCGGCACCGATGGACGAGTTCGTCGAGCACGGGGACCGGATCGCGTTCGGGGAGCTCGAGCTGGAGGTGATCCACCTGCGCGGGCACACGCCGGGCTCGATCGCGCTGCTCTACCGCGGCGAGGACCGGCCGCACCTGTTCACCGGCGACAGCCTGTTCCCGGGCGGGCCGGGCAAGACCTGGTCCGAGGGGGACTTCCACCAGCTCGTCGGGGACCTGGAGTCGCGGGTGTTCGACAAGCTGGGCGACGACACCTGGTTCTACCCGGGCCACGGTGACGACTCGACGATCGGCGACGAGCGGCCGAAGCTGTCCGAGTGGAAGGGCCGCGGCTGGTAGCCGCGCGGGATCCGCGGGCGATCACCTGTCTCCCGCTGAGCCGAGCTGCTCCAGTACATCACGCACGTAGCGGGCGTGGAGGCCTGACAAGCGATCCGTCGACAATTGTGCCAGCGGCTCCTCCGAGTTCGCCCCGAGGAAGGGGGCGCGGCGTGCGAATACCTCGCGGGGACGGATGAGGAAATTCGTGGTGAGAACGGCGCCACCATGACCGAGGACGAATTCGAGAACTCGAGCCAAGCGAGTACTGCCGCGGTTGTATCGCGACAGCGAACTCGTGACCAGAATTTCGCTGGCGCCAGTCTCAATGCTGCCCAACATTTGCAAGAGGTCGTCATCGACAGGATCGAGCCCACAACGCACCTGACGCCCGAGCCATGCCACATCATCATCCAGCTCTGCCGGCGGCGTGGCGCCATGCTCGACGTCGGAGAGTCGCGGCGGAGCATGCCCAACGGATGGCCCGCGGATCGCCTTCCTCCCACCGGACCCGGCCGCGAGCGCCATCGCACGAAATGCCGCACAAGCCCGACGTGACTCGACTACCGACGAGAACACACCAGCAGGGGGCGCGGCCTCGTCCTGGTCCGCGTTGTGGTTGAGCCATCGGTTCAGGGCGCCAGTCGCCAGATATGTGATCCGAGCGAGCATACCGCCGTCGACCGGCCCCCGAGAGTGAGCAGTCTCCAGCACACTGTTTCGAACAACTACCGCCGTGTCCGCCTTCGAACCGATCGGCGCCTCATCTGGCAAGAACTGCGCGACGTCGTCCAGGAACGGAGCTCGCAGCAATCGCCGCGCTGCCTTACCGCTGGCAGCGTAGTCCAGCGCTCGACGTTCGATGTCCCCAATAATGACCTGACGTTCACCTTCGGCTATCCCGACCTCGGTGAGGCAGCCCGGCAACGCCTCACCGAGGAAAGCCGGCCAGTCAAGGGTCCGCCGTGATGAACTCACAAGGTAAGCGTTTCATACGGTCACCACTTACCCTCCCCAGACCGACCGCAGCGTTCGAACGACAGCATCAGGCCGCGGGGACGATCACCGCTGCCAGCGCGGTTGGCTCCGGGACCGGTACGCCGTCCGCTCGCAGACCCTCGACGTGTCGTTGTACGGCCTCGGTCATCGACTGAAGACACGTGTCGTAGTCACCCGCTGCAGCGACGCAACCAGGCAGCTCAGGGCTCCAGGAGCTGTAACCACCGGGCTCGTCGCGCTCGACCACGGCGACATTCCCGCTCACGACGTCCTCCGCTCCAGTCCAGCCTGCTTCAGATGCTCCGCTCGGTCCGCGGGTGCAACGTGTCGCTCGGCTTGCCCGCCACCGTCGTCCGCCCGCGACCGGCGCCGCTCCGGGGTACCGGCGTAGAGCTGCTCGGCGACTCCGCGGAGCACCGCGAGCTCCGCGGAGTCCTCGGCGGGTCGGCAGGCGCGCGCCGAGTGCAGGGCGTCGCGGGCGGCCGAGAGTCCCCGGCCCGGACGTGGCCGAGCGCGGAGCTGAGGGACGACCAGGGGTCGTCACCGGCTCCGCCGGTCTCGGTACCGGCCAGTGCGTGCCGCAGCGACCGGTGGTCGCCGCGGAGCCGGCCGCGACGACGAGCCCGGGCCCACCCTCGTGCGGGTCGTGCCGGGGAGCAGATGCCGGCCTCCGCCCGCGTCGAGCCCCTGCCACGACGCCGGACGCGCACGACATCGGAGAACGCGCGCCCGATCGGGTGCGCGTTCCCGGGTCTCGTGCGCGTTCTCCGCGCAGGGACGGCGGGCAGGGGGTGGGCGGCGGCTGGGGTGGGGTGGGTCAGCGGGGGGGGGGTCGGTGGTCCGCGTGGCGCTGGGTCGAGTCGGTGTCGTCCGCGGCCCAGCGGCCGGCGGTCCTCGCCGCGTCGCTCGCCGGGTGTGGCCACGTCGTCGTCGCGTGTGCGGTACTGCTCTCGCTCATGACTCCAGGGTGACCGGCACGTCGGTCGCCCGGGTTGAGGTCCGGTGACCGTCGGGTGACGAGCGGGCCGCCGAAGGCCGGAACCGCGGCCGGTCAGCGCGGGCCCGGCAGGCCCGCGTCGACGAACAACTCCGCCCAGCGGTCCGGATGCAGCCGCTCGTCCGGGCGGTCGGCGCCGTCCCACGCGGCCCGCACCGCCACCGGGAGCAGGTCCGCGGACAGGAGCCCGGCGTCGTCGAGCTCGGCCAGCAGCAGTGGCGCGCGAGCGGCCCCGACCCGGGCCGCGGCGGCGTCCCACTCCTCGGGGGTGAGCGGGCGGTCACGGTCGAGCAGCGCGTTGACCGTCACCTCGTACAGGGCCTGGCTCACCCGGCCAGGTTCGCACGCCGGTGCTCGACGACCGGGCCGGCACGCGCGATGTGCCGCGGCCCCGCTCCCGACGGGACCCACCGCTCGACGGCGGTCACTGTCGGTCAGCGTCACAGAGGGACCGGCCGCCGTGCCTAGGCCGAACGGGCGCTGTGCGGTCGACGATGCCCACCTAGCGTCCCGCTCCGATGAGCGCTCCCCACGCCGACGACCCGTACCGCCGCCGTTCCGATCGGGGCGGTGAGCCGCCCGAGCCCACCGATGCCACGGTTCCCCGGAACGGCCACCAGCCGGCCGCCGTCCTCGTGCACCCCTCGGTGCCGCTGCCCCGAGACGGCGCCGCGCACCGGGCCACGGACGGGAGCGACGCGTCCCGGGACTTCGCCGGGCGCGGGGACGACGGGACGGCCGCCGGTGCGACGGTTCCGGCGCCCCGTAGGCCCGCGCCCCGTCCCACCAGCGCCGCACCCGGTGCCGAGCCGGTGCCCGGGCTGCACCCGGGCCCGCACACGCCGCCGATGCCGTGGCCGGCGATCCCGCCGGCGCCGGTCCCGGCGGTGTACCCGGGCGGGACCGCGGAGCCGGGGGCGGGCCCGAACCGGCGATGGCCCTCGCTCGCCGGGCTCACCGGCCGGATCGGCGCCGTGGCCGGTGGGCTGGGCGCCGGCACGCCCGTCCCGCACCGGGCGGCGTTCGCGGTCGGCCTGACCCTCCTGATGGCCATCGGCGTCGCCGCCGCCACCTACACCGGCGCCGGCGGCACGGACGACGCCGGGGTCACCCCGCGGTCCGCCCCGGCCGCGCCGGTACCGGCCGACCTGGTGGCCGGCACCACTGCGGCCGACCCGGCCGCGTTCGGCGCCGTCCCGGAGTTCCGCAGCCCGTCGGGCAACATCAGCTGCCGGATGGACGAGGACGGCACCCGCTGCGACGTCGCGTCCCGCAGCTGGACCCCGCCCGCCGACCCGGACTGCGCGGACGGGTCCGGCGAGGGGCTGGTCGTCGGGGGCGCGGGCGGCGCCCGGGCGAGCTGCGGCGGCGCCCCGGCCGACCCGACCGGCGGGTCGGAGCTGGACTACGACACCCACCTGACGCGCGGCGACGTCACCTGCGCCAGCCGGCGCAGCGGTGTCGAGTGCCGGGACGCGGGCAGCGGTCACGGCTTCGAGGCGGCCCGGGCGTCGTTCCGGCTCTACTAGGACGCTAACGTCACGGCCCGTGACGGCGGTCGTGGAGATCTTCACCGACGGCGCCTGCGTGCCGAACCCCGGTCCCGGTGGCTGGGGTGCGGTGCTGCGCTACGGCACGCACGAACGCGAGCTGCACGGCGGCGAGCCGTCGAGCACGACGAACAACCGGATGGAGCTCACCGCCACCATCCGGGCGCTGGAGTGCCTGACCCGCCGGTCGGTGGTGCACCTGCACACCGACTCCACCTACGTCCGGAACGGGATCACCCAGTGGCTGCCGCGCTGGCGGTCCCGCGGCTGGCGCACCGCGGCCGGCGAGCCGGTGAAGAACGACGACCTGTGGCGCGAGCTCGACGCCGCCGTGCGGCGTCACGAGGTCTCCTGGTTCTGGGTGAAGGGCCACAGCGGGCACCCGGAGAACGAGCGGGCGGACCGGCTGGCCGCGCGCGGGTGCGAGGAGGCCGGCGGCCGGCCCGCCCCCGTCGCCCGACCGGCCCGGAAACGGACCCGCACGGTCGCCGAGCCCGGCTGAGCCGCGCCGGCTCCCGGTACGGCCGTGGCCCCGGCCGGCGGGTCGGACCCCGGCGGACCGGACCGGCCTCACCGGCCGTGCGCGGCCCGGAACGCGGCGACGGCGTCGCGGTGCTCCGGGGTACCGAACAGCAGCGCGGTGGCCTCGACCGACTCGGCGAACCCGCCGACCGCGTCCCGGTTCACGAACGCCTTCGCCACCTGCACCGCCGGGGCGGGCAGCGCGGCCATCTCACCCGCGAGGTCCAGCGCGGCGCCGAGCAGCTCGTCGTCGGCCACGACCTGCTGGACCAGCCCGGCCCGCTCCGCGGTGCCGGCGTCGATCACCCGCCCGGTCAGCGCGAGCAGCCGGGTCCAGTGCCGGCCCATCACCTCGGGCCCGCGCACCACTCCCCAGCCGGGCATCAGCCCGACCGTCGGCTCCCGGAACGCGAACGTCGCCGATTGCCCGGCCAGCGCCACGTCACAGGCCAGGGTGAGCTCGGTGCCGCCGCCGTGCGCGATCCCGTTCACCGCGGCGACGACCGGCACGGAGCACCGCTCGACCGCGCAGAACGCGTCGTAGACCCGCTTCAGGTGCGCCCGGGCCCGGGCCGGGTCGCCGTCGAGGTCGTGGAACGAGTCGATGTCCCCGCCCGCGGAGAACGCCCGGCCCGCACCGGTGAGCACGGCCGCCCGGATCCCGTCACCGTCCCCGAGCCGCGCACCCAGCGCGGTCAGCTCCGCGAAGAACGCCGGGTCCATCGCGTTCAGCTTCCCCGGCCGGTCCATCGTCACCAGCGCGACGCCCTCCCGCGGGGTCGTCACCACCAGCCGGTCACCGCTCATCCCGCTCCGCCTCCCGGTCCCAGGTCTCCGGCGTGACCCCCTCGGCGCGCAGCCGGTACTTCTCGGTGCGCTGGCTCGGGGTGAGCGGCAGCGCGTCGACGACCCGGACGTAGCGCGGCAGCGCGAACCCGCTGACCGCCTCGCGCAGCCGCCCCACCAGGTCCGCCGGGTCGATCCGGGCCTCCTGCGCCGGGACCACCGCGACCATCACGTCCTCCTCGGACAGTGCCGAGGCGATCCCGTACGCGGCGGCGGCCGCGACGTCGGGCAGCGCGACCAGCGCGCGCTCGATCTCCCAGGACGACACGTTCTCGCCGCGGCGGCGGATCGAGTCCGAGAGCCGGTCGAGGAAGTACAGGTGGCCGTCGCCGTCCATCCGGCCGCGGTCGCCGGTGCGGAACCACAGGTCGCGCCACGCGCGGACGGTCGCGTCGGGCATCGCGTGGTAGCCGGAGAACATCAGCCCGGCCCGCTTGGGGCGGGCCACGATCTCGCCGGAGACCCCGGACGGCACCGGATCGCCGCGGTCGTCGACGACCCGGCAGTGGTAGAGCGGCGACTCCCGCCCCGCCGAGCCGGGCCGCCGCTCGTGCGGGCGGGCCTGGCAGACGATCGACACCTCGGTGCTGCCGTAGACCTCGGTCAGCTCGACGCCGAACCGGCGCTCGAACGACGGCGTGACCTCCGGCGGGCAGGGCGCGCCGAACCCGGCGCGGACCGGGTTGTCCGCGTCGGCCGGGGTCTCGGGGCGCTGGTGCAGCAGGGTGAGCATCGCGCCCTGGAAGTTGAACGCGGTGATCCCGTGGGTGCGGCAGGTGTCCCAGAACCCGCTCGCCGAGAAGCGGGCGTCGAGCACCAGGCCGGCCCCGGTGAGCAGTGCGGGCAGCACCGAGCAGAACCGGGCGTTCGAGTGGAACAGCGGGAACACCGAGTACAGCCGGTCCGCGGCGGTGTAGGACATCAGGTCCACGGTGTGCTCGGCCAGCGCGAGGTTTGCCCGGTGCGAGAGCCGCACGCCCTTCGGCGGGCCGGTCGTGCCGGAGGTGTAGAGGACGACCGTCGTGTCGTCCGGGTCGACGGCGACCTGCCGTTCCGGCGGCGCCGCCACGGCCAGCTCCGCCCACCGGGACACCGTGACGCCCGGCGGCGGGTCCGGCGGCGGGTCGCCACCGTGCACGATCACCCGGGTCACCGACGGCGGCCGCGCGGCCAGCACCAGCGGCGCGAGATCGGCGTCGGCGACCACCACCCGGGCTCCGGAGTGCTCCAGCAGGTGGGCGAGCAGCCCGCCGCGGGTGGCGGTGTTCAGCGGTACCTCGACCAGACCGGCCCGGGCCAGCGCGAACCAGGTGACGAGCGCGGTGGGCGAGGTCCGAAGCAGCAGGCAGACGTGCTCCCCGGGTTCCAGGCCGGTGCCCAGCAGCCCGCCGGCGACCCGGTCCGCGGCGGCGTCGAGCGCCGCCGCCGAGGTCGGTTCCCCGGCGACGAGCCAGGGCGTGTCCCGCGCCGCGGCCGCGACGCGGCTCCCGACGGTGTCCCCGGTGATCGGCACCGGCCGACCGTATCAACCGTACGTTTGGCAGGGAAAGCGTCGGCGGGACGCCGCCCGGTCGTCGGGACCGGGTCGGATAGCGTCCGGCGGGTGACCGAGACCCGCGACTGGTTCCCCCGCCTGCACGCCCGCACCCGCCGGTTCTCGCTCGGCGTCCCGCGCGGCTTCGCGATCGCCCCGGACGGCTCGCGCGCGACGTTCCTGCGCAGCCGGTCCGGTACCGACCCGGTGACCTGCCTGTGGTCGATCGATGCGGTGACCGGCGCGGAGCGGCTGCTGGTGGACCCCGCGACGCTGCCCGGGCTGCCCGGCGAGGAGGATCTCCCGGCCGCCGAGCGGGCGCGGCGGGAACGGGTGCGCGAGCAGGCCGGTGGCGTCGTCGGGTACACGGTGGACGCCGCAGGCGAGCGGGCGGTGTTCGCGCTGTCCGGGCGGCCGTTCACGGCGTCGCTGGTCGGCGACCCGGACCCGCGCCCGCTGGACGTCGGCGACGTGGAGGCCGTGGTCGATCCGCGGATCGACCCGACCGGGACCCGGGTCGCGTTCGTCGCGGACCGGGCGCTGCACCTGCACGGTCTCGCGTCCGGGCGCACCACCCGTCTGGTCGGCCCGGAGCCCGGCGAGGACGACGTCTCGTTCGGCCTGGCCGACTTCGCCGCGGCCGAGGAGATGGGCCGGACCCGCGGGTTCTGGTGGTCCCCGGACGGCGACGCGCTGCTGGTCGCGCGGGTCGACGAGTCCCCGGTCGCGCGCTGGCACATCGCCGACCCGGCCCACCCGGACCGGGAGCCCGCCGCGGTCCGCTACCCGGCCGCCGGCACCCCGAACGCCCGGGTGCAGCTGGAGATCGTGACCGTCGCTGGGGACCGCACCCCGATCGTCCGGGACGCCGAGGCCTTCGAGTACGTGGCCACCGCCGGCTGGGACTCCCGCGGCCCGCTGCTGTCGGTCCAGCCCCGCGACCAGCGCGAGCTGCGCACGCTGGCCGTGGACCCCGGCACCGGCGCGACGACCGTGCTGCATGCCGAGACCGACCCGGTGTGGGTGGAGAACGTCCCCGGTGTCCCGGCGCGCACGGCGTCCGGGGCGCTCATCCGGGCCGCGGACTCGGGCGGTGCCCGCCGGCTGTTCGCCGATGACGAGGTGCTGACCGGGCCGGACCTGCAGGTCCGCGAGGTCCTCGGGATCGAGGACGAGACCGTGCTGTTCCGGGCGTCGGTCGAGCCGACATCGGTCGGGCTGTACCGGGTCACCCCGGGCGACGCACCCGAGGCGCTGTCCCCGGTCACGGGCCTGCACTCCGGCGTCGCCGCCGGCGGCACCCTGGTGCGGATCTCGCAGGACCTGGAGACCGCACCGCACGCGGTGCTGGTCACCGCGGAGGGAGCCCAGCACGCGGTCGCCGGGCACGCCCTGGATCCCGGTTTCTCCCCCGCGGTCGCGCTGCACGTGCTCGGCGAGCGGGAGCTGCGCAGCGCGGTGCTGCTGCCGTCCGGGCAGGTGCCGGGCGCGAAGGTGCCGGTGCTGCTCGACCCGTACGGCGGGCCGCACTCGCAGCGCGTCCTGCGCTCCCGCAACGCGCACCTGACCAGCCGCTGGTTCGCCGACCAGGGCTTCGCGGTGCTGGTCACCGACGGCCGCGGGTCCCCCGGGCGCGGGCCGGAGTTCGAGCGGGCGATCCACGGTGACCTCGCCGGGCCGGTGCTCGACGACCAGGTCGACGCCCTGCACGCGGCCGCCGAGCAGTACCCGGACCTGGACCTGACCCGGGTCGGGATCCGTGGCTGGTCGTTCGGCGGGTACCTGGCGGCGCTGGCGGTGCTGCGCCGCCCGGACGTGTTCCACGCGGGCGTCGCGGGGGCACCGGTGACCGACTGGGCGCTCTACGACACCCACTACACCGAGCGCTACCTCGAGATGCCGGGCGGCGAGCCGTACCGCCGATCGTCCATCGTCGATGATGCTGCGGTCCCGCCCACCGAACAGCGCCCGCACCGGCCGCTGATGATCGTGCACGGCCTGGCCGACGACAACGTCGTCGCCGCGCACACGCTGCGGCTGTCCTCGGCACTGCTCGCGGCCGGCCGCGCGCACCAGGTGCTGCCGCTGTCCGGGGTCACGCACATGACGCCGCAGGAGGTCGTGGCGGAGAACCTGCTCCTGCTGCAGGTCCGGTTCCTGCGCGACGCCCTCGGCGCCTGATCGTCCGGACAGGATCGGGTCAGGCGACCACCAGGATGGCGGCGGGCACCGGGATCGACACCAGGAGCAGCAGGACCGCCACCAGGACGCGGTTCTCACGCAGGACGGCGACGAACTCCCGGAGCACGGCACTCGGCCAGTAGTAGCCGGCCGTCGGAGCGCCGACGGCCTGGGCGTCGACGCCGAGCCTGCGGGCGAGCACGGCCGCGCGGAACGCGTGGTAGTTGCTGGTGACGATCAGTCCGGCTCCGGCGCTCCCGGGAAGCTCTCCGGAGCTCCGCTCGGTCCGCACCAGCGCGTCGCTGAACCGCAGGTTCTGTTCCGTGGTGCGGGACCCGGTCTCCGCCCGCAGCGCGGCGGGATCGGCGCCGTGCGCGACGGCCCACCGGCTCATCGCCTCCCCCTCCGCGAGCTGCTCGTCACTCCCCTTCCCGCCGGACAGGACCAGCACCTGGGCGTCGCGGCGGGCGAACTCGGCCATCCCGACCGTGATCCTGGAGGCCAGCAGCGGCGGGACCTCGCTGCCGCGCAGGCCGGAACCGAGCACCACCACCCAGTCGGCCGGACGGTCCCGCACCAGCCACTGGTACAGCCGCGCGTAGAGCAGGAACGCCACGAACTGGAAGGCGAGGAAGAAGGCCGCCAGCGCGCACAGCAACCACAGCGCCCTCAGCCACGATGCGTCGGCCAGCAGCACCGGAACGGCCGCCGCCAGCAGCACCACGACCAGAACCCCGCCGAGCAGGGACAGCGAGTTGCCCGGGCTCACCCGTTCACGGCGCAGCATGACGGCCCCGTTGAGGAGCAGGAACCCGGCGAAGACGAGCGCGATCAGCGGTGAGGCGAGCGTCAGGACGAGTCCGGTCGCCAGCACCGGATTGCTACCGACGAACCCCAGCGTGGCTGCGGCGTTGCCGACGAGCAGCGCCGCGGCGAGCAGCCAGTAGGCGTTGCTCAGCCGTCGCGGATCCCGGCGGATGCGGCGCCGTACGAGCAGGCAGCCGCCGACCGCGAGGAGCAGGGACACGACCGGTACCGCGAAGGAGACGAACGCGAGCGCGATGTCGAACATGATCGTCTCATCCTGCCCCGCCCGCGTCCCGGCGCGACCTCCCGGTCCACGGGGCCACCCGGTCGTGGGCGGTCCACGGGGCCACCCGGACGGCGCACCCGGACCGCGGCCCACACGGCCCGGTCCCCTTGCGGTCCCGGACCCGGTGTGGCTCCCTTGGGCACAGGGGATCGCCCCTTCGGCCAGGGACCGGCGCAACCCCGGTCCGGAAGGCCGGCACGTCAGGCGAAGGAGCCTGAGGAGGCACATGACCACGTGTGAGAAGGCCGTCGTGCACGGCGGCCACGAACCGCTCGGGCCGAGTTCCCGGCCCGCCGTCGACCGGCCCGCCGACATGGCCGGGTCGCCGGCCCGCGCCGGGCTCGAGGCCCTCCCGGCCGGGCCGGGGGTGGCCGGGACATGAGCGTCGGGCTGGCCGAGGCCGGGCCACGGGCCACGAGGTGGTTCTGCGAGCCGTGCGGCTTCATCTACGACCCCGAGGAGGGCGACCCGGACAGCGGCATCGAGCCGGGGACGCCGTTCGAGGAGATCCCCGACGACTGGATGTGCCCGATCTGCGGGGCCAGCAAGTCGGACTTCCGCGAGCTGCAGCCGGGCGAAGAGTTCCCGGGGATGTGAGGGACCGATGACGATGATCGCCGGGTACAGCCACTTCGTGCAGCTCGCCGAGTCGCTGCAGTGGGACGAGCGCGAGATCGACTTCTCGGCCGACCGTGCGGCGTGGCCGCAGCTCACCGATGCCGAGACCACCCAGCTCCTCGGCCTGATCGCCGGGTTCTGCATCGCCGAGACCTCGGTGGCGGGCGAGCTCGGGGCATACCAGGCGGCGGCGCGGGACGAGACCATGGAGGCCACCTTCCGTGCGCAGGCTCGCGACGAGGCGCGGCACGCCCGCTTCTTCGACCTGGTCACCGCCGAGGTCGTCGGCGTCCCGGGGGCGAACCCCGCGGACCGGCAGCACGCCCTGCGTACGCACGTCAGCAGCGAGCTGGTCGACCTGTTCGAGCACCGGCTCCCGGACACCGCCCGCCGGCTCGCCACCGACCACGAGGGCCTGACCGGCGCGGTCGGGCTCTACCACATGGTGATCGAGGGTGTGGTCCTGCTGGCGGGACAGCACGCGATGCTCGACGCGCTCGGGAGCCCGTCGGTCGAGTTGCCGGGATTGCGCAAGGGGATGGAGCTGGTCCTGCGCGACGAGCGCTGGCACATCGGGTTCGGCTCGCGCGTGGTGCAGAGCGCCGCGCTCGGCGGCCCCGAGGCGGACGGGCTGCTCGAGGAGGGTGAGACGGCCGCGAAGGTCTGGGGGGACCTCATCTCCGCCGACGCGATCGAGAGCGCGGTGAAGCAGCACAAGCGCCGGCTCAAGGCGGCCGGCATCAAGTTCTGGTGATCCCGCGCGGCGTCGCGCCGCGTCCGCACGGCAGCGCCCGTCCCGCACGTCCGGGGCGGGCGCTGCCGCGTGCCGCGGGTGGTGCCGGTGACGTGGGCACCTGTCCCGATGGTCAGGTCGGTCGGATCGGCGGCACGGCACGACGAGCCGGTCCGGTTCGTCCGTTCTCGCCCCGGTCGAGGCGATCATCGGGCGCAGGTACGGCACCGGCTCGCCGGACCCGCTGCCGGGCCGCCGTGGCCGAGCCGGAACGCCCGGACCCGAGGGCCGAACAGCGCCTGAAGAAACACGTGTTTCGTTTCGGGTCGCCGTGCCCCTCACCCCGGCGAGAATGTCGCACCGTGGCCGGGCTCCGGTGCCGAGAACCGGCGGCCGCGCGCCGCCCACACCGGCCGGAGCGCGACCGAGTGATCGCCCGCATACCGTCCACCCGCACGTCACAGCACCGGGGCACCCGTCGGCGGCGACCACACCGCCCGCGCCGTCACGATCACCGGGCCGGCACGGAATTGTCTCGGAAATGATGTCTATCAGTTCCGCGGAAACGCCGGACAAGAGCGATCCCGACACTCGGCGCACGGCCGAGTAGAGTCATTGTTCGCCATCCCGGAAACCTCCCGGAACAGGCAGTGTCGATCATGACATGACCCACGGCCGGGCCGGCGCCACAGCCACCCCGGGCCGGCGTCGTCGCCACGCGCCCGGCGGCCGGGCGAGGGCCGGCCGGATCGGCACCCGCCCGCGCGCGAGCGGGCGATCCTCCCCCTGTTGCACACCCCGCGACCAGCGAGAGCGCGCCGACGACCCGCGGACACGGGACCCGCGACCCACCCGGACCGGCACCGCCGCACGACGAGTGGGCGGTGTCCCGGCACCCGGATCGGGCCCGCCGGTCGGCCGCCCCACGGCCGCCGGGGCACCGCCCACCGCCGTGGCCCATTTGGGGGGTACGCAGGAACGTCCCGCACTCGTGATCGCGTTCTCCAAATGACACACCGGTGGGCTTGACGGCCCGCCCGGGTGGTGTGAAAGTGATCACCAACCCGCCGACGAATTGTGCTCGGGAGGATGTGTCAATGACGACGGCAGAAAGTGATCGAGCGGCTGAGTTCGCCGCCGCAGGCCTGGACGGCCAGAACCGGACCGCGCTGGGCCGGCTGCTCGGGACCGGGCGCATCGGCTACGCGGAGGAGGACGCCGACGGCACGATGCGTGCCGACATCCGGATCCCGGAGGACTACCTCTGCTACGACCCCGGGATCCTGATCCTCCCGCATGGCGGGAACCTCCTGCTCACCCTCTACAACGACGACAAGAACACCCACTGTGCGGTGCTGCCCAACAACGGCGATCCGAAGTTCATCTGGTTGGTCAACCACGCCAAGGGGACGGCCTCGATCACCCTGGATGGCCCCGGCACCTACTGGTACGGCTCCGCCAGCGGCAACGACGAGGGCCGCGGCCTGACCGGTGCCATCGTCATCGGCGGAGAGGTGCCGGACTCCGCCAAGCTCGACCGTCCCGCGCAGCCGCGTCCGTAGGAAGGAGCAGAGATGACCGACTACGTCGACGCCGGCGAGGCCATCCCGTTCGCCCAGCTCAGCAACGTCAAGGGAAGCGCCCCGGCCACCACCAACGTGGACTACGAGCGCATCAGGGCCGCGACCTCGGAGCCCGAGAACTGGCTCACCTACTACGGCACCTACGACGGCCAGCGCTACAGCACGCTCGACCAGATCAACAAGGACACCGTCAGGCGCCTGAGCCCGGCGTGGGTGTTCCAGGCCGGCGCCGTCGGCATGCAGTCCGGCGCGTCGACCTACTCCTTCGAGGCCTCGCCGCTCGTCGTCGAGGGCATCATGTACGTCTCCGGCCCGGACGGCCGGGTCTGGGCCATCGACGCGAAGACCGGCGAGGAGCTCTGGCGGTACAAGGCCAACTCCCCGTACGACGTCTCGCTGTGTTGCGGGAACGTGAACCGGGGCGTGGCCGTCGGGCACGGCAAGGTCTACATGTACACGCTCAACGCCCACATCATCGCGCTCGACGCGACGACCGGTGTGAAGGTCTGGGACACCGTCAACGGTGACGTGCGAGCCGGGGAGAGCGGCTCGGCCGCGCCGCTGATCGCGAAGGACATGGTCATCGTCGGGAGCGCCGGCGGGGAGTTCGGGGTCCGCGGCCACCTGGACGCGTTCGACGCGCAGACCGGGGAGCGGCGCTGGCGGCGCTACATGGTCCCCAAGCCCGGCGAGCCCGGGTCCGAGACCTGGCCCGACGACGGTGAGGCGTGGCAGCGCGGCGGGGCGAACTGCTGGGTCACCCCGACCTACGACCCGGAGCTGGAGCTCCTGTTCCAGGGGACGGGCAACCCGGCGCCGGACTTCGACGGCGCCGTGCGCCCGGGCGACAACCTCTACACCGACAGCACGGTCGCGGTGGACGTGAACACCGGCGAGATCCGCTGGCACTACCAGTTCACCCCGCACGACCTGTGGGACTACGACTCCACGATGGAGAACCTCCTGTTCGACGCCCCCAACGGGCGCAAGCTGCTCGCGCACGCGGACAAGAACGGGTACTTCTTCGTCCTGGACCGGACCAACGGCGAGCTGGTCCGCGTGTTCCCGTTCGTCGACCGGATCACCTGGGGTGAGATCGCCCCGGACGGGACGGTCACGCCCAAGGTCTATCCGGACGAGGAGGGCGTCCCGGTGCACTTCTGGCCGGGGCCGGCCGGGGGCAAGGAATGGACACACATGTCCTACAACCCCCAGACCGGGCTGATCTACATCCCGGTCCAGGAGGTCGGGGCGACGGCGACCCGGCGGCGTCGCGAGTTCCGGGAGTCGATCCCGTACTGGGGCGCGGGCGTCGCCGTGGACATCGAGGACTTCTACGGCTTCGTGAGCGCGGTCGACCCGCTGACCGGGGAGGAGAAGTGGCGCTGGCGCAACGAGTACCCGATGTGCGCCTCGACGCTGACCACCGCGGGCGGCCTGGTGTTCCAGGGCACCCCGACCGGTGAGTTCGTCGCCCTGGACGCCGCGACCGGCGAGAAGCTGTGGTCGTTCCAGTGCGGCAGCGGGCACCACTCGAGCCCCAGCACGTTCAGTGTGGACGGCCGCCAGTACATCGCGGTCCCGACCGGCTGGGGCGGCTGGATCGAGGGCTTCCTGCCCGGCCTGCTCGGCGCCGCCGCGGGCGACGCGCTGTTCTGCTTCGCGCTGCCGGAGGCGTGAGGCCCGGCGGTCGAGGGCCGGAACAGCAACACCGAGGCCGGCCATCCGTGCACACGGCAGACCCGAGACGGGGAGAGGAGGTGTCCGCCGTGGAGAGCATCACCGAGTGGGAGGCCCCCGATTTCGAAGAGATCGGGTGCGCGCCCGAGGTGACGATGTACATCGCCCGCACCGAGGCGTGATGGGGTGAGCAGTGCCCAGGGGCGCCGGAGCGATCCGGCGCCCCTGTGGCGTGTGCGGCAGAGGAGACGGGGATGCGGATACGGGTGCTGGGATCGGCCGCCGGTGGCGGGTTCCCGCAATGGAACTGCGGTTGTCCGGGATGCCGGGCGGTGCGCGACGGGACCCGGCCGGCGACACCGCGCACCCAGTCGTCGATCGCGGTGAGCCCGGACGGGCGGCAGTGGTGGCTGGTCAACGCCTCCCCGGACGTCCGTACCCAGCTCGCCGACACCCCGGACCTGCACCCCACCGGGGACCGCAGCACGCCGTTGCGGGGCGTGCTGCTGACCGACGCCGAGATCGACCACAGCCTCGGGCTCGTGCTGCTGCGCGAGGGCGGTGGGGTGCACCTGCACGCCACCGCCGCGACCGAGCGCACGCTGCGCTCCGGCACCGGGTTGCTGGACACCCTCGAGAAGTTCTGCCCGGTGCACTGGACCCCCGTCGACCCCGGCGTCGAGCACGACCTGGGTGGGCTGCGCTACCGGGCGTTCGACGTGCCGACCGGCAAGCACGACCGGTTCGGGACCGAGAGGAGCGCAGGCGGAACGAGCATCGGCGCCGAGAGGAGCGCAGGCGGAACGAGCATCGGCGCCGAGAGGAGCGCAGGCGGAACGAGCATCGGCGCCGAGAGGAGCGCAGGCGGAACGAGCATCGGCACCGGGAGCGGACGGGTCGTCGGGTACCGGTTCACCGACGCCGGCAGCGGGAGTGTCGCCGTGTACCTGCCCGGCGTGCAGGAGCTGACCCCCGCGGTGCTCGACGAGCTCGCCGGCGCGGACCTGCTGCTGATCGACGGCACGACCTGGCACGACGACGAGCTGACCAGGCTCGGGCTCGCCGCGAAGACCGCGCACGACATGGGACACCTGCACGTGGGCGGTTCCGGTGGCAGCCTGGAGGCACTGGCCCGGCTGGGCCTGCCCCGGGTCGTCTACGTGCACATCAACAACACGAACCCGATCCTGCTGGACGACTCGGACGAGCGCGCCGAGGTCGAGAAGGCCGGCTTCACGGTCGGCACCGACGGACTGGACCTGGAGGTCTGAGGTGAGCGCAACCCTGGACGGCCAACGCGAGCTCGACGGCGGCATCGAGAGCGGCACCGGCACCGCGCTGGTGGAGCGCCTGCGCGCGCACGCCCGCAGCTACCACAGCGCGCACCCGTTTCACCTGCGGATGAACGAGGGCGCGCTGTCCCCCGACCAGATCCGTGGCTGGGTCGCGAACCGGTTCGCCTACCAGGAGGCGATCCCGGTCAAGGACGCGGCGATCCTGTCGAACTGCCCGGACGTGACCGTGCGCCGGCGCTGGATCCGCCGGATCACCGATCACGACGGCACGGACGCCGACGGGCCGACGAGCGGCGGGATCGAGGCGTGGCTGCGGCTCGGTGAGGCGTGCGGGCTGACCCGCGCGGAGATCCTCGACCGCCGGCACGTGCAGCCGGGCGTCCGGTTCGCCGTCGACGCCTACGTCACCTTCGCCCGGACCAAGCCGTGGGTGGAGGCCGTCGCCTCGTCGCTGACCGAGCTGTTCGCCCCGGACCTGATGGCCGAGCGGCTGGCCGCGTTCGAGAGGTACTACACCTGGATCGAGCCGGACGGCCTGCAGTACTTCCGCAACCGGCTGTTCCAGGCGCCACGGGACTCCGAGCACGCGCTGGAGGTCGTCGTCGAGCACTGCCGGACGCCGGAGCAGCGGGACGCCGCGGAGGCCGCGCTGTCGTTCAAGTGCGACGTCCTGTGGTCCATGATGGACGCGATCGAGCACGCCTACCCGGGCGACGGCCGTGGGTGAGACGGTGACCCGCGTCCCCGGCGACGCCCGGCCCCGGCTGGGCACGCACGTCCGGATGCGCCCGGACCGCGCCACCGGCGGGCACGTCCTGCTCGGCCCGGAGACCGTCGTCGTGCTGAACGCGACCGGGCACGCCGTGCTGTCGCGGTGCGACGGCGCGCGCACCGTCGACGAGATCGTCGCCGAGCTGGTCGCCACGCACGAGGGCGCCGACGAGGAGACCGTCGCCGCGCAGGTGCGGGACTACCTGTCCCGGCTCGCGGCCCGGAACCTGGTGAACCTGGGCGGGGCCGTCCGATGACCGGCACCGCCCCGCGCCCGTTCGGACTGCTCGCCGAGCTCACCTACCGCTGCCCGCTGGCCTGCGCGTACTGCTCCAACCCGATCGAGCTGGCCCGCTACGACGACGAGCTGTCCACCTCGGACTGGCAGCGGGTGTTCGCGGAGGCCGCCGACCTCGGCGTCCTGCAGTGCCACCTGTCCGGGGGCGAGCCGCTGCTGCGCCGCGACCTGCCCGAGCTGGTCCGCACCGCGAACGACCTGGGCATGTACACCAACCTGGTGACCAGCGCGATCGGGCTGTCCCGGCCGCGGGCGCTCGGGCTCCGGGAGGCCGGGCTGGACCACGTGCAGGTCAGCGTGCAGGCCGACGAGCCGGCCACGTCCGACCGGATCGCCGGCATCCGCTCGTTCGAGCGCAAGATCGAGGCGTGCCGGCTGGTGCGCGAGCTCGGCTGGCCGCTGACCGTGAACGTGGTGCTGCACCGGCAGAACATCGACCGGGTCGCCGAGATCGTCACCCTGGTCGAGGAGCTGCAGGCCGACCGGGTGGAGCTGGCGAACACCCAGTACTACGGCTGGGCCTGGAAGAACCGGGAGGCGCTGCTACCGAGCCGGGAGCAGCTGGACCGGGCCGAGGAGATCGTCACCGCCGCCCGCGACCGGCTGGCCGGCCGGATGGAGATCGTGCACGTGCTGCCCGACTACTACAGCCGCTACCCCAAACCGTGCATGGGCGGTTGGGCGCAGCGGCAGCTGACCGTCGCCCCGGACGGGCACGCACTGCCCTGTCCCGCCGCGCAGACCCTGCCGCTCCCCCCGGCCTCGGTGCGGGATGCCTCGCTCGCCGACATCTGGACGTCGGCACCGCTGTTCACCGCCTATCGCGGCAACGACTGGATGCAGGACCCGTGCCGGAGCTGCGACCGCAAGGAGATCGACCTCGGCGGGTGCCGTTGCCAGGCGTTCCAGCTGACCGGCGACGCCGCGGCGACCGACCCGGTGTGCCACCTCTCGCCCGACCACCACCTCGTCGACGACGCGGTCACGACCGCCAACGACCGCGGCGGGCCGGTGGACGTCGAGCTGGTCCCGCGCCCGCACCGCTGACCCGTGAGTGGATATCGCGGTCGGGACCGCGATATCCACTCACGGGATGCTCCTATGGATGTCAAGCGGCGAGTTCGAGGTCGTGGGGTGTGAGTAGGGCTCGGTAGATGTCTCGGGCGATGTAGCGCTTGAGGCAGCGGATGATCTCTTTCTTGCTCATGCCCTCGGCG
>NZ_JBKGXT010000033.1:0-42815 GCF_046546495.1 Pseudonocardia nantongensis | reverse complement strand
CCGGCCGACGAGAACGCGATCGCGTTCTCCCGGACCCCGGGCCAGGTGCTCAACATCGCCTACCTGAACCCGGCCGCCGTCACCTCCGGCGGGTTCTTCCCCGCCGGCGTGAACGGCGAGGTCAACACCTCGGACGCGAACGGCTGAGGCGCTTCGCGCCCGTGAGTGGTTATCGCGGTCAGGACCGCGATAACCACTCACGGGTCACATGTCGGGGTCGGCGAAGGCGTGGCCCAGGTCGCGGGACAGCCCCAGGGCCCGGCGGGCCCAGGCCGGCGTCGCGCCGGCGAGGCCGCAGGCGGGTGTCGGGACGGCGAGGCGGGCCAGCCGCTGCCGGTCGAACCCGAGCCGGTCGGCCAGCTCGAAGCCGGCCCGGGCCAGCTCGCCGATCTCCGGCTCGGGCCGGGGTTCGGTACCCGGCAGCAGGCCGAGCAGCAGCGGGGTGCCGGCATCCCAGGTCTCGCCGATCGCGTCCAGCGCGGCCGGCTCGGCGCCGCTCGCGAAGCTCGCGGCGCGACCGTCCGGCACCGTGCCGGTGAAGGCGGGCCGGGTCGCGTCGATCCCGACGGCGGCCGCACCGGTACCGGCCAGCAGCCGGATCGGCGGCACGTCCGCGCAGCAGTGCACGACGACCGGCGCCCCGATCCCGTCGATCAGCTCGCGCAGCGCCTCCTGCGCGTCCGGCGCACGGACGGCGCGGACCGTGCCGTAGCCGGACGCGGTCGGCAGCGACCCGGCGATCACGGCCGGCAGCGTGGGCTCGTCGAGCTGCACGACGACCGCCGCACCGGTCCGTGCCGCGACCTCGGCGACATGGGTGCGCAGCCCCTCGCCCAGGCTGGTGGCGAACTCGCGGGCCGCGCCCCGATCGGTGAGCACCCGGTGCCCGGACGCCAGCTCCACCGACGCCGCGAGCGTCCACGGGCCGGTGACCTGCACCTTCACCCAGGACGGACGGGTGCGGTCGCAGGCGTCGCCGAACGCGTCCAGGTCGGCGGCCATCAGGTCGCGGGCGCGCTGCAGGTCCCGGCCGCGCCGTGCGGTGACCCGCCAGCCGGTGGGCACGACCTCGACGGCGAGGTCCACCAGCAGCCCGGTGGCACGCCCGATCATGTCCGCACCGACCCCCCGATCGGGCAGCTCGGGGAACGCGGGCAGCTCCGGGGTCTCCCCCGTGACCAGCGCGGACGCCTCCACCGGGTCGGTCCCGGGCAGCGAGCCGACACCGGTGCCGATCCCCTCCGGCCAGAGCTCGCGAGGTGCCTGCGGCTCGTCGGGCACGCTGTCCACGACCTCGATTCGGGGCTCGGGCGGGCGGGACTCGCCGGGACGCACGTCGCCCAGACCGGCGGCGGCGAGCGCGGCGGCCAGCGGATCGTCGGAACTCACTCCCCGAGTCTCACACCGCAGGACGGAGCACGAACACCGGGTGCCGGTACGCGGCGGCGGCCAGCTCGGCGTCCGGGTCGTCGGCGCCGACACCGTCGAAGAACGCCCCGACCTCCCAGGCCCAGCGCCGCAGGTAGGCACGCAGTACCGGCACCGCCACGGCCGGGTCGGTCACCTCGGCGGCGGCCACGCGCTCGGTGCGCCGGCCGACGCGCAGCTCGGCCTCGCCGGCGACGCGCAGGTTGCGCACCCACTGGGTCTCGCCGCGTGCGGCGACCAGGTAACGGGTGCCCTCGTGTGCGAGCGGGTTCACCGGCACGGTCCGGACCTCGCCGGAGACCCGGCCGCGCACCCCCAGCACCGCCGAGCCGGCCAGCGGGAGTCCTAGCCGGGTCAGCCCGGCGACCAGCGGGTTCATCAGGTGCCGGGTGATCCGGCCGGGAGAATGGTAGGTGGTGTCTGAGCGCTGCTTCGGCATGAGAGCAGTGTTCACGACTCTGGCCTCAAAGGCAAGAGCACTGCTCTCATCCGCGCGAGCCGGAAGGCGCACGCGTCCGAGGGGGAAGGCGCGCCTGACCGGAGAAACGCGCGGGTCCCCCCTCCTCGGAAGCGCGAGTCCTTCTCAGCAGCGCGCGTTCCTCTCGGGAGCGCGATCGGTGGCCGGTCGTGGCCGGTGGGGCGTGGGTCAGGCGGTGGCGGTGATGGTGGCCGAACCGAGGACGACGTCGCCGTCGTCGTCGGGACGGTAGAAGGCGACGGCCTGCCCGGGCGCGACGCCGCGCAGCGGCTCGGCCAGGGCGACGGTGACGCCGTCGGGACCGGGGGTGACCTCGGCGGGGGCGATGCCGCCGTGCGCGCGGACCTGCGCGACACAGCCGAACGGCGCGTCCGGGGCGACGCCGGTGGTCCACAGCGGACCGCGCGCCGTGATCGTCCGGACGTCGAGCGCGGAGTCCGGGCCGACCCGCACGGTGCCGCTGACCGGCTCGATCCCGAGCACGTAGCGGGGGCGCCCGTCCGGGGCCGGCTGGTCCAGGCCGAGGCCCTTGCGCTGGCCGACGGTGAACGAGTGCACGCCCTCGTGCGTCCCGAGCACCGAACCCGCCTCGTCGACGATCTCCCCCGGGTTCGTCCCGAGCCGGTCGGCGAGGAAGCCGCGGGTGTCCCCGGTGGGGATGAAGCAGATGTCGTGGCTGTCCGGCTTGCCGGCGACGCGCAGCCCGAGCCGCTCCGCCTCGGCCCGGATCTCCGGCTTCGGGGTGTCCCCGACCGGGAACATCGCGTGCCGCAGCTGGTCCGCACGCAGCACGGCCAGCACGTAGGACTGGTCCTTGCCGTCGTCGGCCGAACGGCGCAGCTCGGGGCCGGGGCTCGCCGCGGGGTCGAGCCGGGCGTAGTGCCCGGTGCAGACGGCGTCGAAGCCCAGCGCCAGCGCCCGGTCCAGCACCGCCGCGAACTTGATCTTCTCGTTGCAGCGCAGGCAGGGGTTCGGGGTCTCGCCCGCGGCGTAGGCGGCGACGAAGTCGTCCACCACGTCCCGGGTGAACTCCTCGGACAGGTCCCACACGTAGTACGGGATCCCGAGCACGTCGGCGGCCCGGGCGGCGTCCGCCGAGTCCTCCCGGGAGCAGCAGCCCCGGGAGCCCGAACGCATCGCGTCCCGGGTGCGGGACAGTGCCAGGTGCACCCCGACGACGTCGTGCCCGGCGGCGACGGCGCGTGCGGCCGCCACCGCGGAGTCGACGCCGCCGCTCATCGCGGCGAGGACACGCACGGCTCAGCCCGTCACGGCGGCCGGGGTCCGGCCGGCCCGCCGGGCCCGTTCCACCACGGACCCGATCGCGCCGGCCAGGGCGGCCACGTCGTCGGTGGTGCTGGTGTGCCCGAGCGAGAACCGCAGCGAGCCGCGGGCGGTGGCCTCGTCGGCGCCCATCGCGAGCAGCACGTGGCTGGGCTGCGCGACGCCGGCGGTGCATGCCGAGCCCGTCGAGCAGTCGATCCCGTGCGCGTCGAGCAGCATCAGCAGGCTGTCGCCCTCGCAGCCGGGGAACGACAGGTGCGCGTTGCCGGGCAGGCGGCCCGGTCCGTCGTCGAGCACGGAGTGCGTGGTATCGCCGTTGACCGTGGCGTCCGGCACCTCGGCGAGGACCGCGCGCAGCAGTTCGTCGCGCAGCCCGGCGAGCAGCGCGTGGCGGCGCGGCGCCGCGGCGACCGACTCGTCGACCGCGGTCGCCAGCCCGGCCAGCGACGGGACGTCCAGGGTGCCGGACCGGACGTCGCGCTCCTGGCCGCCCCCGTGCAGCAGCGGGGTGCACTCGACATCTCTGCCGAGCAGCAGCGCACCGGCGCCGTAGGGCCCGCCGAGCTTGTGCCCGGTGAGGGTGAGCGCGTCCGCGCCGGACGCGGCGAAGTCCACGTCGAGGATCCCGACCGCCTGCACGGCGTCGGTGTGGAACGGGACGCCGAACTCGTGGCTGACCTCGGCCAGCTCGCGGATCGGGTTGACGGTGCCGACCTCGTTGTTCGCCCACATCACCGAGACGACGGCGTTGGCGTCCGGGTCCTCGGCCAGCGCGGCGCGCAGCGTCTCCGGACGGACCCGGCCGGCGGCGTCCACCTCGAGCAGGCGCAGCCGCGCGCCCTCGTGCGTCGCCAGCCACTCGGCCGCGTCGATCACCGCGTGGTGCTCGACGGCGGAGACCAGCACCCGGGTGCGGCGCGGGTCGGCGGCCCGGCGCGCCCAGAACAGGCCCTTCACGGCGAGGTTGTCGCTCTCGGTGCCGCCGGTGCTGAACACGACCTCGGACGGGCGGGCCCCGACCGCCGCGGCGATCCGCTCGCGCCCCTCCTCGACCTCGCGCCGGGCCCGGCGGCCCGACGAGTGCAGCGACGACGCGTTGCCGGTGCGGCCGAGCGCCTCGCTCATGGCGGCGACGGCCGCGGGCAGCATCGGTGTGGTCGCCGCGTGGTCCAGGTACGTCATCGGCCACCAGGGTAATCCCCGCCCGGGCGGACGGAGACGCTCACCCGTGTCGATGCGCGCCACTCACCGGTGCGGATGCGCGGTCCGCAGGCTCCCCGCGGTACCGGACGCGGTCCCGGGCCGTGCGCGCGAGCGCGCGGCGGTCGTCGTCGCCGGGCTCGATCGGCTCGCCGACGGTCACCGTGCAGACCAGGCCCGGCAACCGCAGTACCCGGACCATGGTGTCGCCCAGCGACTGGTCGCCGACGAACGCGGCCGCCGTGTTCGAGCGCCCGTCCGGAGTGGTGATCGCCAGTGTGACCGGCCGGACCGGGACGCCGGCGTCGATCGCGGCCTGGAACGGGGCCCGGCGGTAGTCGCCGCCGACCGCTCCGCACCAGGTCGTCGCCTCCGGGAAGACGCCGACGACGGCACCGGCACGCAGCGCGGCGGCGGTGGTGGCCACCGTCGCCGGCAACCGGGACAGACCCTCGCGGTGCACGAACAGGGTGCCGGTGCGCGCGGCGAGCGTCCCGATCACCGGCCAGTCCCGCACCTCACGCTTGGCGAGCATGGTGACCGGCCCGATCGCGCCCAGGGCCGGGACGTCGATCCAGGACGTGTGGTCCGCGACGACGAGGGCGCCGCGCCCGTCCGGCGGCGCGAGCGGCCCGCCCCGCACGACCAGCCGCACCCCGGCCCCGCGCAGCACCATCCGATGCAGCGCCCGCAGCAACGGGTCCAGCACCCGGGCCCCGGCGAGCGCCGCGGCCGGGACGGCGAGCGCGGCCACGGCCAGCACGGTCAGCAGGGCCGGGATCCGGCGGGCCAGCCGCAACCCGCCGGTCGTCGCCCGGGCCGGCAGGCACTGCCGCGGGGTGCACGGTGACCAGGTCGCCCACGGCCCGCCGGGCCGCTCCGCCGCCGGTGGGGTCACCGGGTGCGTGGGGTGCCCGACGTCGGCCCCCGCCGGGGTGCACAGGGCCGAACGGGCGGGATGGTGCGCGGGGGTGCGCAGAGCAACGGCGTCGTGCGCGCCGCGGGCCTGTTGCGTGGAGGTGTGCAGAGCAGAGCGGCGCCGGCGGGCGGCCCCGGCCGACGCCCGTGCCGGCGGATGATCATGATCAGCGCGGTCCGGGCCGGGGTCCGCGGTGACGGTCACGGCACCCGCCCCGACTCGTCGGAGGTGGCCGACCCGGCCGCCTCGCCGAGGAAGAACCGCAGGTAGCGCTGGTCGATGTGGTCCATGCCCAGCAGCACCGGGAAGTCGGCGACGTCGAAGTCGGGGTCGTGCGCGGGCAGCCCGCACACCCACGTCCCCAGCCGCAGGTAACCGCGCAGCAGCGGCGGGACGGTGCCGGTCCGGTGCCGCGGCGCTGTCGCCGGGTCCCAGACCCGGTGCGGCACCGTCCGGTAGTCCTCCGGGGCCAGGTGCTTCGCCCGGACCCTGTCCCAGACGCCGGCGGCCCGGAGCCCGCCGTCGCCGAGCGGGACGCTGGCACAGCCGATCAGCCAGCGGTGCCCGGTCAGCAGCATGTAGCGGGCGAGCCCGGCCCACACCAGCCCGACGACGGCGCCTCCCCGGTGGTCGGGATGCACGCAGGAGCGGCCGGTCTCCACCATCGACCCGCGCAGCGGGTCGAGCCGGCTCAGGTCGAACTCGCCGTCGGCGTAGAGACCACCGGCCGCGCGAGCCCGCTGCGGCGGGAGCATCCGGTAGGTCCCGACGATCTCGCCGGTCGCGTCCTCGCGGACCACCAGGTGGTCGCAGAACTCGTCGAAGGGGTCGACGTCGCGCCCGGGCACCGGGCTGTCCATCCGGGCGCCGAACTCGCCGGCGAACACCCGGTACCGCAGCGTCTGCGCCGCGGCCACGTCGTCGGCGTCGGTGGTCAACAGCAGGGAGTACCGCTTCGCGGCGGCCTCCGGAGTCGAGACGATCACCTGTGTCCGGTTCACGGGGGTCTTGGTACCGCCCCGCACCAACACCCGGACTGTTCCGCGACGACACGACGATGGCCCCCGCGTGAACGCCGACCGACACCCGGCTCACGGTGTCCGCGCAGGTGAGCGCAGGTGAACGAGCCCGTGACGGACGACGACGCCCGGGTGCACTCGGCACCCGGGCGTCGTCGTTTCGCTCAGCGCGGCGCGGTCAGCTCTTGCGCTTGGTGACCTCGTCCCGCAGCTGCGGGGCGACCTTGAACAGGTCCCCGACGATGCCGTAGTCGGCGATCTCGAAGATCGGCGCTTCCTCGTCCTTGTTCACCGCGACGATCGTCTTCGAGGTCTGCATCCCGGCCCGGTGCTGGATCGCACCCGAGATCCCCAGCGCGATGTAGAGCTGCGGCGACACCGACTTGCCGGTCTGCCCGACCTGGAACTGCGGCGGGTAGTAACCCGAGTCGACCGCGGCACGCGAGGCACCCACGGCCGCACCCAGGGAGTCGGCCAGGCCCTCGACGACGGTGAAGTCGTCCGCCGAGCCCACGCCGCGGCCACCGGAGACGATCACTGTCGCCTCGGTCAGCTCCGGACGCGACCCGCCCTGCACCGGCTCCTTGCCGGTCACCGTGGCCGCGCGGCCCTGCGACGCCGGCACCTCCACGCTCTCGCGCGCACCGGCACCGGCGCCGGGCGCGATGTCGATCGAACCCGGCCGCACGGTGATCACCGGGTGCTCGGTGGTCGCCTTCGCCTGCGCGGTGTAGGAGCCTCCGAACAGCGAGTGCGAGACCCCGTCGGCGGACACGCCGACGACGTCGCCGAGCAGCCCGGAGTTCGTGCGCACCGCCAGCCGACCCGCGGTCTCCTTGCCGTTGCCGGACGCGGTGATCAGCACCGCCGCCGGCGACACCGAACCGACCAGCGCCTCCAGGACCCCGGTCTCCGGGGCCAGGAAGTCGGTCGAGTCGGTCTCCGCGACGTAGATCTTCTCCGCGCCGTGCTCGGTCAGCCCGTCGGCCAGCTTGTCCGCGGTCCCCGCGGCACCCACCACGACCGCGGACGGCGAACCGAGCGTCCTGGCGGCGGTCAGCAGCTCGTACGTGGTCTTCTTGATGTCCCCGTCGACATGGTCGACCAGAACCAGAACCTCAGCCATGAGTCTTCGAATCTCCTCGGGAAGAAGTGGTGTCTCGATCGCGCCGGGGAATCAGATGAGCTTCTGGCCGACCAGGAACTCGGCGATCTTCGCGCCGCCGTCGCCCTCGTCGGTGACCTTCTCACCGGCCTGCTTCGGCGGCTTCGGCGCCGACGACGTCACCGTGCTCAGCGCGTTCGCCAGGCCGACCTGCGAGGCGTCGATCCCGGCACCGGCCACGTCCAGGGTCTCCACGGGCTTCTTCTTCGCCGCCATGATCCCCTTGAAGCTGGGGTAGCGCGGCTCGTTCGACTTCTCCCCGATCGACACCACCGCCGGCAGCTCCGCACTCAGGTGCGTCACGCCGTCGTCGGTCTCCCGCTTCGCGGTCACCGTCGAACCCGACACGGTCAGCTCGTTGGCATGGGTCAGCGCCGGCACGCCCAGCAGGTCGGCGATCATCGCCGGCACCGCCGCGATCTGCCCGTCCGAGGCCGAGTTGCCCGCCACGACCAGGTCCCAGCCCTCCTGACGCCCGATCAGCGTGGTCAGCGCCTTCGCGGTCTGCACAGCGCACGACCCGTGCAGCGCGGAGTCCGACAGGTGCACCGCCGAGTCCGCGCCCATCGACAGCGCCTTGCGGATCGCGTCGGTGGCGCGGTCCGGGCCCATGCACACCGCGACCACCTCGGAGCCCTCGTTCGCCTCCTTGAGCTGGAGGGCCTGCTCCACGGCACGCTCGTTGATCTCGTCGATCACCGCGTCGGTGCCCTCACGGTCCAGCGTGTGGTCCGTCTCGGACAGCTTCCGCTCGGAGTAGGTGTCCGCAACCTGCTTGATCAGTGCGAGGATCTTCATGGGACCTCTTCGACCTCCCTGCCGCGGCGGCGTGCGAGACCGCATGCCGCGTCGTCCGTTTAGCGCGGTCCGGACCGGCTCGGTTCCGGACCGCCTCGCGTCACCGTGACGGGCCTGCGCCGCTCGCTGCCCCCGGCAGGGGAGGGTCGCGGCGTCGCGCCCGTCGGTCAGGCGACGACTCTGCCAGCCGTCATGCCGTTCCGGCACGTCGGGTCGTTGTGACATTGATTGTTACCAACGAGTAGCCGGGCGGCAAACCAGGAACCGCCGTGACCGTACTCACCCGGGCCGGACGTGCGGGACTCGTCACGCCCGGCGCGCACCACGTCACACTCCGCAGACCGGTCCGGGCCACGCGGTTTCGCTACGGTCGACGGTTCAGGCACCGGCAGGAGGGAGCCGTCGTGCAGGTGACCGGGTTCGACGACCGGCTCGGGACGGGCTACGTCCTGAGCACGGGGACGCACGCGGACGAGGAGGTCCCCGGCAGCCGGACGGTGCAGCACGACGGCCGGACCGTGCGCGCCACCGAGGGTCTCGCCGCCACGCTGGAGGACGCGCTGGCCTACCGGCCGACCACCCGGCTCGGGTGGGGCGGCCCGGAGGTCCCGCTGACCCTGGAGGACGCGACGTTGCTCGCCTGGCTCCAGAACGACGTCGGCGGGGTCGTCACCGTGACCGGCGAACCGGGGTGACCCGCGGGTAACCTGTGGGCCCCGGTCTGACACCGTCGTCGTCCGTGAGCAGCACCCTGCCCCTGACCGGCGAGCGGACCGTGCCGGGCGTCGCGCACGAGAACTACTGGTTCCGCCGGCACGAAGTCGTCTACGCGGCGATCGCCGCCGAGTGCGCCGGTGCCGTCGTGCTGGAGGCGGGCTGCGGCGAGGGGTACGGCGCCGACCTGCTGGCCGGCAACGCGCGTCGGGTGCTGGCCCTGGACTACGACGCCGCCACCGTCACCCACGTCGCCGCCCGCTACCCCCGGGTGACGCCGGGCCGGGCCAACCTGGTGGCGCTGCCGGTGCCCGACGCGGGCGTCGACGTCGTGGTGTCGCTGCAGGTCATCGAGCACCTCTGGGAGCAGGAGCGGTTCCTGCGCGAGTGCAGGCGGGCGCTCCGGCCGGGCGGGCGGCTGCTCGTCTCGACGCCGAACAGGATCACTTTCTCGCCCGGGCGGGACACCCCGCTCAACCCGTTCCACACCCGCGAGCTGGACCCCGGCGAGCTGGCCGGGCTGGTACGCGACGCGGGGTTCGCCGACGTCGTCGTGCAGGGGCTGCACCACGGGCCGCGGCTGCGCGCGATGGATGCCCGGCACGGCGGGCTGATCGAGGCCCAGACCCGGCTGGCCCTCTCCGGTGACGCGTGGCCGGACACGCTCGCCACCGACGTCGCCGCCGTTCGGTCGTCGGACTTCGTGCTGCACACCGGCGACCTGGACGCCTCGCTGGACCTGCTCGTCTCGGCGGTACGCCCGTGACGGAGCGGGTCGGAACGTTCTGCCTGGTCCTGCACTCGCACCTGCCGCTGCTGGCCCGGCACGGGCGCTGGCCGGTCGGCGAGGAGTGGCTCTACCAGTCGTGGGCGCACTCCTACCTGCCGGTGCTGGCGACGCTGCGGGAGCTGGCCGCCGAGGGGCGTGGCCCGCTCGCCACGCTCGGCGTCACCCCGGTGCTGGCCGCACAGCTCGACGACCCGTACTGCCTGCACGGAATGCACGACTGGCTGGGTGACTGGATGCTGCGGGCGCACTCGGCGGCGCTCCGGCTGCCGGACCTGGCCGCGCACGAGCACCGCTTGGCCTCCGCGGCGACCGCCGAGTTCGAGGCGCACTGGCGGCACGGCGGCTCCCCGGCGCTGCGGGCTCTGCGCGACACCGGGGCGGTCGAGCTGCTCGGCGGGCCGGCCGCGCACCCGTTCCAACCGTTGCTCTCCCACCGGGTGCGGGCGTTCTCGCTGCGGGCCGGGCTCGACGACCATGCGCTGCGGCTCGGCGGGCGCCCACAGGGGATCTGGGCACCGGAGTGCGGTTACGCGCCCGGGATGGAGGACGACTACGCGCGCGCCGGTGTCGGCCGGTTCCTGGTCGACGGCCCGGCCCTGCGCGGCGACACCGCGCTGGCCCGGCCGGTCGGCGACTCGGACGTGCTCTGCGTGGGCCGCGACCTGGACGTCACCTACCGGGTGTGGTCGCCGCGCAAGGGCTACCCCGGCTCGGCCGAGTACCGCGACTTCCACACCTGGGACCACCCGTCCGGCCTGAAGCCGGCCCGGGTGACCGGGCGCCGGGTGCCGCCCGAGCGCAAGCGGCCCTACTCCCCCGAGCTCGCGGCGCGGGCCGTGCAGCGCGACGCCGACGACTTCGTCGCCACCGTCGCCGCCCGGCTGCGGGGGCTGCGCGAGCGGCACGGCCGCCCGGCGCTGACGGTGGCCGCGTTCGACACCGAGCTGTTCGGGCACTGGTGGCACGAGGGGCCGGCCTGGCTGGCCGCGGTGCTGCGCAGGCTGCCCGACGCCGGCGTCGCGGTCCGGACGCTCGGCGGCGCGGTCTCCGACGGGCTGGTCGGCGACCCGGTGACGCTGCCCGAGTGCTCGTGGGGGTCCGGCAAGGACTGGCGGGTCTGGGCCGGGCCACAGGTCACCGAGTTCGTGTCCCGGGGCGACGACGTCCAGCGCGACCTTCTGTCCTGCGTGGACACGGTAGGCGCCGGGACCGGGCCGCTGCTGACCCCCGACGTCCGGGACCCGCTGGCCGACCTGCTCGCCGACCAGGCGCTGCACGCGCTGTCCAGCGACTGGGCGTTCATGGTCTCCAAGGACTCCGCCGCCGACTACGCCCGCTCGCGTGCCGAGCTGCACGCCGGGCGGGTCGCCGAGCTGTCGGGGCTGCTGCGCGACGGCCGCCGGCGGGCCGCGCGACGCCGCGCGGAGCGCTGGTCCGACGCTCCCGTCCCGACCTTCGGCCATCTCGACGCCCGGGCCCTCGCCGCCCCCTGACGGCGCGCCGTCGCCCCCGGGCGTTACCGCCGGTCCGCTGTTTGCCAGGATCGGCCGATGCGGGTGCTGATGGTCAGCTGGGAGTTCCCGCCGGTCGTCGTCGGCGGGCTGGGGCGGCACGTGCACGCCCTGTCCCGCGAGCTGGTCGCGGCCGGGCACGAGGTCGTTGTCCTCTCCCGGTCCCCCACCGGCACCGACGCGGGCACCCATCCGACCGTCGAGGAGACGGTGGACGGTGTGCGGGTGCTGCGCGTCGCCGAGGACCCGCCGCACCTGGAGTTCACCACCGACATGGTGGCCTGGACGCTCGCGATGGGCCACGCGCTGCTGCGGCACGCGCTGTCCGCGCTGCTGCCCGGCTGGCGGCCGGACGTCGTGCACGCGCACGACTGGCTGGTCGCGCACCCGTCTATCGCGCTCGCCGACCTGCTCGGCGTCCCGCTGGTCACCACGCTGCACGCCACCGAGGCCGGCCGGCACTCCGGCTGGCTGCCCGGGCCGATGAACCGGCAGGTGCACTCCACCGAGTGGTGGCTGGGCAACCGGGCCGACGAAGTGATCACGTGCTCGTCGGCGATGCGGGCCGAGGTGGCCACCCTCTACGACCTCGACGCCGCGGCGGTGCACGTGGTGCACAACGGGATCGACCCGCGTCGCTGGCGTTCCCGGCGGGCCGCCACGCAGGCCGCCGCGGCGGCCCGGGCCGCCGCGCCCGGGCCCCAGCTCGTCTACTTCGGACGCCTGGAGTACGAGAAGGGCGTACAGGACCTGATCGCCGCGCTGCCCCGGATCCGGCGCCGGCACCCCGGTACCCGGCTGCTGGTCGCCGGCGAGGGCACCCAGCGGGAGATGCTCGACGCCCGGGTCGCCGAGCACCGAGTGCGACGCAGCGTCGAGTTCGTCGGGCACCTCCCGGACGCCGAGCTGACCGCGCTGCTGCGCACCGCCGACGCCGTCGTGCTGCCCAGCCGGTACGAGCCGTTCGGGATCGTCGCGCTGGAGGCCGCCGCGGTCGGTGCGACGCTGGTCGCCTCCACCGCCGGTGGCCTGGGCGAGGTCGTCGTCGACGGCGAGACCGGGCTCGGGTTCACCCCCGGCGACGTCGCGGGGATCGCCGGCGCCGTCGACCGGGCACTGTCGGAACCGCGGGCCGCCGCCCGCCGGGCCCGGGCCGCCAGGGCCCGGCTGCGCACCGACTTCGCCTGGCCGACCATCGCCGCCCGCACCGCCGAGATCTACGCCGCCGCGTGGTCACACGGCCGCACCGACCTCCCCCGCCCGAAGATCCCCACCGGCAACCTTCTCGACCGTCCTTGACCCCACCCGGTTCCCGCGTCGTGGAGCCATGACGGCGTCTGCACCCCGCCCCGGGTCAGGTGCGGTCGAGGCGGGCGCGCAGGGCGCTGTCGGCCTTGCGGGCCATGTCGGCGACGGCGGCGCGCTCGGCGGCGGCGGCCTCGTAGTCGGCGCGCCGGTCCCGGACGACGCGGGCCGGGCTGCCGACGGAGATCGTCTCGGCCGGGAGGTCGCCGCGGGCCACGGCGTGCGCGCCGAGCACCGAACCGGCGCCGATCCGGGTGCCGCGCAGCACCGTCGTCTTCACCCCGAGCCAGCAGCCCTCGCCGATCCGCACCGGCGACTTCACGATCCCCTGGTCCTTGATCGGCCGGTGCAGGTCGGCGGTCCGGTGGTCGAAGTCGGTGACGTAGACCCAGTCCGCGACCAGCGTGGTCGCGCCGATCTCGACGTCGAGGTAGCAGTTCAGGGTGTTGTTCCGGCCGAACACGACCTTGTCGCCGACCCGCATCGAGCCCTCGTGGCAGCGCAGCGCGGTGCCGTCCCCGATGTGCACCCAGCGGCCGATCTCCAGGCGTCCGAACCCTGGCCGGGCCTCCAGCGTCACGTCCTTGCCGAGGAACACCATCCCGCGCAACACGACGTGCGGGTGCCGGATCCGCAGCACCAGCAGCCGCCAGTACCGCCGCAGGTACCACGGGGTGAACGCGCGGTGCCGCAGGATCCAGCGCAGCGAGGTGAGGGTGAACAGCCGCGCCTGCTCGGGATCGCGGTCCGGCCGGGGTCTCACCCGGCCGACCCTAGGGTGTGTCCCGGCCACCGGAGCGGGTACCTCCCACCGACCGCGACCCCGATACGGAGCCGATCCCGACCCCGATCCCGGCCCCGATCTCCAGGAGTGCCCGTGACCCGACCCGAGCAGCACGAACCGGACGACGGGACCGACGTCGGTACCGACGAGGTCACCGCAGGCGGTACCGGCACCGTCCGCGACCGGCTCGACCACACCGGCGGGGCCCGGCCGGCCGGGAGCACCGACGACACCGGCGCCACCGAGGCGGCGGCGCGCGAGCTCGACGCCGAGAACGAGGACGAGCCGACCCGCAGCGAGTAGCCCGTAGGGTCGGCGGCCGTGAGTGCCCGCCCGCTGATCATCGACACCGACCCCGGCGTGGACGACGCCGTCGCCCTGGTCCTGGCCCTGCGCAGCCCGGAGGTCGACGTGCGGGCGGTCGTGGCGGCCTTCGGCAACGTCGGTTCGGAGGACACCCTGCCCAACGCCGGGCGGCTGCTCGCGCTCACCGGGCGCCCGGACGTCCCGCTCGGCGTCGGGGCGGACCGGCCGCTGGTGCACCCCCTGGCCCGCCGGGCCGGGCACGTGCACGGCGAGGACGGGCTCGGCGGTCGTGCCGCGCACCTGCCCGACCCGGTCCCGCCCCGGCCGGGATCCGGCATCGCGCTGATGGCGCAGGTGCTGGCCGGCTCCGCCGAGCCGGTCACGATCGCCTCGATCGGCCCGCTGACCGACACCGCGCTGCTGTTGGCCGCGCATCCCGAGCTCGCCGGGAACATCGAGCGGATCGTCGTGATGGGCGGCGCGCTCGGCGGCGGCAACGTCACCGGCGCGGCCGAGTTCAACGTGCACGCCGACCCGGAGGCCGCGCACCGGGTTCTGACCCAGGACCGGGTCCCGGTGACGCTGGTACCGCTGGAGGTCACGCTGGCCTGCGCGGCGGGCCAGGAATGGGTGGCCGCGCTCGCCGGCGCCGACCCGGTGTGCGCAGAGCTGGCGGCGATGATCGCGCCGTACCACGGCTTCTACCGGGCCCGGTACGGTCGCGATGCCGTCGCGATCCACGACGCGACCGCGCTGCTCGAGTGCGTCGCGCCCGGGTCGCTGCCGGTGCGACCGGTCCCGCTCGCCGTCTCCTGCGAGGTCGGCCCGGCCCGCGGCGCGACCGTCCCGCTGCCCGGCGCCGAGGACACGACGCCGTCGGTGCGGGTGGCACACACCCCGGACGTCCCCGCGATGCTCGAGGCCGTGCTGGCCCGGCTGGTCGGCGGCTGAGCCGACCGTCAGGCTGCTTCAGGCCGGGCCGTGCTTCAGGCCAGGCCGTGCTCGATCGCGTGCCGGACCAGGGCACCCCGCCCGGGCACCTCGCACTTGCGCAGCAGCCGCTGCACGTGGTTCTCCACCGTGCGCGGCGAGAGCACCAGCCGCGCGGCGATCTGCCGGGCGGTGAGCCCCTCGACGATGAGCTGCAGCACCTCCGACTCGCGCGGGCTCAGTACCGGGACCGCGGCCGACGCCGGTACGGCGACCGACTCCAGCACCATCGCGGCCAGCCCCGGGGAGAACGCCGGGCGGCCCGCGACGGCCGCGGCGGCGATGCCGGCCAGCTCGCCGGGATCGACGGTGATCGCGACGCCGCTCGCCCCGGCCCGGACGGCGTCGAGCACCAGCCCGTGCTCGGCGTCCGGGGCGGCGACGGCGAGCACCGGCAGTTCCGGTACCCGCGCGGTGAGCGCCGCGATCGCGGACAGGCCCGGGGTGCGGGCGCCGCCGGCGACCAGGTCCACCAGCACCAGTGACGGCCGGTGCCGGGTCACCGCGGTCTCCACGGCGGTGGGCGGGGTGCGGATCAGCACGCGCAGCCCGGCCGGCACCGGCGGCTCCCCCACGAGGACGGCACCGCGGCCGAGCGGACCCGACTCGTCGTACTCCACGTGCGCGTGCCCCCGTTCGTCCGGACCCGCCGGAGCGTCCAGCTTGCCAGGTCACGCGGCCGACCGGGCCCGCCGGACGGGGAGATGTGCCGGCGTGGACGCCGCTCAGGCGAGGGCCGCGGCAGCGCGGTCCCGGCGCCGGTGCACGGTCCGCAGCACCGCCCGGGCCGACGCCGCGGAGACGCCGACCAGCAGCGCCAGCACGCCCCCGGCCAGCACCGACAGCAACGGGTCGCCGCCGGTCACCGGGCCGACGAGCAGGCCGACACCGGTCATCCAGCCGCTCCACGCCACCGAGGCGAGGATCGTGGCCGGCAGGAACGCGCGCAACGGCAGCCGGAAGCGGCCGGCCGCCGTCACGGCGGCCAGCCGGCCACCGGGCACCAGCCGGGTCGCGACCAGCGCGACGATCGGGCGCCGGTGCAGGTGCCGGCGGACGAACGCAGCCACGGCGCCGTCCTGCCCGCTGCCGCGCACCAGCCGGTGCGACGACCGGCCCGACCCGTAGAGCAGGCCGTCCCCCAGCAGGGAGCCGAGCAGCACGGCCCCGAACAGCGCGACGATCCGCAGCTCGTCACCGGACGCGGAGGCGGTGCCGATCGCGCTGAACAGCACCGGTTCGCTGGGCAGGACCGGCAGCGGCCCGTCCACGATCACCGCCACGACGAGCAGCAGCAGCAACCAGGGGCTGTCGAGCGCGCGCTCGGCGAGCACGGCGAGGTGGGTCACGGAGGCTCCGTCGGGAGGCGGTCGTCGGGGGCAGCTGCGAGTGTGCCGGTCGTCGTGACCGGATCGTGATCCGGGTAGCCCCCGGATCCCGCTCAGTCCGCCAGGCCCTGCTCGATCGCGTACCGGACGAGCTGGCTGCGGTTGTGCAGCTGCAGCTTGCGCAGCGTGTTCTGCACGTGACTCTCCACCGTGCGGTGCGATACGACGAGCTTGGCGGCGATCTGGCGGGCCGTCATCCCCTTCGCGACCAGCCGGAGCACCTCGGTCTCCCGGTCGGTCAGTGCCGGGACGGCCGGCGAGCCGTCCGCCGGCTTCGGCGCATCGGCGAGCCGCCGGTACTCCCCCAGCACCAGCCCGGCCAGCCCCGGGGTGAACACCGCGACGCCGCGGGCGGTGCGCTGCACGGCGTCGATCAGCTCGTCCACGCCGGCCGACTTGACCAGGTAGCCCAGCGCCCCGGCCTTGCACGCCTCCAGCACGTCGGAGTGCTCGCCGGACGCCGAGAGCACCAGCACTCGGCTGTCGGGCGTCCTCTGCGCGATCTCCCCGATCGCCTCGACGCCGGACGTCGTGCCCAGGTTGAGGTCCATCAGGATCACGTCCGGCCGGACCGCGGTGGCGATCCGCACCGCCGCCGGCGCGTCCGGGGCGGTGGCGACGACGTCGCAGCCGCGCTCGGTCAGGTCCCGCGCGACGCCCTCCCGCCAGATCGGATGGTCGTCGACGACCATCACCCGGATCGGCCCGGAAGCTCCGGCATCCCCCCGCTCAGCCATGCGTCCCCCCGTTCGGAGTGCTCATCGGTCGCTGGGCTCCAGCCGGATCACCCATTCGGTACCGAGATCCGGCCCGGTGTCCAGGATCAGGGTGCCACCGATCCCCGACACCCGGCCCCGGATCGAGCGCGACACCCCCAGGCGTCCCTCGGCCTCGGCCTCGGCGAGGCGGCCCTCGGGGATGCCGGGGCCGTCGTCGCGGACGCTGATCTCGACGACACCGGACAGCTGCTCCAGCAGCACCCAGGCCCGCACGCCCGGCCCGGCGTGCACCGCCACGTTCGCCAGCGCGGCCCGCACCGCGGCCTCCACCTCGTCGGCGACCGGACCCGCCAGGGCCACCGGGTGCGCGGGGGCGGACACCGTGACCCGGTCCGAGCCGAGACCGCGCAGCGCCGCGGCCAGGTCCCGGTTCCCGGACGCGTCGGTGCTCCCGGCGCCGCCGGTGAGCAGCGACCGCAGCACCGTCTCCTGCTCGCCGGCCAGCAGGCCGAGCTCCGCGGCACCGCCGCCCAGCTCGGCACCGCGGCGCTGGACGTGTGCGAGCACCTGCAGCACGCCGTCGTGGATGGAGCGGGTGAGCCGCTCGCGCTCGGCGTCGGCGGCCTGCTCGGCGGCCAGCCGGCGCAGCCGGGCGGCGGTGCGCTCCAGCACGTGCGAGGCGTAGCCGATGGTCAGCCCGGCCAGCACCAGCAGCTGGATGTCGCCCAGCTCGAGCACCCCGAACCGCTGCTTGGAACCCACCAGCGCCGCGGAGACCGCGAGGGCCGCGAGGACCCCACCGGTGATCCGGTAGGCGACGGCGCAGGCCAGCACCGCGCCGGAGGTCCAGATCGAGCCCATGCCGGGACCGCCGGCGTCCAGGTGGGCATCGGTGACGATCAGCGGGGTGGTCGCCATCGTCGCCAGCGAGACGCCCAGGTCGACCAGCGCCAGCCGGCCGCGCCGGTCCGGGGTGCCGGGCAGCCCGCCGAGGTAGCCCCAGGACGTCACGGCCGTCCACACCGTCATCACCGCGAGCACGGCCAGTGCGCTCGCCGGGCTCGCGTAGCCGGTGCGCAGGTGCCAGAGCGTCACCCCGGCGACGGTGACCAGGGTCAGCAGCCGGTAGGCGATGATGCCGCGCCAGAACGGCTCCAGCGGGTGCTCCACGTCGTCGAGTGTGACGCCGAGCACCCGCGTCCGGGGCCGTTCCGGCGAGCCGGTCATCGCGGTTTCGTACCGGTGAGCAGGGCGTTGTAGAACCAGCTGCGCGGGACGACCCGGGTCAGCAGGTGCTCGTCCAGCCAGGACAGTCGCTGCCAGCCGTGGTAGGCGAACATCGCCCAGTTCCAGCCCAGCTTCCCGGGCGGGACGGCGGCCTCGAACGTCCGCACCGGCCAGCCCAGCATCGCCGCGGAGAACTCCTCGGTGGCGGCGGCGACGCCCTCGGCGCCCGCGGCGCGCGCGGTGCCTTCCAGGACCGCCGGGTCGAACGTGTGGATGTCCACGACGGACTCCAGCGCCGCCGCCCTGGACGACTCGTCGAGCTCGTGCTGCGGGCGCCGCCAGCCCTGCAGCGGGGGCAGCTTCGTGAGGGTGGTGGTGGCCTTCCAGGTCCACTGACCGAGCTTGCGGGCGTACGCGTCACCGACCGTGGTCGGCTCACCGGCGAAGACGAACCGGCCACCCGGCTCCAGCACCCGCAGCACCTCGCGCAGCGCGGCCTCGACGTCCGGGATGTGGTGCAGCACCGCGTGCCCGACGACGAGGTCGAAGCTGTCGTCCGGGAACGGGATGTGCTCACCGTCGACGACCCGGCCCTCGACGTCGAGACCGAGCCCCTCGGCGTTGCGCTGCGCGGCAGCCACCATGCCCGGCGACAGGTCGGTGACGACCCCACGGTCGGCCACCCCGGCCTGCATCAGGTTGAGCAGGAAGAACCCGGTGCCGCTGCCCAGCTCCAGCGCCCGCAGGTAGGGACGGCCGTCCCACGGGGCGGCGGTGCGGAACCGGCCGACGGCGTAGTCGATGCAGCGCTCGTCGTAGCTGATCGACCACTTCTCGTCATAGGTCCCGGCCTCCCAGTCGTGGTAGAGGACGTTGGCGAGTTTGCGATCGTGCCACGCGGCCTCGACCTGCTCGGGGGTGGCGTGCGGGGTGGGCGCCGGGTCCGAACTCATGACCAGGAGTGTTTCAGAGCCACCACCGCAGCCCGTGAGTGGTTATCGCGGTCAGGACCGCGATAACCACTCACGAGCCGCCGAAGGCGGCCTTCCCCGGGCCGTTCTCCACGAACGACTCCATGCCGATCGTCGCGTCCTCGGAGGCGAACACCCCGGCGAACGCCTCGGACTCGATGTCCAGGCCGGTCCGCAGGTCGGTGTCCAGGCCGCCGTCGATCGCCTTCTTCGCCGCGGCGTAGGCGAGCGCGGGCCCGGCCGTGAACTGCGAGGCCCACTCGACGGCACGGGTGTAGACGTCGTCGGCCGGCACGACCTCGTCCACCAGCCCGATCGCCAGTGCCTCCTCGGCCTTGACCATCCGGCCGGTGTAGATCAGGTCCTTGGTACGGCTCGGCCCGATCAGCCGCGCCGCGCGCTGGGTGCCGCCGCCGCCCGGGAAGATGCCGAGCAGGATCTCCGGGAAGCCGAACTTGGCGTTGTCACCGACGATCCGGCGGTCGGCGCCGAGCGCGACCTCCAGGCCGCCGCCGAGGGCGTAACCGGTCACCGCGGCCACGGTCGGCTTCGGGATCGTCGAGATCGCGCCCAGCCCGGCCGACAGCTTGCGGGCCACCGGGGCCATGTCCGCGTACGACATCGACGCCATCTCCTTGACGTCGGCGCCGGCGGCGAAGGTCTTCTCCCCCCCGTACACGACGACGGCACGCACGTCCGCGCGCGACGCCGCCTCCTCCGACACCTCCAGCAGCTCGCCCTGGATCTGGCGGTTCAGGGCGTTCATCGGCGGCCGGTCGATCCGGATCGTCCCGACGCCGGCGTCCACGGACAGGCTCACGAATTCGGTCACGCGCCGGACCCTAACCCCCTTCAGCCCTTGCGGTAGGCGGTGTAGCGGTTGCGGCGGCGTTGCACGGCCAGCGGGAGGCCGAAGGTCTCGGAGAGGGCCTCGTCGGTCAGGACGTCGTCGAGCAGGCCGGCGGTGACGACGCGGCCCTCGCGCAGCAGCATCGCGTGCGTGTAGCCGGGCGGGATCTCCTCGACGTGGTGGGTGACCAGCACCGACGCCGGGGCCTCCGGGTCGAGTGCGAGCCCCGACAGCCGGGACACCAGGTCCTCGCGCCCACCCAGGTCCAGACCGGCGGCGGGCTCGTCGAGCAGCAGCAGCTCGGGGTCGGTCATCAGCGCGCGGGCGATCAGCGTCCGCTTGCGCTCGCCCTCGGACAGCGTCGCGTACGGCCGCCCGGCCAGCGGGCCCATCCCCAGCTGCTCGAGCAGCTGGCGGGCGCGGGCGGTGTCGTAGCTCTCGTAGTCCTCGTTCCAGCGGCCGAGCACGCCGTACCCGGCCGAGACCACGACGTCGGACACGATCTCGTCGCCCGGGATCCGCACCCCGAGGTTGGCCGAGGTCAGGCCGATCCGGGGGCGCAGCTCGAAGACGTTCACCCGGCCCATCCGCTCGCCGAGGATCTGCACCCGGCCCGCGGTCGGGTGCAGCTCGGCTCCGGCGAGGCGGAGCAGGGTGGTCTTCCCGGCGCCGTTCGGGCCGAGCACGACCCAGCGTTCGTCGAGCTCGACCCGCCAGTCGACGGCATCGAGCAGGGTCGTCCGACCGCGGCGGACGGTCGCGCCGTCCATCCCGATCACCAGGTCCTCGGAGTCGATGCTGCTGCTCGTTCCGCTGGCGCTGCTCTCGGCGCCGACGCTCGTTCCGCTGGCGCTGCTCTCGGCGCCGACGCTCGTTCCGCTGTCGCTGCTCTCGGCGCCGACGCTCGTTCCGCTGGCGCTGCTCTCGGAAGCTGTGACGCCGGGCGTGGGCGAGGTTCCGGGGGTGCTCACACCCCTATCCTGGCCGACCGTGCCTGTCTTCCCGCTCGGTGCCCACCCCGACGACCACGGGACCCGCTTCGCGGTCGCCTCGACCAGCGCGGACATGGTCGAGGTCTGCCTCGTCGACGGCGAGCCCGGCGCGCTCACCGAGCGCCGGGTCGAGCTGCGCGAGCACACGTTCGGCGTCTGGCACGGGCACGTCCCGGGGGTCCGGGCCGGCCAGCGCTACGGGTTCCGCGCGCACGGGCCCTACCGGCCGTTCGACGGGCTGCGGACCAACCCGCACAAGATCCTGGTCGACCCGTACGCCGAGCGGATCACCGGCCGGGTCACCGACGTCGTCGCCGCGCGCGGGTGGGACGGCGACCCGATGTCCGGCCCGGCGAGCACGATCGACTCGCTGGACAGCGTGCCGTTGTCGGTGGTGACCGCCGCCAACCCGATGCCGCGCCCGCCCCGGCCGGACGTGCCGTGGTCCGAGACGGTGATCTCGGAAGTGCACGTCAAGGGCTGGACGAAGCTGCACCCGGAGGTCCCGGAGAGCCACCGCGGCACCTACCTGGGCCTGGCGCACCCGGCCGTGATCGCGCAGCTGCAGCGGACCGGGGTCACCGCCGTCGAGCTGCTGCCGATCCAGGCGATCGCCGAGGAACCGCCGTTGCTGGAACGCGGCGCGGTGAACTACTGGGGCTACTCCACGCTCGGCTTCCTGGCCCCGCACCCGGGCTACGCCGCCGTGCCCGGCAACGAGTGCGCCGAGTTCCGCTACCTGGTCGACACGCTGCACGCGGCCGGGATCGAGGTGATCCTCGACATCGTCCCGAACCACACCTGCGAGGGCGGGGTCGGCGGGACGACGCTGTCGTTCCGCGGGCTGGACGCCCCGGCCTACTACTCCCTCGGCGGGTCCGGGCACGACGCGGACATCACCGGCACCGGCAACACCCTCGACGCCGGGTCGCCGACTGTGATCCGGCTGGTCTGCGACGCGATGCGGCACTGGGTGCACTCCTACGGAGTCGACGGGTTCCGGGTCGACCTCGCCTCGGTGCTCGGCCGGCCGCGGTCCGGCCCGTTCTCCCCGTCCTCCGCGATGCTGACGGCGATCGCCCAGGACCCGACCCTGTCGACCTGCAAGCTGATCGCCGAGCCGTGGGACGCGACCGGCGAGGGTTACCGGGTCGGCGGGTTCGGCGTCGCGTGGTCGGAGTGGAACGGGCGCTACCGGGACGCCGTCCGCGACTTCTGGCGCGGGCACGGCGGGGTCGCCGAGCTCGCGTCCCGGCTGACCGGCAGCTCCGACATCTACCGGCTGTCCGGCAGGCGGCCGTGGGCCTCGGTCAACTTCGTGACCGCGCACGACGGCTTCACCCTGCGCGACCTCGTCTCCTACGAGCGCAAGCACAACGAGGGCAACGGTGAGAACAACCGCGACGGCACGGACGACAACCGGTCGCAGAACCTCGGTGCCGAGGGCGAGACCGACGACGCCGGGATCCGCGCCGCCCGGCTCGCCACCGCCCGGGCGATGATGGCGACCCTGCTGCTGTCCATCGGCACCCCGATGATCACCGGCGGGGACGAGCGCTGGCGCACCCAGGGCGGCAACAACAACCCCTACTGCCGCGACGACGAGACGTCCTGGGTGGACTGGACGGCCACCGACGAGGCCGCGGCGATGGGGGCCTTCACCGCGAAGCTCACCGCCCTGCGCCGGGAGTCGCCGGTGCTGCACCGCGACCAGTTCTACGTCGACGGCGAGGTGCTCTGGTGGGACCCGTCCGGCCGGCCGATGGAACCGCACGACTGGCACGACGACGGCCGTCGCACCCTGGTCGTGCTGCTGGCCGACTACTGGCTGCTGGTGCTGCACTCCGGGGACCGGCCGGTGGACTGCGTGCTTCCGGCCGGGCACGGCTTCGACCCGGTCCTCGACTCGACCGCCGACGACGGCACCCCCGCCGATACGTCCCCGCTCGAGGCCGGGTCGACGATCGTGCTGCCGCCCCGCTCGGTCCGCCTGCTGCGCAGCCGGTGAGCCGGCACGCCGCCGCGTAGGAGCGGCCTGCGCACGGGCCTCTCCTGCACCGGGCGTCCTGAGGCCGTCCCGGCGCGCATCCCCGCCGAGATGTACCTCAGGGGCAATTGTCGATCTCCGGAAGCCCCTGAGCTGCATCTCGGCGGGTGGAGGCGCCGGTCGGAACGGGTGGGTACCGGCAGTAGCGCCGGACCGGTCGCGAGTCCGGGAGCAGCGCCGGGGGATCTCCGCGGCGTAGGCTGCGCGCATGCCGCGATACGAGTTCCGCTGCCGGGAGTGCGCCGCGGGCGGGGCCCCGGGGACGTTCGAGGTGGACCGGTCGATGACGGCCGCCGCGGAGCCCGCGGCCTGCCCGCACGGGCACATGGACACCGTCAAGCTGCTCTCCACGGTGTCGCTGGGCGGGCGCTCGTCCGGCGACCGCGCGCCGCAGCCGGCGGGGGCACCGGCCGGCGGCGGGGGCTGCTGCGGCGGCGGGTGCTGCGGGGGCTGACCCGCCCCACACCGGACGGCGCGTGTACATCGCCACGCGCGCGGGCGCCTGCCCTGCGGACGGCTCTGCGGGCGTTGACCCTCCCGCGCCGGCCACCACTCCGAACGGATGTCGTTCACACCAACGTGTGACGCAGCCGTCACCGGGTCGTCTGGAGCGGGATCTGTGGCAGCCGGGACCAGGCGGTCACCGTCGACGGGCTCGCCCCCGGCAGGCACGAGCTGGTCCTGAGCACCGTGTCCCCGCGCGGGGACACCTACACCGCCCGCACGTCCGCGACCGTCGGGTGACGCCGAGCAGCTGACACCGGCCGGGGCGGTCTCACTCCGTGTCCGCCCAGGCCGGATCGGGCACCGCCCGCCGGACCCGCACCCGCTGCGCGACCTGGTCGGCGAGCGTGCCGAGCAGTGCCCCGGTCACCACACCGACGGCGACCGCGGCCAGCGGGGGCAGCGGCAGCACGGTCCCGGCGCCGACCCCGAGCAGGACGCAGTACCCCGCCCAGACGGGCGAGGCGACGGCGGTCGCGAGCAGGAACCGGCGCCGCGGGTAGCCCGTCGCCCCCGCCGTCATCGTGACGACGACCCGCAGGACCGGCACGTGGCGCGCGGCGAGGATCAGCGCCATGCCGCGGGCCCGCAACGTCGTCCGCACCCGATGGAACCTGCGCTGCCCGTGCGGGCCGCGGAACCACGGCCAGCGCTGCAGTGGCACCCGCGCCCCGAGCCGGTAGGCGATCTGGTCCCCGGCGAACGCGCCCAGCGATCCCACCGCCACCAGGACCGGCACCGGTACCGGGGGGATCGCCGCGGTCGCCGACAGCGTGGCCAGCGCGATCAGCACGGACTCGCTGGGCACCGGCGGCAGGAAGCCGTCGACCGCGCACAACACGAACAGCAGCGGCACCACCCATGGTGAGGCGGCCACCGCCATCACGGTCTCGATCACCGGTACGCCCCCCGTCGTCCGGCACGCCGGAAGGCGGGCCCGGATCGACGCTAGGGCGGCACGACCGGCCCCGGATCGGAGACAACCCCCGGAACGGACCCGGGGTTGCCCCCGGACGGTCGCCGGGGCCGGGTCAGCCGGCCAGCACGATCTTCGCCAGCTCCGCCGACGACGACAGGTGCGGGTGCCGGGGCAGCACCCGGACCGTGTACCCGGTCAGCCCGGCGTGCGGCAGCGGTACCGCGACCTCCCAGCTGTCGTCGCCGCGGTGCTCCATCGCCGCCGTGATCGGCCCGGCCAGCTCGTCAGTGTCGTCCACCCGCCCGACGACGGCCTCCACCGTCACGTCCGAGGGCTCCAGCCCGGCCAGGTCGACGCCCGCGCGGACCGTCATCGGCGACCCGACGACCGGGGTCTCCGGCAGCCCGGAGGCGTCCACCCCGGTGATCCGGACGTGGTTCCAGGCCTTGTTCAGCCGGGCCCGGTACTGCGCGATGTCACGGGCCGCGGCGTAGTCCGACCCGGTGACGTCGGCGGCCGCGCGGGCGGCCGGGACGTACCAGTCCTGCACGTACTCGCGGACCATCCGGGTCGCCTGCACCTTCGGGCGCAGCGTGCTCAGCGTGTGCCGCACCATCTCCACCCAGCGGGTGGGAACGCCGTCGGTGCGGTCGTAGAAGGCAGGCGCGACCTGGGTGGAGATCAGCTCGTAGAGCGCGTTCGCCTCCAGGTCGTCGCGCCGGGTCGGGTCCTCGACGCCGTCCGCGGTCGGGATGGCCCACCCGTTGCCGCCGTCGTAGAACTCGTCCCACCAACCGTCCCGGATGGACAGGTTCAGCCCGCCGTTCAGCGCCGACTTCATGCCCGAGGTCCCGCACGCCTCCAACGGGCGCAGCGGGTTGTTCAACCACACGTCGCAGCCCCAGTAGAGGTAGCGGGCCATCGACATGTCGTAGTCGGGCAGGAACACGATGCGGTGCCGGACGCCGGCGTCGTCGGCGAACCGGACGATCTGCTGGATCAGCGCCTTGCCGCCGTCGTCGGCCGGGTGCGACTTGCCGGCCACGATCAGCTGCACCGGGCGGTGCGGGTCGAGCAGCAGCCCGCGCAGCCGGTCCGGGTCGCGCAGCATCAGGGTCAGCCGCTTGTAGGTCGGCACCCGGCGGGCGAAGCCGACGGTCAGCACGTCGGAGTCGAAGACGTGGTCGGTCCAACCCAGCTCCGGCTCGGACGCGCCACGCTCCAGCCACGCCGCGCGGACCCGCCGGCGCACCTCGTCCACCAGCCGCGAGCGCAGCGTGTTGCGCAGCGCCCACAGGTCGGCGTCGGAGACCTCGGTCGGCGGGTGCGCCGACCGGTCCGGGGGCGGATCGCCGAGCAGCTCGGTGACCTGGGTGGCCTCCCAGGTGTGGCCGTGCACGCCGTTGGTGACCGAGCCGATCGGCACCTCGTCACGGTCGAAGCCCGCCCACATCCCGCCGAACATGTCGCGGGAGACCTGCCCGTGCAGCCGGGACACCCCGTTCGCGCGCTGGGCCAGCCGCAGGCCCATGTGCGCCATGTTGAAGGTCTCCGGGTTCTCCTCCGAGCCCAGCGCCAGCAGCCGGTCGGCGGGCAGGCCCGGAAGCAACCGGTCGGTGAGGTAGTGCCGGACCAGGTCGAGCCCGAACCGGTCGATGCCCGCCGGCACCGGGGTGTGGGTGGTGAACACCGTCCCGGCGCGGATCGCGGCCAGCGCCTCGTCGAAGTCCAGCCCGGACCCGGACGCCGTCACCGGTGAGCTCGACGACGGCCCGGCCCCGTTCGCGGCGACCGCCGAACCGGTGCACAGCTCGCGGATCCGCTCGAGGCCGAGGAAGCCGGCGTGCCCCTCGTTGGTGTGGAAGACCTCCGGCGTCGGGTGCCCGGTGGTGGCGCAGAACGCGCGCACCGCGCGGACGCCGCCGACCCCGATCAGGATCTCCTGCTGGATCCGGTGGTCCTGGTCGCCGCCGTAGAGCCGGTCGGTGACCCCGCGCAGGTCCGGCTCGTTCTCCTCGATGTCGGAGTCGAGCAGCAGCAGCGGAACCCGGCCGACCCGGGCCACCCACACCCGGGCGGCCAGCGTGCGGTCGCCGGGCATCGCGACCTCGACCAGCAGCGGGTCGCCCCCGTGGTCACCGCCGGTGGTGAGCAGCTGCAGCGGCAGCCCCTGCGGATCGATCGCCGGGTAGTGCTCGAGCTGCCAGCCGTCCAGCGACAGCGACTGGCGGAAGTAGCCGGAGCGGTAGAGCAGCCCCACCGCGACCAGCGGGACGCCCAGGTCGGAGGCCGCCTTGAGGTGGTCGCCGGCCAGCACGCCGAGGCCGCCGGAGTAGTTCGGCAGCACCTCGGAGACGCCGAACTCCATCGAGAAGTAGGCGACGGCGTCGGGCAGCGCCGGGTCGTCGCCCGCCTCCTCCTGGTACCAGCGCGGCCCCGCCAGGTAGGCCTCGAGCTCGTCGGCCCGCTCCCGCACGGTCGCCGCGATCGCCTCGTCGGCGGCGAGCTCGTCCAGCCGGGAGGTCGGGATCTCGCCGAGCAACCGGACCGGGTCCTGCCCGCAAGCCGACCAGGCCTGCGGGTCGAGCGAGGCGAACAGCTCCCGGGTGGGCGCGTGCCAGGTCCACCGCAGGTTCGTCGCCAGCGTCTGGAGCAGGGCCAGCGGACCGGGCAGCTGGGCACGGACGGTGAATCGGCGCAGGGCTCTCACGGCGCGTGAGACTAACGCCGTCCCCGTCCGGGCAGGAGACCCGCGCCCCGGGCACGGCCGATGCCGGGGCACGAACGGGCGTGTCCCGTCGCGCGCCGCCCGGGACCGGCTGGGTACGGTTGTCCCGTGCGCCACACAGGTCCCGGCGTGCACGAGATCTCGAGCTGGAACCGGGGGTGACGCCCGATGACGGGGCGGCTCGGAATCGATGACGTGACCCCCTTCGTGCAGAGCGGAGACCCGGCCAAGGCCGTGGTCGGCGAGGTCGTGCCCGTCCGCGCGAACGTGTGGCGGGAGGGTCACGACGCGGTCGCGGCCAACGTCGTGTTCACCCCGCTCCGGGCGGACGGGAGCCCCGGCCAGCCCCGCTACGTCCGGATGCGGCCCGAGGGCGCCGGCACCGACCGGTTCGTCGCGTTCGTGGCACCCGACGCCGAGGGCCGCTGGACGTTCCGGGTGGACGCCTGGAGCGACCCGTGGTCGACCTGGCGCAACGCGGTGGAGAAGAAGGTGGCCGCCGGCCAGACCCCCGACGAGCTCGCCAACGACCTGGAGACCGGGGCCCGGCTGCTGCAGCGGGTCGGCCGCCGCCCGGCCGAGAAGGAGCAGCGCGACCTGCTGCTGGGCGCGGCGAACACGCTGCGGGACACCGCACTGCCGCTGCGCGCGCGGATAGCCCCGGCCCTGTTCGACGCCGTCGTCACGATCATGACCGCGCGCCCGGTCCGGGAACTGATCACCCGCGGGCCGGAACGCGAGATCCACGTCGACCGGCGGCGCGCGCTGTACGGCTCCTGGTACGAGTTCTTCCCCCGCTCCACCGGCGGCCGGGACGAGACCGGCCGCGCGGTGCACGGCACGCTCGCGACGTCGGCCAAGGAGCTGGACCGGGTCGCGCGGATGGGCTTCGACGTCGCCTACCTGCCGCCGATCCACCCGGTCGGCACGGTACACCGCAAGGGCCGCAACAACTCCGTGCACGCCGAGCCCGGCGACGTCGGGTCCCCGTGGGCGATCGGCTCGGCCGCGGGCGGTCACGACGCGATCGACCCCGAGCTGGGCGACTTCGACGACTTCGACGCGTTCGTCGCCAAGGCCGAGGAGCTCGGCATGGAGGTCGCGCTCGACCTGGCGCTGCAGTGCGCGCCGGACCACCCGTGGGTCACCGAGCACCCGGAGTGGTTCACCGTCCGTCCGGACGGGACGATCGCGTACGCGGAGAACCCGCCGAAGCGCTACCAGGACATCTACCCGCTCAACTTCGACCGCGACCCGGACGGCATCTACACCGAGTGCCTGCGCGTGGTGCTGACCTGGGTCGAGCACGGCGTGAAGATCTTCCGGGTGGACAACCCGCACACCAAGCCGCCGAACTTCTGGCACTGGCTGATCTGGGAGGTCAAGCACCGCCATCCCGAGGTGCTGTTCCTGGCGGAGGCGTTCACCCGTCCGGCCCGGCTGTTCGGGCTCGCGCGGCTGGGCTTCACCCAGTCCTACACGTACTTCACATGGCGGACCGGCAAGGAGGAGCTGGCCGACTTCGCCATGATGCACGCCGAGCACGCCGACGAGTGCCGGCCGAACCTGTTCACCAACACCCCGGACATCCTGCACGAGTCGTTGCAGAACGGTGGGCCCGCGATGTTCGCCGTCCGGGCCACCCTGGCCGCGACGATGTCGCCGACCTGGGGTGTCTACTCCGGATTCGAGCTGTACGAGGGCGTCCCGGTGAAGCCGGACAGCGAGGAGTACCTCGACTCGGAGAAGTACGAGCTGCGCCCGCGCGAGTTCGAGACCGCGCTGAATCAGGGCCGGTCGCTGGAGCCCTACCTGACCCAGCTCAACGAGATCCGGCGCGCGCACCCGTCGCTGCAGCAGCTGCGCGAGATCCACTTCCACGACGTGGACAACGAGGAGATCATCGCCTACTCCCGGCTCGACCCGGCCACCGGCGACCAGGTGCTCGTCGTCTGCACGCTGAACTCGTGGGAGGCGCGCCAGGGCACGATCACCCTGGACATGCCGGCGCTGGGCCTGCGATACGAGGACGTCGTGGACGTCCACGACGAGGTCTCCGGGCAAACCTTCCGCTGGGGCGAGCGCAACTTCGTCCGGCTGATCCCGACCGAGAACGTCGCGCACGTGCTGCGGCTGCCCGCGCAGGTACCGGTGCTCTGAGCCCGGACCGATCACGGATCCGGAACGCATCCGGCCACTCGCGGCCGGATCTGCTCCCGATCCGTGATCACACCAGGTAGTCGACCAGGGCCCGGTTCACCTCGACCGGGCGCTCCAGGTAGCCGTAGTGCCCGGCGTCGGGAGGCCCGGGCCGGGCGTGGTGCCGCCGAACGCGATGACGTCCAGCCAGTCCTGCGCGATCCGGTCGTCGTCCAGCGTGGACGGTGAGAGGTTGTGCGCGGCGAGGGGACCCCTCGGGGAACCGGGGAACCGGACGGGCCGTCTGCGGTCAGGCCGGCTCCGGAGCGGGGTCGGTGAGGTAGCGCTGCAGGGTCGGCCCCATCCAGTTCGCGACGGTGTCCGGCGGGGTCGAGGCGAGCGGCTCCATACGGAGCACATAGCGGGCGAGCATCAGGCCCATCAGGTGTGATCCGAGCAGCTCGGCACGCAGGCGCGCCGGCTCCGGGACAGCCGTGGCGATCCGGGTGATGATCTCCCGCTCGATGTACTCGGTGAACATCGCGGCCGAGCGCTCGTCGGTCGGCGCGGACCGCAGCAGCGCGAGCAGCGGCTCGATCGTGGGCGCCTGGTCCCAGACGCCCAGGAAGTGCCGCACGATGCGCTCGCCCAGGCCGTCGAGGCCTTCCGCGAGCTCGGACGCGACCCGCTCCGCCGGGTTCACCGGCATCTCCAGCGCCGCGCTGAACAGCCGCGACTTGGTCTCGAAGAAGTAGTAGACCATCGCCGGGTCGACCTCTGCGGTGGCCGCGATCCGGCGGATGGTGGCGCGGTCGTAGCCGCGTTCGGCGAACGACGCGCGGGCCGCATCGAGGATGCGTCGGCGGCTGCGCTCCCCGGTGCGCCACCGGCCGGGCCTGCCTGCCGCGTCCGGCTCGTCCGACTCGCCCACGGCCATCCGCCCATCTGCTTCTTGCTTTTCATCGCTTGTTGAACATTGCGTTACGACACAGTAGCGTCGAACTCCACCAGACGGTGAAGATTAGCCGAATCCAGGTGCGAGGAGCCCGCCGTGGCCGACTACACACTTCCGCTGCCGCGCGTGGGGCCGCGTGAGATCGAGCTCGTCGGCGGCAAGGGCGCCGGCCTCGGCGCGCTGATCGACGCCGGGTTCCCGGTGCCCGAGGGGTTCGTCGTGACCACCGCGGCGTACCGCGACTTCCTCGATGCCACCGGGCTCACCGGCCGCCCGGCCGCCGAGCTGCACGAGCGGATCCCGCAGGTTCCGATACCCGAGCGGGTGGCCTCGGCGGTGCTGGCCGCCTACGCCGGGATCGGAGGGCCGGTGGCCGTCCGCTCGTCGGGCACCGCGGAGGATCTGGCCGACGCCTCGTTCGCCGGCCAGCACGACACCTACCTCGGCGTCGACGGCGGGCAGGCGGTGCTCGACGCCGTCCGCGACTGCTGGGCCTCGCTCTGGACACCGCGGGCGGTCGCCTACCGCGAACGCCAGGGTTGGGACGAGAGCGAGCTGGCGCTGGCCGTCGTCGTCCAGGAGATGGTGGACGCCGAGTGGGCCGGGGTGCTGTTCACCGCCGACCCGGTGAGCGGGCGGCGCGACCACGTGGTGGTCGAAGCGGTGCGCGGTCTCGGCGAGGACCTGGTCTCGGGCACCGTCAGCGGCGAGCACGCCGTCCTGGACAAGTCCACCGCGCGACGGGTCAGCGGGTCGGTGTCGGTACCGGACATCGGTGAGCTGGTGCGGCTCGGCCGCGAGATCGAGACGGCGTTCGGCTGTCCGCAGGACATCGAGTGGACCCGCGCGGCGGGTCGTCTGCAGCTCGTGCAGGCCCGGCCGCTGACCGCCCTGCCCACCGAACCGCCCGCCGAGCCCGAGGCGGCCCCGCGGGAGGCCCCGCGAGCGCGCCGCGACTACGGGATGGCCGCCGACCACATGCCGTTCCCCCCGTTCCCGATGGACGTCTCGCTGTTCCTCCGGCCGGCGATCCGCGCGATGATCGGCGCCGCCCGGGCGGCGGGTCTGGCCACGCCGACGCTCGACGAGGCGATCGTCGAGATCGGCGACGGAGTGGTCCAGATCGTCCCGCCGCAGCAGGTCCGGTTCACCCGCCGCGCCCTCACCGGCGCGCCACGAGCCGTGCCCTCGCTCGCCCGGTTGGTGAGCACCTCGACCAGCGGCTGGCGCGCACGGTCGGAGGGCACCCTGGTGGCGCTGTGCCGGCGGGCCGATGCGGCCGACCTCGGTGCGCTCTCCGACGCCGAGCTGCTCGGGCAGGTCGATGCCCTGATGGGCACGTTGGGCTCGCTCATGCCGTCCCGGTTCGGGGCGATGCCCCGCGGGCTCCTGGCCGGGGCCGCCGTCGAGCGGCTGATCGCCGCCGTCGTCGGCCGGGAGCGGGCCGACGGGCTGCACGCCGGGCTGATGTCCGCGGTGCCGTGCGTGACGACCGAGGCCAATGCCACGATCGACCGGCTCGCCGCGGCCGTCCGGGCGGACCCGGAGCTGCTGCGGATCTACCGCGAGCAGCCGGCCGCAGACGTGGCCGAACGGCTGCGCGAGACGGCGGCGGGCCGGGCGCTGCTCGCCGACGTCGAGGCCTACCTGCGCGAGTTCGGGTTCCGCGAGATGTCCATCTTCACGGTCGGGCTGCCGCCGCTGCGGGAGACCCCGGAGGTGGCGCACGGGCTCATCAAGAGCCTCGCGCAGGGTCCACCCGCCGACAGCGACGGTGCGGCCCGGCTCGCGCGCAGCCGCGCCGAGCTCCGCCGCGCGCGTGGCCTGCGGGCCCGGCTGCTCACGCCGGTGATCCGGCGGATCGTCGAGGTGGAGCGCCGGACCGCCGGGTTCCGGGAGGACAGCCACTACCAGCTGGTGATGACGCTGGCCGTCGCCCGTCGGCTCCTGCTGGAGCTGGGGCGCCGGTTCGTCGAGCGCGACGTGCTCGACGCGGCGGAGGACATCGCCTACCTGGAGCGCAGCGAGGTGACGAGCCTGGCGCCCGGTGCCGTCCGGGAGGTCGTCGCCGCGCGCAGGGCCGCCCGCAGGGCCGCCCTGCCCGGGTACACGTTCGTTCCGGCGACGCTGCAGGCCCAGCCCGAGGACGCGAGCCGGGTACGGGGCACCCCGGCAAGCCGGGGCGCCGCCACCGGCCCGGTCCGGGTCGTGCGCGACGAGTCGGAGTTCGCGAACCTGCAGGACGGCGAGGTCCTGGTCTGCCCCTACACCAACCCGACGTGGACCCCGCTGTTCGCGCTGGCCGCCGCCGTCGTCGTCGACGCGGGTGGCGCGGCATCGCACGCCGCGATCGTGGCCCGCGAGCACGGGATCCCCGCGGTCATGGGTACCGTCAACGCCACCCGGGTGCTGTCCGACGGGCAGCAGGTCGTGGTGGACGGCGGCGCCGGCACGGTCGAGCTCGCCGGCACCCTCCGGTGACCACCACCCGTCCCGTCCGGGCCGGCGCGGTCACCGCCGTCGTCCTGTGCGGCGCCGTGCTCGGCCCGCTGAACTCCACCATGATCGCGGTCGCGCTGCCGCCGATGGCACTCGACCTCGGCGTCGACGCGAGCGCGATGAGCTGGCTGGTCACCGCCTACCTGATCGCGATGGCCGCGCTGCAGCCGGTCGCCGGCAAGCTCGGCGACCGGCTCGGGCCGCGGCCGGTCCTGCTCACCGGGTACGCGCTGTTCTTCGTCGCCTCCGCGCTGGCGCCGTTCGTGCACAGCTTGGCGCTGCTCGTCGCGTGCCGGGTCACCCAGGCCGTCGCGGCCGCGCTGATGACACCGACCGGCTTCGCCCTGCTGCGCCAGGCCGCCCCGTCCGACCGGCTGGGCCGGGCGTTCGGCGTGATCGGCGCCGTGCTGCCGCTGGCGGCCGCGGTCGGTCCGGTGCTCGGCGGCGTCCTGGTCGAGGTCGGCGGCTGGCAGGCGATCTTCCTGGTGAACCTCCCGGTGACCCTGTTCGCCCTGGTGCTGGGCTGGTGGGTGGTGCCCCGCGCCGCGCGCGCGGAGGACCCCGGCGGGTTCGACATCGTGGGAGCGGGCTGGCTGTGCGCACTGCTCGTCGGTCTGACCCTGACCCTGGACACCGCCCCCGGCGGGGCCGTCCTCGTCGTCGCCTGTGTGGTGCTGGTCGTGGCGACGTGGGCGTTCGTCCGCCACCAGCGGCGCCATCCGGACGCGGTGCTCCCGCCGCGGCTGTTCACCCGGCGCAGCTTCGTCGCGGCGGCGGCCGGCATCGGGCTGGCCAACCTCGCCTTCTACGTCACGCTGCTCGCCGTGCCGCAGCTGCTGCACACCCGCGGGATCGACGGCGCGCAGGCAGGCCTCGTCCTGGGGGCCCTGACGCTCGCGTCCTCGCCGCTGGCGCTGCTCGGCGGGCGGCTCGCGGACCGGGCCGGGCTGCGGCTGCCCGCCGTCGCCGGGCTGGCGCTCCTGCTGCTCGGCCTGATACCGCTGCTGCTCGACCCGACCGGGCTCCCGCTCCCGCTACTGGTCGTCGCCCTGGGCGTGGTCGGCGCCGGCGTCGGCCTGTCGATGCCGGCCTTCCAGCTGGGTGCCCTGCACGGCGTCGAGCAGCGCGACACCGGGATGGCGACGGGGGTGTTCTTCACCAGCCGCTACCTGGGCAGCATCCTCGGCACGAGCCTGCTCGCCGGCCCGCTGGCCCTCACCTCGCCCGGCGCGGACACCGTGCTGTTCGCCGTGCTCGCGGGCACCGCCGCGATCGGGGTCGCCGTCGCGGCCACGCTGCCCCGGCGCGGGTGACCTCGCGCCGGCACCGCTCAGGCCGGGGCGGGGGCCTCGTCGTCGGCCGCGCTCACCGGCGGCTCCAGGACGAGCGCGGTGGCCCGGAACGGGGTCATCTCGAGCCGGAAGCCCTGCAGGTCGTCGACGGTGCCGACGTCCTCTCCGGAGAACAGGTCGCGCACCGTGGCACCGGGCTCCAGGTGCTCGGACCGCACCGCCGCATCGACGTGCTCGTCAGCGAAGTTGAGCACCGTGACCTCGATCCGGCCGTCATCGAGCCGGTGCACCATCACCAGCAGCCCGCGGTGCGCGACGTCCGGGACGTCGATCTGCTCGGCCGTGGACACCCCGCAGTGCTTGCGCACCGCCAGGATCGCCTGCATCTGCCGCACGAAGCTCGTCTCGTCGGCCAGCTGCTCGGGCAGCGGGCCGTAGAGGCTGCGCCCGCGGGGCATCCCGGACGACGACGCCTCGGCGTCCGGGCGGTGTCCCATCAGGTCGTGCGCGGGCCGCGAGACCCACCGGGTGTCGCCGCCGGAGAGCAGGTCGAAGACCCGCTCCGGGGGCAGGGTCAGCATGCCGAGCAGGTCCCAGCCCGACAGTGCGAACACGCCGGGCTGGAAGGCGTTGAACATCACCAGCAGCAGGTGCACCTGCCGGATCCGCGCGACGTCGCCGGGCCCGATGTCGTCCAGAGCGGAGATGCCGAGCGAGGCCGCGATCACGGTCGCGGTGGTGCAGGCGATCCCGTTCGTCGTGAAGATCAGGTTGTACGGGGCGTCCGGGCCGGTCAGCTTCTCGCAGAGGTCGCGGCGGATCGTGTCGGCCAGCTCGCCACCGGTGATCTCCTCGCCGCGGAACGCGAACACGGCGTCGGCATGCCCAGCGGTCCAGTGCACCAGCTCGTAGGTCAGCTCGTCGTGGTTCTGCAGGGCGTGCACCAGCGACGCCGGGTCCACCCCGACCTCGTGCGCGGTGCGCAGGGTCAGGCGCAGGAACTCGGTGTCCGCGGTGGCCAGCGCGTGGTGGTAGGCGGGGCGGTTGACGAAGTCGTAGGACAGGTCCGCACCGGCTTCGGAGGCCGCCCGGATGTCGTCGACGGTCAGGTTCAGCTCCTGGAAGGTGAACCCGCCGACCTTGCGCACCATCGAGGCGATCAGGTGGTTGGCCGCCTCGGACAGCGGGTGCCCCTCGGACCAGCCGGGGGTGCCCGCGGCCGACTTCTCGACGCCGAGGAAGCCGTTGGCGTCCAGCCGCAGCGCGCCGGTGCCGAGGTCGGCGAGCGAGTGCAGGGCGTCGCCGATCACCATCCGCATCCCGGCGAACGTCGGGTCCAGCCAGTTCACCGACGGCTGCCCGTCCTTGAAGTAGTGCAGGTAGACCCACCGCCGGGCGACGCCGTCGACACCGGTGACCTCCGCCGTCGCCGACCAGTTGGTCTCCTTGACGCCCTCCCGGAAGAAGATCACCCGCTGCAGCCGGCCGACGATGTAGCCGGCCTTCTCCAGCTGTTCCTCGGTGGCCGCGTCCAGGTTCGCCGAGTCCTGGCCGGGAGGCACCTCGGGCAGCAGGCTCCAGTCCGCCGGCTCGATCTCGACCATGTGGTAGATGCCCGGGTAGTCCCCGTAGCCGAGCTCGGCGAGCCGGAAGTCGGCGCCCTTGCCGGTGTGGCCGGGCACGATGTCGTCGATGATCGTGCCGCCGTGCCAGGTCGCGGTGCCGCACATGGCGCGGAACTCGTCCTCGGTGCCGAACGCCGGGTCGAGCTCGTTGGAGATCCGGTCGAAGTGGCCGTCCACGCTCGGGGTCGGCTGCCAGCCGGAGATACCGCCGGCCTTCTTCACCGGCCCGGTGTGCACCGCCTCGATGCCGATCGTCTCGAACGCCTGCCAGAGGTCGGTGTCACCGAGCGTGCCGAGGAACGAGGTGCCGGCCGGGGTGATCAGCGAGATCGGGTAGGCGGTGAACCACACCGACGCCGTCTCCACCGCGTGCCGGGGGCCGGGGCTGGCGAACGGGTTCTGCCACATCGAGCCCTGCCCGGAGAACTGCCGGGCCAGCTCGTCGGCGTGCGAGAGCATCGACTGGGCCAGCAGCCAGGACACGTAGACCGGGTTGTCGCCGGACGCCGGGCCGTCCTGGGCGACCGAGCGCCGGCGCACCGTGGACCGGGCCCGGGCGCGGTGCCGCAGGGTGCGCGGGCGCGCCGGGTGGAAGTACTCGGCGTAGTTGACCTCGGTCGGGTCGGGCTGGTGTGCCTGCTCGGCCGGCACCGTTTCGAACACCGCCGTCGGCTCCGCCGGGGCGACCCGGTCCTCGTGCTCCGCTGCGGGGGTCTCGGCCATCGGCTCTCGCTCGGTCACGCCGCCGGTCCTCCGGGTCGCTGTCGGGGGTCCTCCGACACCCGTGCTGCACCGGCCGCACGCGGGCGTGCGGCACCGACGCGGGCGCGCGGGCGCCGGGATCAGTATGGGTTGCCGGGCGCCGGGACGCCCGGAGACGGCGGGCGCGGTGGGAGACCTCCGCGGGTGGTGACCGCCCGTGACCAACGGTCGCCGTTCCGGCACGGACCGTACCACCGGCCGTGCCGTGCACCCGGGCCCGCACCGTGGCTGCCGGTTAGGGTTCGCCCGGCGCGCGGTACCCGCGCGCCGGCACCGCCACGGCGGCGAGAGGCATGGCCGGGCGCCGGCCCGGCGGGAAGGGGACGACGCGTGGGCCCGACCGGAGCACCCGACCACCTCACGGCGCTCCCCGCCCTGCTCCGCGACTGGCTGCCGGCCCGCCGCTGGTTCGCCGAGAAGGGCCGCCCGTTGCAGGCGGTCCGGGTCGCCGAGCGGGCAGAGCTGCCCGCACCCGGCCCGCTGCGCGGCCTGGAGGTGCTGGTGCTCGCCGCCGACTTCGCCGACGGCCCGTCCCGGTATTACCAGCTGCACCTGGCCCGGCGCGCCGGGTCCGACGACGCGAGCCCGGCCGCCGTGATCGGGACCGTGCACGGCGAGGTGCTCTACGACGGCCTGCACGACCCGGCCGTCACCGGCTGGCTGCTCGCCGCGATCCGGGACGGTCGGCGCGCCGGCGGCCTGGACTTCGTGCCCGAGCCGGGCGCGACGCTGCCGGTCACCGAGACCGGCCGGGTGGTCGACGCCGAACAGTCGAACACCTCGGTCCGCTGGGGCGAGCGGTCCATCCTCAAGATCTACCGTCGGCTCTCCGCGGGGGTGAACCCGGACCTGGAGCTGCACCGGGCGCTGCGCGCTGCCGGGTCCACCTCGGTGGCCGCGCTGCAGGGCGCCGTCGAGGGCACCCTGGGCGGCGAGCCCGCCACCTACGGCCTGCTGCAGGAGTTCGCGGCCGGCTCGCAGGACGGCTGGGAGCGCGCCACCGCGGCCGTCCGGGGCGGGCACCCGTTCACCGCCGACGCGCGGGCGCTGGGCGAGGCACTGGCCGACGTGCACGTCGCGCTCCGCGACGAGCTCGGCACCACCGAGGCCGATCCGGCCGCGATGGCCGGGTACTGGACGTCGCGGCTGGAGCACGTAGCCGGGCAGGTCCCGGTGCTCGCCCCGCACGTGCCCGCCATTCGCGCCGTCTACGACGAGGTGGCCGCCCTCGGCCGCCCGGTGACCGTGCAGCGGGTGCACGGCGACCTGCACCTGGGTCAGACCCTGCGCACCCCGGAGAGCGGGTGGCTGCTCATCGACTTCGAGGGCGAGCCGGCCGCGACCGCGCGGGAGCGGCGCGCGCCGGACGCGGCGGTGCGCGACGTCGTCGGCATGTTGTTCTCGTTCGAGTACGCGGCGTTCCACCACCTGTTGCAGCAGCAGGGCGAGCTGGGCGGGGCCGGGAGCGTGGCGGGCCGCGACACGCCCGGCGGAGATCTCGGTTCGGACACCGACGCGGGCCGATCCGCGCACGCCTGGTCCGCGTCCAACCGGGACGCCTTCTGCGCCGGTTACGCCGCCCGCGCGGGCGCCGACCCCCGCGAGCAGGCCGCGCTGCTGCGTGCCTACGAGATCGACAAGGCTGTCTACCAGGTGCTCTACGAGACCCGCAGCCGTCCGACGTGGCTGCCGATCCCGCTCACCGCGATCGCGCGTACCACGTTCCGGCCGTCGACGTAACCGGGCGGCCACCGCAACTTCGCGAACCCGACGCCCGGGCAACTACCGACGCCCCGGGCGAGCGCCGGCGGGATCGTGGAATCCTCGATCACGGGAGGACCACGATGACACGACCACGCCGGGTGCCCCGATGAGCCCGGCCGCCACCGTCGTTCCCGCGCTGGCGGGTGCGGAAATGCTGGGGCTGGGGCTCGCGCCGTCCGCGGGCGCGGTCGGCGCGACGCTGGCCCTGATCGCCCTCGGCGTGCTGGTCGAGGGCCCGATCGTCACGGTCATGGCGGGCTCGCTGGCCGGTGCCGGGCTGCTCGACTGGTGGGCGGTGTTGCTGGTGGCCGTGCTCGCCGACGTCGTCGCGGACACCGCCTTCTTCGTGCTCGGCCGGGCCGGGCGCCGCCCGCGGGTGGCCCCGGTCCTGAGCCGGCTCGGACTCACCGGGGACCGGTGGGAGACACTGCGCGCGACGGTGACCGAGAACCTGCCCCGGGTCGTGCTCGGGGCGAAGCTGGTCGACGTCGGCGCGATCCCCGCGTTCCTGGCCACCGGCCTGGCGGGGGTGCGTCTCGAGCGGTTCCTGGCCTGGGTGCTCCCGGCCACCGCGGTGCGTGCCACCGTGCTGGTCGGGATCGGGTCCCTGGTCGGTGGCCGGCTCGCCGAGGAGCTGGCCGACCGGCCCTGGATCCTGGTGGCGGTGGGGCTGGGCGTCGGCCTCGTGCTCGTAACCGGGCGCGCGCTGTGGGTGCGCGCCGCGGCTTCGCGGAAGGAGAACGCGTGCGTGTCCTGATCGGTGCCGACACCTACGCACCGGACGTCAACGGGGCCAGCTATGCGGCCCGCCGGCTGGCCGCCGGGCTCGTCGAGCGCGGACACGAGGTGCACGTCGCGGCACCCGCGCGCGGGTTCCGCAGCCGGCCGCCGCGGCGGGTCGGGGCGATCACCGAGCACCGGGTTCGGTCGATGCCGGTGCCCAAGCCGGCCGGGTTCCGGATCTGCCCGCCACCGGGCCTGCGGCAGACCGCGCGGGCGATCCTGCGCCGGGCCCGGCCGGACATCGTGCACGTGCAGAGCCACATGATCCTGGGCCGGATGCTGCTGACCGCGGCCGCGGACCTGGGCATCCCGGCGGTCGCGACCACGCACATGATCCCGGACAACATCATCCCGTCGATCAGCTTCCTGCACCTGCCCGAGCCGCAGCTCAAGAAGCTGTTCTGGTGGGACACGGTGCGGGTGCTGCGCCGGGCCGGGACGGTCACCGCCCCGACCCCGCACGCGGCGAGCCTGGCCGAGCGGCACGGCGTCCCCGGACCGGTGCTGCCGGTGTCGAACGGGCTGGACATGTCCCGGTTCCGGCCCGACACCTCGGGTCGCGGTGCCGCCTTCCGGGCCCGGCACCGGCTCCCGGAGGGCCCGCTGGCCGGCTACGTCGGCCGGCTGGACCGGGAGAAGCACGTCGACGAGGTCATCCGGGCGCTGGCCCGGGTGCGGGACACGCTGCCGGGCGCCCGGCTGCTCGTCGTCGGCGAGGGTGACGAGCGCGGGCGGCTGCTCGCGGCGGCCCGCGCGGCCGGCGTCGAGCACGCGGTGACGTTCACCGGCCGGCTCGACGACGACGAGATCCCGGACGTCTACGCGGCGGTGGACGTGTTCGTCAACGCCGGCACCGCGGAGCTGCAGAGCCTGGTCACGCTGGAGGCGATGGCCACCGGCAAGCCGGTCGTCGCGGTGGACGCGGGCGCGCTGCCGCACCTGGTCCGGCACGGCGAGAACGGCTACCGCTGGCCGCACGGCGACGTCGGCGCGCTGGCCGACCGGCTGCTCGCCGTGCTCGGCGACCCGGCGGCCGCGGCCACGATGGGCGCGGCCGGCCTGGAGATCGTCGCCGAGCACACGATGCCGACCACCCTGGACGCGTTCGAGGAGCTGTACCGGTCCCGGGCCCGCCCGGTCGTCCCGGTGCGGGCGACCCGGCGGGGGCCCCGCAGCGGCGCCCGCCGGCGGGTCGGCAGCGACCGGTGACGGTGACGCCGGCCCCCGGCGCCGTCCGGTCGGGCACCGTGACCGTGGACGGCGCGCCGACAGCGCTGCACGAGTTCGGCGACCCGGCGGCGCCCCCGCTGCTGGCGCTGCACGGGTTGCGCGGCAGCCATCACGGGCTGGCCCCGCTGGCGTCGCGGATCACCGGGGCCCGGGTGCTCGTGCCCGACCTGCCCGGCTTCGGGGCGTCGGCGCCGTTCACCGACCGGGCGCACGACGTGGCCGGCTACACCCGCTGGGCCGCCGCGCTGCTGGCGGATCTCGGCCGGGACACCGCCCTGCTCGGGCACTCGTTCGGCTCGGTCGTCGCCACCGCGGTCGCCGCACGCGCCCGCCCGCGCGCCCTGGTCCTGGTCAACCCGATCGCCGAGGCCGCCGACGCGGCCGGCGGGATCACCGGCCTCGGCACCCGGCTCACCGCATGGGTGCACGAGGCCGCCGCCGCCCGGTCCTGGGACGGGGTGCTGCGGCACCGGCTGCTGGCCGACGCCGCGACCGTCTCGATGGCCACCACTCGCGACGCCCGGCTGCGCCGGTGGATCGCCGCCGAGCACCGCACGCACTTCGGCGGCTACGCGACGACGGACTCGCTGCTGGAGGCGTTCCGCGCGGCCGGGGCAGGGTCGGCCCTGCCGTGGGCCCGCGTGGTCGGCGCGCCCGCGCTGCTGCTCGCCGGGGCCCGGGACCGGGTCGCCCCGCTCGCCGGGCAGCACCGGCTCGCCGCCGCGCTCGGCGACGCCCGGCTCGCGGTGCTGCCGCGCACCGGGCACCTGGTGCACTACGAGGCCCCGGCGTGGGCGGCACGCGAGATCGGTGCATTCCTGGAGGCCCGGGCCCGACCGGAGGCCCGATCCGGGTGAGAGTGCTCGTCGACTGCCGCTACATCCGGCCCGGGAAGCCGGACGGGATCGGCCGCTACACCACCGGGCTGGTGCGCGCGCTGGACCGGCTGCACCCGGTGGAGCTGCTGGTGTCCGACCCCCGCCAGCGCGACGGGCTCCCCGACCGGCCCGCGCACGTCCTGCCCGCACCGACCGGGGCCGGCGAACCGTTCGTGGCGCGGCGGGTGAACCGGCTGGTCGGCGACGACCCGGACGCGGTCGTGTTCTCGCCGATGCAGACGATGGGCACGCGGGGCCGCCGCTACGCCGTCGTGCTCACCGTGCACGACCTCATCTACTACCGGCACCGCACCCCGCCGCCGTGGCTGGCCGCCCCGGTGCGGGCACTGTGGCGGGCCTACCACCTGTCCTGGTGGCCGCAGCGGCTGCTGCTGGGCGGCGCCGACGTCGTCGCCGTCGTCTCCCGGGCGACCGGGGACCTCGTGCGGGGGCATCGGCTCACCCCTCGCCCGGTCACCGTCGTCCCGGACGCCACCGACTTCCACCTGCCCGCGGGGTCCCCGCCCCGGACCCGGCCGGAGGGCGACCGGATCGTCTACGCCGGGTCGTTCATGCCGTACAAGAACGTCGCGACCCTGGCCCTGGCCGCCGCGCGGCTGCCCGGCCACGAGCTGCACCTGGTCTCCCCCGTCCCGGCCGGGGTGCGGGAGGAGATCGAGCGGCTGGCCGCGCCGGCCCGGCCGGTGTTCCACGACGGCGTCGACGACGCCGGCTACCGCGCGCTGCTCGACGGGGCGACCGCGCTGGTGTCGGCTTCCCGGGACGAGGGCTTCGGGCTGCCGGTGCTGGAGGCGATGGCCCGCGGCTGCCCGGTCGTCGTCTCCGACATCCCGGCCTTCCGCGAGGTCGCCGGGGACGCCGGGCTGTTCGCCGACCCGGACGACCCGGCCGGGTTCGCCGAGGCCGTCCGGTCTCTCGACGCCGGGGATGACTGGACCGCGCGCTCGGAGCGGGTGCGGGAACGGGCGGCCGCGCAGACCTGGGACGGGGCGGCCGAGGCGCTGCTGCAGGTGCTGAGGCAGGCGGTCGCGCGGCGTCGGGGGTGAGTCAGGACGACCGGGCGCGCACCCAGCGGGCGACCTGCTCCACGTACCGGCCGTACTGCTCGACGGCGGCCGGCACCGCCGCCGTCATCCGCCCGACATCGAGATCGACGTCAGCGTGGACGATCACGTCGCGCAGACCGACCGACGGCGCGATCGCGGCCGCAAGTTCGGGGTCGATCAGACCCACCTCGGCCGCCATCCGGAACGAGCCGGTCATGTCGTGCGGCGCCTCCCGACGCGAGGTGACGACGACGTGAGTGTTGATCGCGACGGCGAGGTCGACCAAGGCCGACAGGATGCGTTCGAGCTGGAGCCGACGGCCGAACTCGTCGCCGGGGACGTCTCCGTCGCGAAGCCGCCCGAGCTGCTCCAACAGGCGACGCATCGTCCGGAGGCGGTTCACCACCGTCTCGACGTCGAGCTCACGGGGGGTGTCTCTATGTGGTTGTCAAGCCGCAGCGAGCTCCGGATCAGGCTTGGTGACTATCGGTGGGGCGTAGGGCGTGCGGTCGCGAAGCATGGCGAACAGGACGTCGGTGCGGCGGCGGGCGAGGCAGATCAGGGCGGCGTTGTGCCGCTTGCCCTGGGCTCGCTTGCGGTCGTAGTAGGCGCGGCTGACGGGGTCGGCGAGGCTGGCGAAGGCGGACAGGAACAACGTGGACTTCAGCGCGTGGTTTCCGCGCTGGGAGCGGGTCTCGCCCTTGATCGAGGTCCCGGACCGGCGCGTCACGGGCGCGAGTCCAGCGTAGGCGGCCAGGTGCCCGGCGGTGGGGAACGCGGATCCG
>NZ_JBKGXT010000032.1:0-54306 GCF_046546495.1 Pseudonocardia nantongensis | reverse complement strand
CATCGGTCAACGACGAGTCATAAGCCGGGCGGCACGAACACGGGCACACCCGAACTGATGATCAACACCTCGTCCGGGCTACCAGCACCGCCGCGCCGGACGATCACCGGGTTTCACAACACGTTCTTAGGCCCTTCGGGCTCGTGAGTGGTTATCGCGGTCCTGACCGCGATAACCACTCACGGGCACGAAGTGCCTCCGCTCACGGGGCGCGGCAGGCACGGCGCACCGATGGGATAGTGGGGGCCGTGAACGTCTCACTGGGTATGCCCGCCGCGCCCGCGCCGACCCTGGCTCCGCGCCGGAAGACCCGGCAGCTGCAGGTCGGGCCGGTCGGCGTCGGCTCCGACCATCCGATCTCCGTGCAGTCGATGACGACCACCCTGACCTCCGACGTCAACGCCACGTTGCAGCAGATCGCCGAGCTGACCGCCGCGGGCTGCGACATCGTCCGCGTCGCGTGCCCGTCCGCCGACGACGCCGAGGCGTTGCCGGCCATCGCGACGAAGTCCCAGATCCCGGTGATCGCCGACATCCACTTCCAGCCCAAGTACGTGTTCGCCGCGATCGAGGCCGGCTGCGCCGCGGTCCGGGTGAACCCGGGCAACATCCGCAAGTTCGACGACCAGGTCCGCGAGATCGCGCACGCCGCGCGCGATGCCGGCACGCCGATCCGGATCGGCGTCAACGCCGGCTCCCTGGACAAGCGGCTGCTCGAGAAGCACGGCAAGGCCACCCCGGAGGCGCTGGCCGAGTCCGCGCTCTGGGAGGCGGGCCTGTTCGCCGAGCACGACTTCCACGACGTCAAGATCTCGGTCAAGCACAACGACCCGGTCGTCATGGTGCGCGCCTACGAGATCCTGGCCGAGCAGTGCGACTACCCGCTGCACCTCGGCGTCACCGAGGCCGGTCCGGCGTTCCAGGGCACCATCAAGTCGGCCGTCGCGTTCGGGGCGCTGCTGCGCCAGGGGATCGGCGACACCATCCGGGTCTCGCTGTCCGCGCCGCCGGTCGAGGAGATCAAGGTCGGCCAGCAGATCCTGGAGTCGCTGAACCTGCGCCCGCGCAAGCTGGAGATCGTCTCCTGCCCGTCCTGCGGGCGCGCCCAGGTCGACGTCTACAAGCTCGCCGACGAGGTCACGGCCGGCCTGACCGGCATGGAGGTCCCGCTGCGGGTGGCCGTCATGGGCTGCGTGGTGAACGGTCCGGGCGAGGCGCGGGAGGCCGACCTCGGCGTCGCGTCCGGCAACGGCAAGGGCCAGATCTTCGTCAAGGGCGAGGTGATCAAGACCGTGCCCGAGCACCAGATCGTCGAGACGCTGATCGACGAGGCGATGCGGATCGCCGAGGAGATGGGTGAGACGGGGGACACCGCGGGTGAGCCACAGGTGACGGTGGGCTGACGGCATGGCATGGTGAATCCGTGCTGAGGGTGGCCGGGGCCCGGCTTCTCGACGATCGTCACCGCTCCGGGGTGCACGATGCCCTCGACGCCGATCCGGTCGCGTCCTGCATGGTCGCCGCACGCGTCGAGGCCGTCGGCCTGGACCCGTGGCGGCTCGGTGGCGAGCTGTGGTCCTACGGGGCGCCGGCGGACGGGCTCTGCTTCTCCGGTGCCAACCTCGTCCCGCTGCGCGGCGAGCGCGCGGCCATCCGTGCCTTCGCCGAGCGCGCCAGCCGGGCCGGACGGATCTGCTCGTCGCTGGTCGGCCGGGCCGAGCTGGTCATGCCGCTGTGGGACGAGCTCTCCGCGGGCTGGGGCCCACCGCGGGAGATCCGGGCCGACCAGCCGCTGATGACGCTGCAGGGTCCGCCCGCGATCCCGCCCGACCCGCAGGTACGGCACGTCCGCCTCGACGAGCTCGACCGCTACCTCCCGGCGGCGGTCGCGATGTTCACCGAGGAGGTCGGCGTCGACCCCCGGGACGGCGACGGCGGCGCCGGTTACCGCGCCCGGGTCGCCGAGCTGATCACCTCCGGCCGCGCGTTCGCCCGGTTCCACGAGGGCGAGGTCGTCTTCAAAGCCGAGATCGGCGCGATGTCCCGGGCGGTCGGGCAGATCCAGGGGGTGTGGGTGCACCCGGCCTGGCGCGGGCACGGCCTCGGTACCGCCGGTACCGCCTCGGTCGCGGTCGCCCTGGCCGCCACCGGCAGGCGCGCCAGCCTCTACGTCAACGCCTTCAACTCGCCGGCCCGCACCGCCTACCGGCGGGTGGGGTTCACCCAGGTCGCGCAGTTCGCCACCGTGCTGTTCTGACTCCGAGTCGTCGTTCCGACCGCGAGGCCGGCCACCGTCGGGAACCTCAGGCAGCCGCCCGTCCCCGGACGATCCGCTCGCGCAGCCCCGCCGCCGCACCCGCCGCGGCGAGCGCGACCTGCCCGCCGCGCCCGGACAGCCTGCGCTGCCAGGCCAACGGCTGCAGCGACTCCCGGACGGCCTGCGGTCCGTAGCCGGCCATCTCCCGCTCGTAGCCGTGCAGGGCGAGCGGGACGGTCGTCGTGCCGTCCCGGGCCGCTGCGAGCCGGCGGGCCAGCACGTCGGCGTCCCGGATCGCGGTGGCCGCGCCCCGCCCGCCGGTCGGCGGCATGGCATGCACCGCGTCGCCGATCGCGGTGACCCGGCCGGTCGGCCAGGGGGCGGGGTCGGCGTCCGGGTCGGCGGCCAGGAACCGGAAGTGGCCGATGCCCGCCGGGTCGAGCCGCCCGGCGAGCCGGCGCAGGTCCGGATGCCAGTCCCGCAGCAGTTCGCCGACCAGCGCGACCAGGCCGGGCCCGTCGAGGCCGCGGGGGTCGCGCGGGTACCGCCCGCCCGCCAGCATCGGGCCGCACACCAGTGACGCGGGCTCGGTGATCGCGGCCGGCCCGGTGCACGACGCCGGGGCGAGCGGGCTGGTGGCCGGGTCGTGCACGCTGAGGAACAGCCCGAGCCCGCCGGGGCCCATGGCCAGGGCCGGTCCGTGCCGCAACGGCTCGGGGAGGGCGGCGAGGGCGTCGCCGTCCAGCGGGACCCGGCCTGCCATCCCCTCCACGCCGGTCGGCGACGACTGCGGGCGACCGGCGAGCGTGCGGGCCAGCGCGGAGCCGGCCCCGTCCGCCCCGACCAGCACCTCCGCGGTCTCGGTGCCGCCGGAGAACTCGGCGCGCACCCGCCCGTCCGGCCCGGTCCTGTGCCCGGTGTATGCCGAACCCCAGCGGACGTCGAGGCCGTGCGCGAGCAGCGCCCGCAACGGGATCCGCCCGATCATCAGCCGGTCGCCGGCCGGCATGTCCCTGGCGGACAGCACCCGCATGTGGTGGTCGCAGACCGAGAACCGGCGGAACCCCGAGCCGCCTCCGGACGACGCGAGCACGGCCTGGAGCGCGTCGGGCGGCAGCAGCCGGCCGAGCGCGGCGCAGGCGTCGTCGTCGAGGTGCAACCGGTAGCCGCCGGTGTCCTCCGGCCGGGCGTCCCGCTCGTGCACCACCGTCTCGACCCCCGCGCTGCGCAGCCCCTGGGCGAGCGCCAGCCCGCCGATCCCGCCGCCCGCCACCACGACCCGCATCGCATCCCCTTGGTATCAGGTACCTGATTCGACTATCAGGTGCCTGATACCCTCGCCGCGTGCAAGATGTCGACGTCCCGCTCTGGGAACTGGTGCGCACCGCGCACCTGGCCGCGCGCGGCTTCCACCGGGTGTTCGCCGAGGCCGGGCTGACCCCGACCCGGTTCGGCGTCCTGGCCCAGCTGGCCGACCGGGAGCGCACCGGGTCACCCCCGCCGTCGCAGGCGGAGCTCGCGCGGGTGGTGATGCTGCGCCCGCAGAGCGTCGGCGAGCTGGTCACCGACCTGGTGGAGCGCGGCCTGGTCCGCCGGGACGGGCCGGGCGGGCGGGGCCGGCGCGCGGGTCTGGAGCTCACCGACGACGGCCGTGCAGCCCTCGACCGTGCCTGGCCGCTGGTGCGGGCCTTCAACTCGGCGTCCTCCACCGGCCTGGACGACGAGCGGGCCGCCGAGCTCGTCGCGATGCTGCGGACGGTGCGCGAGCGGCTCGCCGCCGCCGAGCGGGACGGCTAGGTGTGTGATCCGGAGAGGTTGGTGACGCGGTCGGCTGGTGCGTGGCCTCGGATTCCGGTGTGGGGTCGGTGGAAGTTGTACCAGTCGAGCCAGTCCTCAAACGCGACCTGGCGTTCGGTCTCGGACTGATACGGCCGGTGGTAGGCCCACTCGTTGAGCATGGTGCGGTGGAAACGCTCCACTTTCCCGTTCGTCTGCGGACGCCAGGGCCGGGTGAACCGGCGCCCGATGCCCAGGTCGCGGCAGGTTCTGTGCCAGGTGGTCTTGCGGTAGGACCAGGCGTTGTCGGTGAGCACTCGCTCGACGGTCACGCCGTGGCCGGCGAACCAGGCGTGCGCTCGGCGCAGGAACTCTGCGCAGGTGGCGGCTTTCTCGTCGGGCAGGGTCTCGGTGTAGGCCAGCCGCGAGTGATCATCGAGGGCGGTGTGCAGTAACAGATAGCCGCGCCCACCGGCGCGGGTCTGGTTAGCCCGGCCGACGGCGCGGCCGTGGACGCGGTGTCCGCCGCCGTCGGGGATCCGGCCGAGCTTCTTCACATCGACGTGGACGAGTTCGCCGGGGCGGGCGCGTTCGTAGCGGCGGATCGGTTCGCCGGTGGCGCGGTCGCAGGCGGCCAGGCTCGGGCGGTCGTGGCGGCGCAGGACCTGATGCACGGTCGAGGCGGCGACCGGCACCCGGCCGGCGATGCGCAGCGGCCCGATCTTGTGCTCGTCACGCTGCCGTAGGACCTCGCCTTCGACGGCCGGGCTGGTGCGGCGAGGACTGTGGTGCGGGCGACTGGAGCGGTCGTTCATGGCTGGTTCACCGCAGTGGCGGTAGCGCCCGGCCCAGCGAGCGGCGGTGGTGTGGGCGACCTGGAACCGCTCCGCGGCGCGGCGCAGGTCCCAGCCGTCGTCGACGACACACCGAGCCAGGCGCAGCCGGCCGGTCGGGGTCAGCGGGGCGTTACGGTGGATCACCAGAGGGCCTCCTCGGGCTTCGGCGTGTTTCGTGGTGATCCACACCGAACCCGGAGGCCCTCGCTCGTCTCAAGATCATCGGACGGGCGTGCCGAACTGTCACCAACGTGCCCGGACAGCACAGCTAGGGGCTCCTGCGAGCGTGATCGATCATCGGCATACTCGACGACCGTGCTGCGCTCCCTGCGGAACCGCCCTGCCGTCCTGGCCGTCGTGATCGTCGTGCTGGCCGCCGCCGGTGTCGTCGTCGCGCTGCTGCGGCCGTGGAGTGGCGCCTCGGACGCCGCCGAGGAGTACGTCACCGCCTGGGCGGCGGGGGACGCCCCGACGGCGGGCGCCCTGACCGACGACCCGGCGGCCGCGACCGCGTACCTCGACCGGGCCCGCCGCGACCTCTCGGCCACCGCGCTGACCGCCCGGGTCACCGAGACCCGGACCGAGGGGGAGCGGGCCACCGCCACCGTCGAGGCCGACTGGGACCTCGGGCAGGGCAGGCGCTGGACCTACACCGTGGAGCTGCCGCTGGCGCCCGCTCCGAAGACCGCCGGCAACGACACCGGCTGGGCGATCGACTGGTCCCCGTCGGCGTTCGCGCCCGGCCTCGGCGACGGCCAGCGACCGGTGAACCGCACGGTGAACGCCACCCCGGCCCCGGTGCTGGACTCGACCGGCGCGACCCTGCTCGCGCCGACGCCGGTCGTCACGATCACCCTGGACAAGCGGCAGGGCAACCTCGCCGACACCGCGGCCACGCTCGGCTCGGCGCTGAGCGGGATCGACCCGTCGATCACCCGGGAGTCGATCACCGGCGGGGCGAACGGCACCCCGGACGGGCAGGCCTACACGGTGGCGGTGCTGCGCGAGCCGGACTACCAGCGGGTCCGGGACCGGATCTACGACCTGCCCGGCGTCCGGTTCGTGCCCTCGACCCGGCTGCTCGCCCCGGACGCCGGGTTCGCGAGCCAGGTCATGCAGGGCGTCCGGCCGGAGATCGAGGGCCCGACCGGCGGCACGCCCGGCTGGTCGGTGGACGCCGTCGGGCCGGACGGCGCGCCCGTCACGTCGCTGGCCGGGGCCCCGCCCGGCCCGGGCACCCCGGTGACCCTGGAGCTGGACCGCACCGTGCAGGAGGCGGCCCAGACCGCCGTCGACGGCGAGTCCCGGCAGGCGATGATCGTCGCGATCCGGCCCTCCACCGGGGCGGTGCTCGGGGTCGCCCAGAACGCCGCGGCCGATGCCGACGGGGCGCTCGCACTCACCGGCCGCTACCCGCCGGGCTCCACCTTCAAGATCGTCACCGCGTACGCGGCGATGCAGCAGCAGAACCTGAACCCGCGGAGCCCGGTCGACTGCCCCGGCACCACCGTGATCGAGGGCCGCACGGTCCCGAACGAGGACTCGTTCGCGCTCGGCACGGTCCCGCTGCAGCAGGCGTTCGCGCGGTCCTGCAACACCACGTTCGGCCGCCTGGCGCTGGGCCTGCCGCCGGACGGCCTGCCGAGGGCAGGCAAGGAGCTCGGCTTCGGCGCGGACTGGAAGATCCCCGGCATGACGACGATCACCGGCTCGGTCGACCCGGCCACCGCCGACCTGCAGCGGGCCTCCGACGGCTTCGGCCAGGGCGACGTGCTGGCGTCACCGTTCGGGATGGCGATGATCTCGGCCACCGTCGCGCACGGCGCCCCGGTGACGCCGTCCCTGATCCGGGGCCGGCCGACCGAGGCCGTGGTCGCGCCGGGCACCCCGGACCGGGCGATCCTGGACCAGCTGCGGCCGATGATGCGGGCCGTGGTCACCTCCGGCACCGGGACCGCGGCGAACGGGCAGGGCGAGGTGTTCGGCAAGACCGGTACCGCCGAGTACGCCGGTTCCGGCGGCGAGAACCAGGCGCACGGCTGGTTCACCGGCTACCGCGGGGATCTGGCGTTCGCCACCCTGATCGTGGACGGCGAGTCGTCCGGCCCGGCGGTCGGGCTCACGGCCCGGTTCCTGCAGAACGTCCCGCGATGACGGCGGTGATCCACTGTTCGGAACGGATCCGGTCATCGGTGGCCGGATCCGCTCCGAACTCGTGACCACCGGCCGGTGCGGCGGGTGCCGTGTTGCGTCGCGGCCTACGCTGGTCGCCGTGCATCCCACCCGGATCCCCGCGCTCGCCCTGGTGGCCGACCTGGTCGCGGTGATCGTGTTCGCCGCCGTCGGGCGGCTCAGCCACGCCGAGACCGGCGGCCTCGGCGGCCTGATCGGTACCGCGTTGCCGTTCCTGGTCGGTGCCGGCGCCGCCTGGACGACGCCGTGGGTGCGGGCCGCGCCAGCGTCGCTGCGTGCCGGGGCGGTGGTGCTCGCCGGGGCCGTGGTGGTCGGCTTCCTGCTGCGTCTCGGGTTCGTGGGCCGGCTCCCGCTGTCATTCGCGGTCGTGGCCACGATCTCGCTCGCGGTGCTGCTGCTGGGCTGGCGAGGACTCGCCGGCGCGGTGACCCGGTTGCGGGCGCCGCGGGAGGCCAGCCGGGGCTGACCGGAGTGCGCAGCGGACGTCGAGGTCGGGTCCGGGGAAGCGGGCTCACACCCGCGTGCGCGGCCTCGCGACCGCCGCGGGGCCTACCATGGTTGACATGGCCACCCGCACGTTGCTCGTCCCCGGCACGCCGACCCCGATCCGCGAGGTGCCGGCGCACATCCCGCGGCCGGAGTACGTCGGCAAGGCCGCCCCGGCGCGCAGCCGGGCGGGTGACGTGCAGGCCCCCGAGACCATCGAGGCCATGCGGTACGCCGGGAAGATCGCCGCGCAGGCACTGGCGCTGGCGGGGGAGACCGTCCGGCCCGGCATCACCACCGACGAGGTCGACCGGGTCGTGCACGAGTTCCTGGTCGACCACGACGCCTACCCGTCGACGCTGGGCTACCGCGGCTTCCCGAAGTCCTGCTGCACCAGCCTCAACGAGGTCATCTGCCACGGGATCCCGGACACCACGGTGATCGACGACGGGGATGTCTGCAACGTCGACGTCACCGCCTACGTCGGCGGGGTGCACGGCGACACCAACGCCACGTTCCTGGCCGGCGACGTCTCGGAGGAGGCCCGGCTGCTGGTCGAGCGGACCCGCGAGGCGACCATGCGGGCGATCAAGGCCGTCCGCCCGGGTCGCGAGCTGAACGTCGTCGGGCGGGTCATCGAGTCCTACGCCAAGCGGTTCGGCTACGGCGTCGTCCGGGACTTCACCGGGCACGGCATCGCCCACGAGTTCCACTCCGGACTGGTGGTGCTGCACTACGACCAGCCGGACGTGCACACCGTCCTCGAGCCGGGGATGACCTTCACGATCGAGCCGATGATCACGCTCGGCGGGATCGAGCACGACACCTGGGAGGACGACTGGACCGTCGTCACGAAGGACAAGTCCTGGGTGGCCCAGTTCGAGCACACCCTCGTCGTCACCGATGACGGCGCCGAGATCCTCACCCTCCCGTAGACGCTCGCTCCCACCGGCGCGCGTTGTGCGGGTCGAGGGGGTGCTACGTGGTCTGCTGCCGCTGACGGAGGGCGGCGAGGGCGTCGTCGGCGTGCTTGTCCATCCGGGTCTCGCTGCCGATCTCGGCCAGGATCCGCCGGTCGGTGTCGATCACGAAGGTGCGCCGGCGGGTGTGGAAGTTGCCGGGCAGCCAGGCGCGCCACGCGCCGAACGACCTCGCGACGGTGTGCTCCGCGTCCGACAGCAACGGGAAGCCGAAGCCGTTGGCGGCCGCGAACGTCCCCTGCTTGGCCACCGGGTCGCTGGAGATTCCGACCGGCTGCGCGCCGACCTCGGCGAACTCGGCCTGCAGGTCCCGGAAGTGGCAGGCCTCGGCGGTGCAGCCACCGGTCATCGCGGCCGGGTAGAAGAACAGCACGACGGGGCCGGACGCGAGCAGCTCGGTCAGCCGGCGCGGGGTGCCGGCCTCGTCGGCCAGCTCGAAGTCGGTCGCCAGATCGCCGACGGCCATGGGTGTCTCCTCGGGGGGTGCGGGATCGATCAGGGGGTGTTCGTGCCGGGGGCCGTCGCGGTTCGGGGTGGGAGCGGCAGGAAGCCGCTGGTGCGCCGGACGTAGTCGGCGTAGCCGGGCCGGCGCTGCTCGATGTCGCGTTCCAGCAGCGCCGCGCCGGTGCCCTGCACCAGGTTGACCGTGATCGCCGCGACGCCGAGGAGCCCGATCAGCCCGGCCGGGTGGTGCAGCGCCAGGATCCCCAGGCCCCACCAGACGCAGGCGTCGCCGAAGTAGTTCGGGTGCCGGGTGTAGCGCCACAGCCCGCGGTCCAGCACCCGGCCCCGGTTGGCCGGGTCGGCGGTGAACCGGGCCAGCTGGGCATCGCCGACGGCCTCGAAGCCGAACCCGACCGCCCACACCAGGACCCCGAGCACCGTCACGACGAGGCCCCAGGTGCCGGCCGAGCCGTACTGGGCCAGCTGCACCGGCAGCGACACCACCCACATGATCGCGCCCTGGGTCAGGTAGACCTTCCGGAAGGCGTACGCGGCCGGGTTGCCGGGGGCCTTCGCCAGCAGGTCGACGTAGCGCTGGTCCTCCGGCTTCCCGCGGTTGCGGCGCTCGATGTGCCAGGCCAGCCGCCCGCCCCAGACGGCGACGAGCAGCACCACCAGCCAGCGTCGCCACGGGTCCCCGGCCGGGTCGAGAGCGGAGGCGGTGACAGCGCTCACAACGGCGATCAGCACGAACCCGATCCCCCAGACGACGTCGACGCCGTCGTGCCGGCCGCGCTTCACCCCGACGGCCAGCGCGACCGTCATCAGGACCAGCACGGCCACCAGCGTGATGCCGAGGTTGGCGGCCCACGGCGCCCAGGGGAACGGGTTCACGCGATCACGGTGCCGCGACGCGCTCGTGGGCGCGCGCCGGGGCCGCGTGCCGGTCCGGCGCGGGGTCGACGCCGAGGATGCCGGTGCGGCTGCGCGGCAGTCCGGAGGTCCCGTCGGCGCCGGGACGGACGGTGAGGATCTGGTGCACGCCCATCCGGTTCTCCTCGAACGCCAGCGCCGCACCGGCCAGGTAGAGCAGCCAGATCCGCCACTGCTCCTCGCCGATCATGCGGACCGCGGTGTCCCGGTGGGTCTGCAGCGTCGCCAGCCACGGGCGGACCGTCCACACGTAGTGCTCGCGCAGCGAGTGCACGTCGACGATCTCGTGCCCGGCCCGCTCCAGGAACCCGAGCGTGTCGCCGAGCGGGCGCATGTACATGTCCGGCGCGACGTAGGCCTCCATGAACGCCCCACCGCCCGGTGCCGTGTTCGCACCGGCCGCGCCGCGCGACATCTGCTGCAGCAGCAGCCGGCCGTGCGGGCGCAGCAGCCGGTGCAGCCGCTCCGCGTAGACCGGGTAGTTGTCCTGCCCGACGTGCTCGCCCATCTCGATCGAGGCGACGGCGTCGAACGGCCGGTCGCCGGATCCGGCACCGACCTCCCGGTAGTCCTGCAGCCGGATCTCGACGCGCTCGGACAGCCCGGCCCGGCGGACCCGCTCGACGCCGTAGTCGCGCTGCTGCGCGGACAGCGTGACGCCGGTGGCGTGCACGCCGTAGTGCTCGGCGGCGTGTACCAGCAGTGACGCCCAGCCGCAGCCGACGTCGAGCAGCCGCATCCCGGGCCCGAGGCCGAGCTTGCGGCAGATCAGGTCCAGCTTGTCCCGCTGGGCGTCGACCAGGCCGTAGCCCGGTCCCTCGTCGTGGGTCCAGTATCCGCAGGAGTACGCCATCTGCGGGTCGAGCAGGAACGCGTAGAACTCGTTGGACAGGTCGTAGTGGTGGCTGATCGCGGACCGGTCCCGGCGCCGCGAGTGCAGCCGGCCGCCGAGCCTCGCCTCCGAGGCCGGGGCCTTCGGCGGCGGGCCGACGGCGCCGAGCCGGGCCGCGGTCCGCAGCGCGCCGAGCTTCTGCCGCAGGTCCGGCCGGACCGTGCCGGAGCCCGGCCGCGAGAGGGCCCAGAACCGGGACAGCCCGTCCGCGACGTCGCCGTCGACGTCCAGATCACCGGAGACGAACGCCCGGGCCAGGCCGAGCTCGCCGGGCGACCAGAGCAGCCGGCGCAGCGCGCGCCGCCGCTTCACGATCACCGTCGGCGGGTTCGGGTCGTCCGGCGTCCCGGCGTGGCCGGCCTCGCTGCCGTCCCAGGCGCGCAGCCGCACCGGCAGCGGGGCGCCCAGGACGTTCTCGAGCAGGTCGGCCAGGCGCCGGGCGGGCGTGGTGCTCACGAATGCTCCTCGCGTTCTGTGAACGGATCGGGTTCTGTGAACGGTCAGGTTCGGGGAACGGATCAGAAGGACGGGCGGCGCTGCAGCGAGAACTGGAAGACGTCGAGGTATCCCACCCGGAAGCCGGCCTCGCAGTAGCCCAGGTAGAACTCCCACATCCGGCGGAAGGTCTCGTCGAAGCCGAGGGCCTGGACGTCGCACCGACGGTCCAGGAACCGCTCCCGCCAGTGGCCGAGCGTGCGGGCGTAGTCGAAGCCCAGGCTGCGCCGCTCGGCGATGTGCAGCGTGGTGTCCGCGGCCAGGTTCTGCTCGATCGAGGTGACCGAGGGGATGATGCCGCCGGGGAAGACGTACTTGTGGATCCAGGTGTAGTCGTCCTTGGAGACGACCATCCGGTCGTGCGGCATCGTGATGGCCTGCAGGCCCACCCGGCCGCCCGGTTTGAGCAGCCGGTCCAGCGCGGCGAAGTAGGTCGGCCAGTACGCGACGCCGACGGCCTCGACCATCTCCACCGAGACCACGGCGTCGTAGGAGCCCTGCGCCTCGCGGTAGTCCCGCAGCAGCACCTGCACCCGGTCCGCGACGCCGGCCTCGGCGAGCCGGGCCTCGGCGAGCTCCTTCTGCTCCTGCGAGAGGGTCAGCGTGGTGACCCGCGCCCCGCGCTGCGCGGCCCGCGTCGCGAGTCCGCCCCAACCGGTCCCGATCTCCAGCACGTGCATGCCGCTCCGGACCCCGGCCATGTCCAGGACGCCGTCGATCTTGCGTTCCTGGGCGAGCACCAGGTCGTCCGACCCGTCGGCGAACCAGGCCGACGAGTAGGACATGGTGTCGTCCAGGAACAGCGCGAACAGGTCGTTGGACAGGTCGTAGTGCCGGTGGATGTTCTCCCGGGAGCCCTCCAGCGAGTTGACCTCCTCGCGCGGCTGGCGGGCCTCTACCCAGCGGCGGGCGACCCGCTGCAGCGCCGGCGGGATCAGCGTGGACAGCTTCGCCGCGAACGGGGTGAGCAGGCCGGGCAGGTCGGTGGTGGTCCAGTCGCCGACCATGTACGACTCGCCGAACCCGATCTTGGAATCGGCACCGAGGCGGGCGAAGAACGCTCCCGGCCGCTCGATCCGCATCACCGGGGCGTCGGGCCCGCCGGCGCCGATCCGCTCGCCGCCCGGGAACACCACCCGCACCGGGAGGTTGCGGACGGCGTTGCGGAACAGGCTCTCCGCGATCCGGGCCTTGACCGGGGCCGCCGGCGGCGTGGCCAGGCCGGGCCAGAGCCCCTCGTTCGGCCGCGGTACGGCGTGCGTGCGCGGTCGGACAGCACCGTTCCGCGGGCGGTCGGTCGCGCCGGTGCGGGACAGGTCGTGCTGCGTGGTCATCGCGTGACCCCCTCCTGGGAACGGTCCGGTGTGTCGTCGGTCAGCTGGGTGGTCTGGTCCTGGGGCGGGCGGGGACGCCGCACCACGGGCAGCCGGCGCAGCCACAGGGCGATGCCGTGCCTGCGGATCAGTGCCGAGGTGCGCTGGGTGATCAGCGGGCGGCGCAGGACGGTGCGCAGCACCTCGCGCGGGGTCGCCCGGCGGCGGGTACCGGCCAGCGTCGCGACCAGGGCGGGGCGGCCGTCCTGGTGCAGGGTGATCGACACCCCGAGCCGCTCGGCCGGCACCGGGAGCCACATCGAGTAGTGGCCGTCCACGGTGAGGAACGGCGAGACGTAGAACTCCTTGTCCGTCCGGGCCCTGCCCTCCTCGTCGGTGTGCAGCAGGTAGCAGTGCCGCTCGCCGTAGGTGTTGTGCACCTCCGCGAGCACGCAGGCGAGCGTCCCGTCCGGGCGGTGGCACCAGAACACCGAGATCGGGTTGAACACGTGGCCCAGCACCCGGGCGTGCGCGAGCATCAACACTTGGCCGCCGGCCAGGTCGATCCCGTGCGCGGCGAGGTAGGCGTCCACGTTCTCCCGGATGCTCCGCTGCGGGTCGCCGAGGTGGTCCGCCGCGCGGAACCGGGCGAACGGGCGCAGCGGGGCGGGCAGCCGGGGCAGCTCGTCCAGGTCGACCAGCCACAGGTAGATCGGGTGTGCGAACGCCGTCCGGATGTCGCGGCGGCGGGCGTGCCGGACCTCGGCGTCGTAGAGCGCCGGCGCGGTCACCGGGAACCCCACTCGACGCCGAGGTCGCGAGCCGCGCGGACCCCGGAGGCGCAGCCGTCCTCGTGGAAGCCCCAGCCGTGGTAGGCGCCGGCGTAGGCGGTGACCCCGGTGTTCAGCTCCGGCAGCCGGCGCTGGGCGGCGACCGAGGTCGGCGTATAGATCGGGTGCTCGTAACGCATCCGGGCCGCCACGGCGTCGGGGTCGATCCGGCCGGCCCCGTTCAGGGTGACCACCCAGTCGTCCGGGTCGGTGAGCCGCATCAGCCGGTTCATGTCGTAGCTGACCAGCACCGGTTCCTCGCCGGTGTCGGCGCAGGCGGGCTTGAGGTAGTTCCAGGACGCCCGCGCCCGGGTCGAGCGCGGCAGCACCGAGGTGTCGTGGTGCAGCCAGGTCTCGTTGCGCGAGTAGCCGAACGCGCCGAGGACGGCGCGCTCGTCGTCGGTGGGGTCGGCCAGCAGCGACAGCGCCTGGTCCGGGTGCGTCGCGATCACGATCCGGTCGAACCCGGCGACGGTGTCGGCCGCGTCGCGCAGCTCGACGCCGGCGGGCGTCCGCAGCACCGACCGGACCGGGCTGCCGGTGCGCACCGCGGGCAGCTGCTTGACGATCCGGTCCACGTAGGACGCGGACCCGCCGGTGACGGTGCGCCACTGCGGCGAGCCGCCGATCCCGAGCATCCCGTGGTGGTCCAGGAAGGTGAACAGGTAGCGGGCCGGGTAGCTGGTGGAGACCGCCGCGCCGGCCGACCACACGCAGGACACCACCGGGATCATGAAGTGCTGCACGAAGTACCGCGAGTAGCCGCCGATCGCGAGGAAGGCGCCGAGGGTGACGTCGCCGGCGTCCGGGTCGTCGAGCACCCGGCGGGCGTGCCGGTGGAACCGGACCACCTCGCCGAGCATCCTCAGGTACGGCGGGCGGACCACGTTGGACGCCTGCGGGAACAGACCGCCCAGCTTCCGCGCACCGGCGTACTCGAGACCGCAGCCGTCGCAGCGCACCGACATCGACATGTCCGAGTCCTGGGTGGCCACACCGAGCTCGCCGAACAGCCGCAGCAGGTTCGGGTAGGTGCGGTCGTTGTGCACGATGAAGCCGGTGTCGACGTTCGTGACGCCGCCGTCGGAGGTCGTGAGCTCGTGGGTGTGGGCGTGCCCGCCCACACGGTCGTCGGCCTCGTAGAGGGTGACGTCGTGGCGGTGCGCGAGCAGGTACGCCGCGGTCAGGCCGGACACCCCGCTGCCCACCACCGCGACCGTCTGCCGTTCGCTCATCGCCTGTCCTTCGTGTTCGGTGGATCCGTCACCGGGCGTCGTGGCCCGGCGCCGGCCTCCAGCGCGACCCGCAGCCCAGCCGGTGCGGGTTCTCGCATGGCATTCGTGATCAAGGGGTCCCGGGGTTCGGCCCCGAGCTCACCGAGTGCGAAACGTCGCACCAGCGACGTCCAGTCGCCGGCCCGGCGGAGCATGGCGTGGCCGTCGCCGAGCATGTCGAAGCGCGCCACCCGGGACGTCACCTCGCGGGCGCGCAGCGCGTAGGCGTAGGAGGCGGCGGGGTCGGTCATCCGCTCCCGGTCCCCGTGCGCGATGAGCACCGACCGGCCGGCCAGCTGCGTGACCGGGTCCGAGGCGTCCAGCCAGGGCGCCAGCCCGCAGACCCCGACGACGCCCGGGGCGCCCGCCGCGCGCAGCACCGCCCGACCACCCATCGAGTGCCCGACGAGCACGACCGGCCGGTCCGGATGCCGGCGGGCGATCTCGCCGGTCGCCCACACGGCGTCGGCGTACGCGTCGGCGGCCGGGCCGTTCCAGCCCCGGACCCGGTAGCGGAGCAGGTACACCGCGACGCCCTCGCCGCGCTCGGAACGGTGCGCGCGCCCGGCCCGCTCCAGGGCCCCGGCGAACGGCCGCATCCGCTGGTACGCGAGCCCGCGCCGGGTGGCCGGAGCCGTGGAGTGCGCCTTGCCGCCGTGCGCGACCAGCACGACCGCGGCGGGTTCGGGGTGCGGATCGCCGGCGGTCTCCAGCCGGGGCTGCGGGTGGGCGGGCACGGGTGCCTCCGGGACGGGACGGGGTGGGGTGTGCGGGGCTCCGGGACGGTCCCCCCGGCAGGGGGTTCGCGTGGGGCGGCCCTCCCGGGCCGGGCAGTGCGACCGGGGTCACAGCGCGGCGGGCCGGACGGGCACGGGACGATGACGCAGGGTCGGCGGTGGAGCGAGGGTGTGCTCTCGGATCATCGCCCGACCGCGTCGAACCGGCCACTCGGCGACGCACGATGATGGAGGGGACCACCCCGCACGGCGATCGGGACCCACCGGGCCATCCCGGGGCGATCGGGCGCGGGGCAGACAGGCGGACGAGGGGAACCGGCGACATGGGTATGCCACCGGAACTGACGGTGCGGCAGCGGATCGCGGCGACGGTGACGCGGCGGCGTCGCGGCTCGGGATTCTGGTTCGGGCTGGCGATCGCGGTGATCTGGCCGATCGTGATGTGGCGGACCCGGCTGGGCTGGCGTGGCGGCGAGCACCTGCCGCGCACCGGCGGAGCGCTGCTGGTCGGGAACCACGTCTCGTTCTCCGACCCGATCTTCGACATCGCGTTCGGCACCGCGCACGGCCGGATCCCGCGGTTCATGGCCAAGTCCGAGCTGTGGCAGGTCCCGGTCGTCAAGTGGGTGCTCGGCGGGGGCGGGCACGTTCCGGTGTACCGGGCATCGAAGCGGGCGGCGGAGTCGTTCGCCGGCGCGATCGACGCGTTGGCCGCCGGTGAGATCGTCGCCGTCTACCCGGAGGGCACCTACACGGTGGACCCGGCGGGCTGGCCGATGCGGCCGAAGAACGGTGTCGCCCGGATCGCGCTCAAGAGCGGGGCGCCGGTGATCCCGATGGCCAACTGGGGCAGCCAGGACGTGCTGCCGGCCGACGGGCGTCCGCAGCTGTTCCCGCGGCGGCGGGTGAGCGTGGTCCTCGGGCCGCCGGTCGACCTGTCCGAGTTCGTCGGGAAGCCGCTGACCCGCAGCACGATGGACGCGGCCACGAAGAAGATCATGGATGCGGTCACCGGGCTGCTGGAGGACGTGCGCGGCGAGACCCGCCCGGCCGAGCCGTTCGACCCGGACGCCCACGGGACCGGCCCCGACCGCCCTGAGGTGCCGGGCTCCGCGGGCGTCGAGCGCGAGGCGAGCTGATCGTCTCGGCTAGATATCCAGGCCGAGCAGGGCGTTCTCGATCACCTCGGGCAGCGCCGGGTGGATCCAGTACTGCCCGGTGGCCATCGTCCGGGCGTCCAGGCCGAACGCCATCGCCTGGATCAGCGTCTGGATCAGGGTGGACGCCTGCGGGCCGAGCAGGTGCGCGCCGAGGATCCGTCCGGTGCCCCGCTCCGCGAGGATCTTGCAGATGCCGGTGCCGTCCTCCATCGCCCAGCCGAAGGCGACGTCCCCGAAGTTCTGCACCTTCACCGTCACGTCCAGGCCGGCGTCGCGGGCCTGCGCCTCGGTCATCCCGACCGAGGCGATCTGCGGGTCGGTGAACACCGCGGCCGGGACGTGCGTGTGGTCGGTCCCGCGCAGGTCGTCCGGGGTCGCCAGGTTGTGCCCGACGATCTTCGCCTCGTGGTTGGCGACGTGCTTGAGCTGGTGCGGGGAGCTGACGTCGCCGAGTGCCCAGACCCCGTCGGCGGACACGCTGCGCTGGAACTCGTCGACAGCGATCCGGCCGTCGGCGTGCATGGTGATCCCGGCCCGGTCCAGGTCCATCCGGTCGCCGTTCGGGATCCGGCCGGTGGCGACCAGCAGGGTGTCGGCGATGATCTCGGCGCCGTCGTCGAGGGTGACGGTCACCTCGCCGGGGCCGCCCCTGCCGTCCCCGTGCACGGCGGCGACCTGGCGGCCCAGCCGGCAGTCCCAGCGTCCGGCGGCGATCTCGGTGAACCGCTCGGACAGTGTGTCGTCGAGGTGGCGCAGCAGCCGCGGGCCGCGGGTGATCACGGTGACCTCGGCGCCGAGCGCGGAGAACACGTGCGCGAACTCGGCGGCGATGTAGCCGCCGCCCAGGATCGTCAGCCGGCGCGGCACGGCGTCCACCCGCATCACGGTGTCCGAGGTCTCGAACGGCACGTCGGAACCGGCCACCGTCGGCGGCACGCTCGGCCGTGACCCGGCGGCGACGACCACCCGGTCGGCGGTGATCGGGTCGGTACCGGAGCCGTCGGTGCGGTCCACCGCGAGCTCGCGCTCGCCGGTGAACCGGGCGTGGCCGAAGTAGACGGTGACGTTCGGGCTGCGCTCGACCCGGTAGCTCCGGCCGCCGTCGGAGATCGGGTCGATCCGGTCGAAGATCCGGTCCCGGATGTCGGTCCAGCGGACCTTGTCCACCGAGGCGTCGACGCCGTAGCTCGAGGCGTGCCGGATCAGCTCGGCGACGTCCGAGGCGTAGACGTACATCTTGGTCGGGATGCAGCCGACGTTCAGGCAGGTCCCGCCGAACACACCGTGCTCGACGAGTGCGATGTCCAGGCCGGCGAACCGTTCGTCGAGGAAGGTGTTGCCGGAGCCGGTGCCGATGACGACGAGATCGTGGTGAGCCACGCTTCGAGGCTATCCGCTTCCCGGGGTGGTACGTGGCCTGGTACCCACTCCCGGTGACCGTGCACACTCCCGGCGCGACGGTGCGCCGCAGCTGGGCCGCCGACCTCGACACCGGGACGCTCTACGCGTTGCTGGCGCTGCGCAGCGCGGTCTTCGTGGTGGAGCAGGAGTGCGCCTACCAGGAGCTCGACGGCCGTGACCTGGAGCCGCGCACCCGGCACTACTGGCTGTCCGACGGGGACGCGCAGGTCCTCGGCACGCTGCGGCTGCTCGTGGAGCCCGGCGGCGGGCACCGGATCGGCCGGGTCTGCACCCGCGCCGACACCCGCGGCCGCGGTCTCGGGCACCGGTTGATGGAGGCCGTGCTGGCCGAGGTCGGCACCGGGGGCTGCGTGCTCGACGCCCAGGAGCAGCAGGTCGGCTTCTACGCCCGGTACGGCTTCACCGCCACCGGGCCGTCCTTCCTCGAGGACGGGATCCCGCACGTCCCGATGGCGCTGGCGCGCCCGTGAGTGGTTGTCGCGGTCAGGACCGCGACAACCACTCACGAGCGCCTGCGCCATACTTGCGCACGTGAGCGAGGAGCGAGGCCGGGGAAGCGGGCAGGCCTGGGGCCGGGTGGGACCGGAGGACCCGACGGCGGATCCGGCGACCCGCCCGGCGATGCGGCTGCCGGAGACCGGGCGGGACTCCGAGCAGCCCACGGTCGCCGTACCGACCGATGACGGGCCGCGGGAGGGCCCGCCCGGGGACGAATCGCCGACGGTGCGACGCCCGGTCCCCGGCACCCGGGTCGGCGGGCTGTGGGCCGGGCTCATCCTCTCCGCGGTCGTACTGATCTTCCTGCTGGTGTTCATCCTGCAGAACACCGAGCCGGTCGCGATCAACTTCCTGTGGCTGACCGGGAGCCTGCCCACCGGGGTGGCGCTGCTGTTCGCCGCGATCGCCGGGATCCTGCTGGTCGCGATCCCGGGGACGGCGCGGATGCTGCAGCTGCGCAGGCAGGCCCGGAAGGGCTGACCGCCGCGCCCCAGGCCGCCGCCGGTCGGGCCGGCGGTGCCCCGGAACGCGGCGGGGCGGTTCAGCGGCGGCGCCGCCGCGGCGGCTGCCCCGCGCGGGCGCCCTGCCCGCCCCGGGACGGCTGCTTCTTCCGGACCGGCTGGGCCGGCTTCGTGACGATCACCGGCTCCCCGGACGGCGCCCGTGCCCCGGTCACCCGGACCAGCTCGGCGTCGCCGGGGGTGACCTCGGCGACGGCCGGCCGGACTCCCGCCTGCCGGGTCAGGGTGTCGACCTCGGCCCGCTGCTCGGGCGCGGCCAGGGTGACGACGACGCCCTCCTCGCCGGCCCGCGCGGTGCGCCCGGCCCGGTGCAGGTAGGCCTTCGGGTCGGCCGGCGGATCGATGTGCACGACCAGCCCGACGTCGTCGATGTGGATGCCGCGGGCGGCCACGTCGGTCGCCACCAGCACCGGTACCTCGCCGGTGCGGAACTCGTCGAGGGCCCGGTTGCGCTGGTTCTGCGACCGGCCACCGTGCAGCGGCCCGGCCGCGACGCCCTCCCGGCGCAGCACCCGCACCATCCGGTCGGCGCCGTGCTTGGTGCGCACGAACAGGATCGTCCGGCCCTCCCGGGCGGCGATCTCGGCGATCACCCGGGGCCGGTCGTCCTTCCGGACGACGAGCACGTGGTGCTCCATGGTGTCGATGCTCGCCGTCGCCGGGGCCACCGACCGGGTCACCGGGTCGGTGAGGTGCCGGCGGACCAGGGCGTCGACGTCACCGTCGAGGGTCGCGGAGAACAGCAGCCGCTGACCGTCGGCCGGGGTGCGGTCCAGGATCGTCTTGACCTGCGGCAGGAAGCCCATGTCGGCCATCCGGTCCGCCTCGTCCAGCGCGGTGATCGAGACCTCGGACAGGTCGGCGGTGCCCTGCTGCAGGTGGTCGGTGAGCCGGCCGGGGGTGGCGACGAGCAGGTCGACGCCGCGGCGTAGCTCGGCGATCTGCCGGTTCATCGACATCCCGCCGACGACGTCGGTGACCCGCAGGTCCATCGCGGCCGCCAGCGGCGTGAGCACCTCGACGACCTGGGTGGCGAGCTCGCGGGTCGGCACCAGCACCAGGCCGCGCGGGGCGGTCGGGCGGGAGCGCTCGCCGGCCAGCCGGGCGAGCAGCGCCAGACCGAAGGCCAGGGTCTTGCCGGAGCCGGTCTGCCCGCGGCCGAGCAGGTCCCGGCCGGCCAGGGTCTCCGGCAGGGTCGCGGCCTGCACCGGGAACGGGGTCGTGAAGCCCTGCCCCTCCAGCGCGGTCACCAGCCGGGCCGGGAGCCCGAGCGCGGCGAACGACGGCATCCCGGACTCCGGTGCGGTCCACGGCTCGACGTCGGTGGGCACGGTCGGCCCGGAGCGTGGCGCCCGGGTGGCCGGGCCGGGCCCGTTGCCGCCGCGGGAACGCTTCCGTCCGCCGTTGCGGGCCGAGCCGTTGCCCGCCGAGCTGCTGCCCGCCGAGCCGTTGCGCCGCCCGCCGCCGTTCTGCGCGGTGGTCCGTGCGTGACCGCCGCCGTCCGGGCCGGACCGGCGGCCGCCGGTCCGGCCCCCCGCCCGTTCGGCGGCCTCGGCGCGCCGGGAGGCCCGGTTCCCGCCGGCGTCCCCGCCGGTGGTGCTGGGCCGGTCGGAGCGGGAGCGGTCGGCGGCACGGTCGGTGCGCGGCTGGTCGGCGCCGTCCCGTTCGGAACGGCCCGGCCGGGCATGGTCGGGGCGCCGGGCACGGCTGTCGGTCGACGCGGCCGCGCCGGTCGGCCGGGTCGCGCGGCGGCGCGCGGGGCGCGCGGCCGTGGAGCCCGCGTCGGAGGACGGCGGGCGGAACTGGGGCCTGGTCACAGGGCTCCTCGCAAGACGTGGCACGTCATGCGGAGACCGCTGTGAGGGCTGCTCGGCCGACGGGCCCGGGCGCGGCTCGGCGTCGTCGCGGCCCGCGCCCGTGATGGGAATGCTCGGCCCGGCGGCTTCTCGGCCGGGCGCTCGTCGATCCACGCTACGCCGTCGATCGCCGGCTACACCGGACGGGCCCGCGGGGCCGGTCCGGGATGGGGCCGGCACAGGCAGGGGTACAGGGACCGGCCCCACCTCGGCGGTCAGCCCTCCCCGGCCCCCAGCCGGGCCCGTTCCCGCAGGTCGGCGAGCAGTTCCGCGGGTCGCCCGGCGGCCAGTCCCCGGGCGGTGAACCACTCGCCGATGCGGCGCACGTCACGCTCCAGGAAGGACGGACCCTGCGGGTTCCCGACGACGTCGACGACCTGCGGCAGGTCGATCAGCACCGGCTGCCCGCCGTGCACCAGGACGTTGTAGGCGGACAGGTCACCGTGCGCGTACCCGAGGTCGGCGAGGTTCCCGAGCGCGCCGGCCAGGGCGTCCCACAGCCCGGTCAGCTCGTCCCCGGAGGGGCGCAGCGCGGCCAGCCGGGGCGCCGCGACGCCCTCCGGGGTGCCGAGGAACTCCAGCAGCACCTCGGTGCCGTCGCAGGACACCGGGTAGGGGACCGGCGCCCCGGCGGTGTGCAGCCGCGACAGCGCATCGAACTCGGCGGCGGCCCACTGACCGGCGATCAGCTCCCGCCCGACGGCCGTGCGCCGGGCCATCGCCCGGGTCTCCCGGGATCGGCGGACCCGCCGTCCCTCGAGATACCCGGCGTCACGATGGAACATCCGGTGCGCGCCGTCCCGGTAGCGCTTGGCCGCGAGCAGTACGCCCGGCCGGCCCCCCGGCAGGCCACGCTCGACGAGGTGCACGTCGGCCTCCTTGCCGGTCTTGAGCACCCCGCGGTCCCGGTCGACTGCGCCGGTGTCGGTGACCAGCCAGGACGGCCACGGCCGGGGCCCGCGGGCCCCGGCGGGCAGGCTGGACCAGGTGGACCAGCGGTCGCCCTCGGGCGGGGCGTCCGGATCGTGCCCGGCCCGCCCGTCCAGGTCGGGCGCGCCGGGGATGGGGCGGAACGGGAGGTCGGGTTCGTCGTCGTCGAAGCGTGGCCTGCGACGGCGGACGGGTTCGGTGGATCGGGAGGAATGCACTCGTCGGCTCCGGAGGGCAGCAGGGCGCCGCGCGGCCGGTGACGTCCGTGCGTCGGGTCAGCCGCGGGGCGGGGACGGGTGGAACGGGCGCGCGGTCCGCGCCCCGATGCGGTCGACGGCCACGGCGCACGCCCCCTCGTCCCTGCTCGCGCGAGCGGCTCGCGCCCCGGCCCCTCCGGTGTCCGCGTACCCTGCCCCGGCCCGGTCGGACCGGCAACCGGGTTTCCGCACCGGCCGGCCGTCTACGCCGGGATCATCAGGTCCAGGTGGTCACCGGTGCGCTCCACCGCGTGCCCGGCGCGGCGCGCGATCCGGGACACGGCGGCGGCGTCGGTGGGCTCGGCACGCGAGGTCGCCAGCAGCCGGGCGAGCCCGCCCTTGTGCGCCTTGTTGTGGTGGCTGACCACCGAGCGGGTGCCGTCCGCGCGTTCGGCGAGCACGTTGACGGTGACCGCCCCGGGGACCGCGCCGAGCGCGGCGTAGCCACCGGAGCGCAGGTCGACGACGAGCTCGTCGCCGGCGATCCGGGCCAGCAGCGAGTCCAGCGCGGGCCGCCAGCGCGCCGCCAGCGTCCCCGAGCCGGGCAGCTTCGAGCCGGCCGAGAGCCGGTAGGCGGGCACCGGGTCGTCCGCGCCGAGCAGCCCGAACAGTGCCGAGCACACCGCGAGCCGGGAGCGCGCCCGGTCGCGGGTGGCCCGGGTGAAGGTGGCCGGTGCCAGCGCGTCGTAGAGGACGCCGGTGTAGCGGTCCAGGGCCGGCATCGTCGCTGTTTCGCGCAGCGCGGCGTTCCGGTCGATCTCGGCGTCCTGCCGCTGCGAGACGCCCAGCGCGGCACGGGCCGCGGGCCGGTCGGCGGCCAGTGCGACCAGCTCGTCGACCAGTTCCTTGCGGACGGCGCCCAGCTCGGCGTCGTACGAGAGCGCGGTGAGGTCGAGCGGCGGGCCGTCCCCGCCGTCGCGCTTGGTCTCCGAGGGTGGCAGCAGCACGAGCACGGCGGTCCAGCCTAGTTCCGCCGGTGCCGCCCGCCCCGGGGGCCTGCGCACCCCGGTCGGGGCGTTGTGGGGTGTGCCCGGGATGACTAGGTTCTGTGTCCGTGACCTGCCTCGCGACCTGCCTCGTGGCGCGCCTGCACGTCGACCTGATGCGGATCACGAGCGCCGCCTGTCGTCCCCGCGGCTGACGCTCGATCACCCCGCCCGGCGGCCCCGCAGCACCGAAACGACCCGGCCGGGCGCCGCAGCGGCGCCGCCGGTCCTACCCCGAGGAGCCATCCCGTCATGACCGATCCCGAGGTCACCGCCAACTGGTCGTTCGAGACCAAGCAGGTACACGCCGGCGCCGCGCCGGATCCGGCCACCGGCGCCCGCGCCACGCCGATCTACCAGACGACGTCGTACACCTTCCGGGACACCGAGCACGCCGCGAACCTGTTCGGCCTGTCCGAGCTCGGCAACATCTACACCCGGATCATGAACCCGACCACGGACGTGCTCGAGCAGCGCGTCGCCGCCCTCGAGGGCGGTCTGGGCGCGGTCGCGTTCGCCTCCGGGCAGGCCGCCCAGACCCTGGCGCTGCTCAACATCGCCGAGGCCGGCTCGCACATCGTGTCGTCCGCCTCGCTCTACGGCGGCACCTACAACCTGTTCCATTACACGTTCCCGAAGATGGGCATCGAGGTCTCGTTCGTCGACGACCCGGACGACCCGGCCTCCTGGCGCGCGGCGATCAAGCCGAACACCAAGGCCCTCTACGGCGAGACGCTCGGCAACCCGCGCGGTGACGTGCTCGACGTGGCCGCGGTCGCGGAGGTGGCACACTCCGCGGGCCTGCCGCTGATGGTCGACAACACGATCCCGACGCCGTACCTGCTGCGCCCGATCGAGCACGGAGCGGACATCGTCGTGCACTCGGCGACGAAGTTCCTCGGCGGGCACGGCACCACCATCGGCGGCGTCGTGGTCGACGCCGGGACCTTCGACTGGGGTGCCCACGCCGAGCGCTACCCCGGCCTGACCACGCCGGACCCGAGCTACCACGGCCTGAACTACTGGGAGGTGCTCGGCCCGCAGGCATACCTGATCAAGCTGCGGGTGCAGCTGCTGCGCGACCTCGGCCCGGCCCTCTCGCCGCAGAGCGCGTTCCTGCTCATCCAGGGCATCGAGACGCTCTCGCTGCGGCTCGAGCGGCACACCGGCAACGCGCAGGCGCTGGCCGAGTGGCTGGAGCAGCGCGACGAGGTGGAGAAGGTGCACTACGCCGGGCTGCCGTCCAGCCCGTGGCACGCGCTGCAGCAGCGGTACCTGCCCAGGGGCGGCGGCGCGATCGTGTCGTTCGAGCTGCGCGGCGGCATCGAGGCCGGCCGGACGTTCGTCGACGCCCTGGAGCTGCACAGCCACCTGGCCAACATCGGCGACGTGCGCAGCCTGGTGATCCACCCGGCGTCCACCACGCACAGCCAGCTCTCCGGCGAGGAGCAGCTGGCCACCGGCGTCACCCCGGGCCTGGTCCGGCTCTCGGTCGGGCTGGAGGGCATCGAGGACATCAAGGCCGACCTCGACGCCGGGTTCCGCGCGGCCAAGGGTGGGTGAGAGCTGCGTGCCGGACCGAGAACCGGATCTGGTCCACTCTTGGGTGTGAACGACTCCCTGCTTCCTCCCGCCAGCGGTGCCTGGCGGGAGGGGGACGACCCCGGCCGCCGCCGGTTCCTGGACCTTCCCGCCCCGCTGAAGCTGGAGGCGGGTGGCGAGCTGCCCGAAGTCCGGCTGTCCTACGAGACGTGGGGCACGCTTGCTCCGGACGGCTCGAACGCGGTGCTGGTGCTGCACGCGCTCACCGGCGATCCGCACGTGGAGGGCCCGGCCGGCCCCGGGCACCCCACGTCGGGGTGGTGGCCCGGCCTGATCGGCCCCGGGATGCCGCTGGATCCGCAACGCTGGTTCGTCGTCGCGCCGAACGCGATCGGCGGTTGCCAGGGCTCGACCGGCCCGGCGTCCACGGCGCCGGACGGGCGGCCGTGGGGGAGCCGGTTCCCGCTGGTCACCGTGCGGGACTCGGTCGCCGCCGAGCGGTACCTCGCGGACGCGCTCGGGATCGAGTCGTTCGCCTGCGTGGTCGGCGGGTCGATGGGCGCGATGCGGTCGCTGGAGTGGGCGGTCACCGAGCCGGAGCGGGTGCAGCGGGCATTCCTGCTGGCCGGGCCGACCGCGTCGACGGCGGACCAGATCGGCTGGGCCGCCCCGCAGATCGAGGCGATCCGCGCCGACCCCGGCTGGCACGGCGGCGACTACCACGACCTCGGCCCCGGTGAGGGGCCGTGGCGCGGCCTCGGCGTCGCGCGGCGGATCGCGCACCTGAGCTACCGCTCCGGTTACGAGGTGGCCACCCGGTTCGGCCGCGACCCGCAGGACGGCGAGGACCCGCTCGACGGCGGCCGGTACGCCGTCGAGTCCTACCTCGATTATCACGCGGCCAAGCTGGTGCGCCGGTTCGACGCGGCATCCTACGTGCGGCTGACCCAGGCGATGAACCATCACGACGTCGGCCGGGACCGTGGCGGCGCTGCCGCGGCGCTGTCCCGGGCCCGTGCCCGGACCTACGTCGCGGGCGTCACCTCCGACCGGCTCTACCCGCTGCCCGAGCAGCAGGAGCTGGTGGACGGCATCCCCGGCGCGGCGGAGCTGAAGGTGATCGACTCGCCGTACGGGCACGACGGGTTCCTGATCGAGACGCCGACGGTCGCCCGGCTGCTCGCGGACCTGCTCGACGAACCTGCCTCCTGAGGCGGGAAAAGCCGTGGCTGGGGTTGCCGCGGGCCCTGAACGAGGCCGACCCGGTCGCCCGGCGGCCCGGTCTTCAGCGGGTTCTCAGCAGCGGGGCCGCTGTTCAGCGGGTACTCAGGGCCGACGGCGTACGCTCCGCGGCGACCATGGCCCCGACGTCGGAGTGTTCCGCATGGCGCGCCATCGAGCTCAGCCCCTCCGCGCCGCGGATCCCCGCGCCGTCGTGCCGGAGACCTTCCCGCGGCCGCGCGCGGCCGGAGACGCCCGCGGGGCGGCCGGCCGCACCGCATGGGTGGACGCCGCGAAGGGGCTGTGCATCGTGCTCGTGGTGCTGCACCACGCGGTGATGTTCCTGGAGCCGCAGGGGCTCGTGCCCGGACCGCTGAGCATGCTCAACACCGCGCTCGCGTCGCTGCGGATGCCGCTGTTCTTCCTGGCGTCCGGGCTGTTCCTGGCCACCGCCCTGGCGCGGCCCTGGCGGACGTTGCTGCACCGGCGGGTCGCCCTGTTCGGCTGGCTCTACCTGCTCTGGACCACGGCCCAGTTCGGGCTGTTCGCGCTGCTGCCCGCGGGCATCGCGCCGTCGATCGCGACCCAGGACACGACGGCGCTGCTGCTCAGCCCGCTGGTCCCGGCGCCGTCGATGTGGTTCCTGTACGCGCTCGCGGTGTTCTCGGTCGCGGCCCGGCTGCTGAGGCCGGTGCCGGCTCCCGCGCTGCTCGCGGTGACCGCGCTGCTCAGCGCCCTGGTCGGAGCGGGGACGATCGAGATCGCGTCGTTCGGCTGGGAGTTCATGGCCCGCTACGCGTTCTTCTTCGTGCTCGGCTGGCACGGCCGCCGGCTGGTGGAGCGGCTGGCGGCCACGGCGTCGCTGCCCCGGGTGGCCGTCGCCGGCGTCGTCGCGGCCGGTGCGGCCGCGGGGGCGGTGCTGCTCGGGTTGCACGAGGTGCCGGGCGTCGCGTTCGTGCTGAACCTGCTCGCCGTGACCGGCGGGGTGCTCGTCGCCGCCGAGCTGGTGCGGTGGCGGATCGGGCGGGTCGTGATCGCCCTGGGCCGCCGCACGCTGCCGATCTACCTGACGAACGTGCTCGTGATCGGCGTCGTGACCACGCTGCTGGCCGGGCTGCAGCTGCCGGCGCCGGCGCAGTACGTGATGGTCGCGCTGGTCACCGCCCTCGCCGTGGTGGCCGCGCTGCTCCTGCACCGGGCGCTGCTCCGGGCCCGCTGCGGGTGGCTCTACGACCTGCCCGGGCGCTGGGCGGCGCGGCCCGCGACGGGCTGAGCGGGTTCAGCCGATCCGCTCGCCGTAGACCCGCTGCACCCGCATGGTCATCAGGACCCGGCGGTCGCGCACCATGACCTCGCGGTACTCCTCCCAGTCCGGGTGCTCGCCCGCCGCGGCCCGGTACCAGTCGACGAGCGCCTGCACCTCCGGGCCGTGCGGGTCCTCGCTCGGCCCGGTCAGCTCGACCGGACCCTCCGCGGTGGCCCAGGCGCGACCGTCGGAGCTCTCGACCGACAGCGCCGCCCGGGGGTCGCGGCGCAGGTTCGCGGTCTTGGCACGGCCCTCGGTCATCGAGACCCGGATCGTCCCGGCGTCCCGGTCGTAGTACGGCGTCACCGGCGACAGCTGCGGCATCCCGCTGCGCTTGATCGTGGCGAGGACGCCCTGGCGGACGCTCTCCAGCAGTGCGTGCTGTTCGTCTCCCATGACCTGCCCAACGTGGATGACCCAGGTCACTGTTCCCAGCGGAACCGGGGTGAGGGCGCACCGGGGGCCTCGGTACCGTTCCCCGGGTGTTGACCCGGATGTCGTCGCTGTTCCTGCGGACCCTGCGCGAGGACCCGGCCGACGCGGAGGTGCCCAGCCACAAGCTGCTGGTCCGCGCCGGCTACGTCCGTCGCGTCGCCCCGGGGGGCTACTCCTGGCTGCCGCTCGGTCTCAAGGTGCTCCGCCGCGTCGAGAACGTGGTGCGCGAGGAGATGGACGCGATGGGCGGCCAGGAGATCCAGTTCCCGGCGCTGCTGCCGCGCGAGCCGTACCAGGCGACGAACCGGTGGACCGAGTACGGCCCCGCGCTGTTCCGGATCAAGGACCGCAAGGGTGCCGACTACCTGCTCGGCCCCACCCACGAGGAGCTGTTCACCCTCGCGGTGAAGGGCGAGTACTCGTCCTACAAGGACTACCCGGTGATCCTCTACCAGATCCAGACCAAGTACCGGGACGAGGAGCGTCCCCGGGCGGGGATCCTGCGCGGCCGCGAGTTCCTGATGAAGGACTCGTACTCGTTCGACCTGTCCGACGAGGGCCTGTCCGAGTCCTACGTCAAGCACCGTGACGCCTACATCAAGATCTTCGACCGGCTCGGGCTCGACTACGTGATCGTGGCCGCGACGTCCGGCGCGATGGGCGGCTCGGCGTCCGAGGAGTTCCTGGCCGAGTCGAGCACCGGTGAGGACACCTTCGTCCGCGGGCCCGGCGGGTACGCGGCGAACGTCGAGGCCGTGACGACGCCCGCGCCGCCGCAGATCCCGGTCGACGGCCTGCCCGCGGCGCAGGTGCACCACACCCCGGACACCCCGACGATCGACACGCTGGTGGCGTTCCTGAACGCCCACACCGAGCGCACCTTCACCGCGGCGGACACGCTGAAGAACGTCCTGGTCAAGATCTCCCAGCCCGGCGCCGACGAGTGGGAGCTGCTCGGGGTCGGGGTGCCGGGGGACCGCGAGGTCGACATGAAGCGGCTCGAGGCGTCGCTGGAACCGGCGCAGGTGGAGCTGCTGACCGACGCCGACTTCGCCCGCAACCCGTTCCTGACCAAGGGCTACATCGGACCGGGGGCACTGGCCGCCAACGGCATCCGGTACCTGGTGGACCCGCGGATCGTCACCGGCACCGCGTGGGCGACCGGCGCGGACAAGGCCGACCACCACGTCGTCGACCTGGTGTGCGGGCGGGACTTCACCCCGGACGGCACGATCGAGGCCGCCGAGGTCCGCGCCGGCGACCCCTCGCCGGACGGCAGCGGTGTGCTGACCGCGGCCCGCGGCATCGAGATCGGGCACATCTTCCAGCTCGGCCGCAAGTACGCCGACGCCTTCGCCCTCGACGCGCTGGGCCCGGACTCCAAGCCGGTCCGGATCACCATGGGTTCCTACGGCATCGGCGTCTCCCGGCTGGTCGCCGCGATCGCCGAGCAGAGCCACGACGAGTCCGGGCTGGTCTGGCCGCGCTCGGTGGCACCGTTCGACGTGCACGTGGTCGTCGCCGGCAAGTCCGCCGAGTTGCTCGACGGCGGCGAGGCGCTGGCCGCCGAGCTGGAGGCCCAGGGCCTGTCGGTGGTCCTGGACGACCGCAAGGCCAGCCCCGGCGTGAAGTTCGCCGACGCCGAGCTGGTCGGCGTCCCGACGATCGTCGTCGTCGGGCGCGGGCTGGCCGACGGTACGGTCGAGCTGAAGGACCGCGCCTCCGGCGAGCGGACCGAGATCCCGCGCGCGGGCGCCGCCGAGCACATCGCGGCGGTCGTCCGGCAGTGATCGCCGGGATCGTGACCGGAGCACCGGTATCCGGCGGCTCGGTCACGATCCCGCCGATCACACCCGGTCAGCCGGGGCGGACGGCGGAGGCCGCGAGGTCGGTGAGGTCCTCGCGGGGGACGGTGTCGCCGGGACCGCCACCGGCGTCGGCGGTGACGACGAGGATCGCGACCCCGGTCGAGCCGTCCCGGCCCTGGGTGCGCGGCACCGCGAGGACGCCGACCGCCCCGTCGGTGGCCCGGCAGCCCGGCTGCCCGCCGGCGGTGCCGTCGGTGCGGACGGTGGCCTCCACCCAGGTGCCCGGCTCGGCCCTCTCCGGGCCCGGCCGGGGCGCCGGCGGGCCGACCGCGACCTGGGGCGTGGCCCCGGCGTAGGCGGACTCCCCGGCGCCGCGCGCGAACGCCTGCGCGGCCTGCTCCACCGTCGTCCCCGCGGGGACCGCGACCAGCGCGGCGGCGGCCGTCCCGCGGGGTGCGGCGGGAACCGGGCAGTTCCCCGCGCTGAACGGCGCCACCTCGGCCAGCCGCACGAACGGCACCCCGAACACGTCCAGCGGCGGCGCGCCCGCGTCGCCGGCGGACCAGCCGGCCGGCGGTGTGACGGCGAAGGCCTCGGACGCGGCAGGCCCCGCGGCCTGCTGCGGCGGGCCCGCGGCGGGCGTCGCCGGGCCGGGGCGGAACCCGAGCGCGGCCACGGTCCCGGCGACCAGCAGCACGACGACGGCGGCCGCCAGCCCGGGACGCCACCATCGGCGCGCACGGGGATCGGCCGGGCGGTCCTGCGGAGCGGCGCCCGGACGGTCGGTCGTCGACGTCCGGCCGGGGGAGGTCACCGGCGCAGCCTACGGCGGGCGCCGGGGGCCCCGGCCAGCCGCACGGCGGGCGTGCGGCGGCCGTCGCCCGGCGGTAGCCGCGGCCCCGGGCGGGCGCATGCGCGTCGAGCGGACCCGGGACGGGCAGCGGCGTGGACGCAGCCGGGGGAGCCGCGAGCTCAGCCGGGCAGCAGTGACAGCCGCACCGACCGGGTCGGGTTGTCCACGTTGGTGTCGACCAGGCAGATCGACTGCCAGGTGCCGAGCGCGGGCCGCCCGTCCAGCACCGGGACCGTCGTCGACGGCGGCACGATCGCCGGCAGCACGTGGTCGCGCCCGTGTCCCGCGCTGCCGTGCCGGTGCCGCCACCGGCCGTCGGCGGGCAGCAGTTCGCGCAGCTGCGCGAGCAGGTCGGTGTCGCTGCCCGCGCCGGTCTCGATCACGGCGATGCCGGCCGTCGCGTGCGGGACGAAGACGTTCAGCAGCCCGTCGCCGCCCCCGGCGTCGGAGAGGAAGCGGCCGATCCGGTCCGTCAGGTCCACCACGGACTCCTCGGCGCCGGTCCGGATCTCGATCAGCTCGCTGTGCACGGCCACCGACCCTAGGACGACGGCTAGCGTCGGGCAGCGTGGAGACCGACACCGTGCACGCGTTCGGCCGCGAGTTCCCACGTCGACCCGGGTACCTGAACACCGCCTCGATCGGCGTCCCGCCGCTCGACGCCGCCGCGACGGTGGCCGGCGCGGTCCGGGCGTGGTCGGAGGCGCGGCTGTCACCGAAGGACTTCGACGACGCGGTGGAGACCGCCCGGGCCGGGTTCGCCGCGCTGGTCGGGGTGCCGGTGACCGACGTCGCGCAGGGCTCGACGGCGTCCGGGCTGATCGCCCCGCTCGCCGCGGCGGTGCCGGACGGCACCCGGGTGCTGGTCGCGGCAGGCGAGTTCTCCAGCGTCACCCGGCCGTTCGCGGTGCAGGGCCGGGGCGTGCGGGTCACCGAGGTCGGGCTGGACGAGCTCCCCGCGCACGCCGGCGGGCACGACCTCGTCGCGGTGTCGGTGGTGCAGTCCGCGGACGGCCGGATCGCCGACGTCGAGGCGCTGCTCACCGCCCGGGAGCGGCACGGCACCCGGTTGCTGCTCGACGTCACCCAGGCCGCCGGCTGGCTGCCGCTACGGCTGGACAGGGCCGATGCCGTCGTCGGGGCCGGGTACAAGTGGCTGCTCGGCCCGCGCGGCACCGCCTGGCTGGCGCTGCGACCGTCCTGGGTGGACGGGCCCGGGCCGGCAGGGGCCTGGCCGGACGTCGTCTGGCACGGCGCCGGCTGGTACGGCACCAGGGACCGCTGGGGCGGCGGGCTCTACACCCCCGACCCGCCGGCCCGGCCGGGACCGCCGGGCGGCGAGGAGTCGCCGGTGTGGTTCGCGCATGCCGGGTCCGCGGTCACCGTGCCGTGGCTGGCCGGGCTGGACCCGGGCGCGCTGCGGGACCACTGCACCGGCCTGGCCGACGCGCTGCGGGAGCGGCTCGGGATGCCGCCGGCCGGATCGGCGATCGTGTCGGTACCCGCCCCGGACGCCGCCGGGCGGCTGGCCGCCGCCGGGATCACCGCGGCCGTCCGGGGCGGGGCGGCGCGGCTGTCGTTCCACCTGGCGAACACGCCCGACGACGTCGATCTGGCGGCCCGCGCGCTCGGCACCTGACGCGAGCTCAGACGCGTCCGGGAAAGACCGGAACCCGCGGGGTCTGGTCGGTCACGCCCCGCCAGAACGCGCACCGGATGGTGGAGTCGGTCATCCGGGTCAGGCCCGCGCTGCGCATGTCCGGGTTCGGTGCGCGCTCGACCAACGACCGCCAGCCGGCGATGGTGTCGGTCTCCGCGGTGGCCAGCAGCTGGTAGGCCGACTCGGCGTCGGCGACCGGCTGCGGCGGGCTGTAGGCGGGCTGGGCGGACACCGGACGTTCGGCGAGTTCGGTGAGCGCGGCGGAGACGTCCTGCCGGAGCTTCTTGTGCGCGCCGAGGTCGCTCTCGACCCGGGCGCGGACGTCCGGCTCGACGAACGCCAGTGCCAGCGAGTACGCCCACACCGCGGCGTGCTCGCTGGCCAGCGCGCGCTGCAGGGCCTCGACCGCGATCTGCGCGCTCGGCGGCTTCTCGTCCTGGGCGGGGACCCGGTGTGCGGGGCTCACGTGTCCACCTCCTCCCGGCCGCGGCCGGTCATCCGAGATCCGCCGCGTACGCCGCGCAGCACGCGGCCACCTCGGCGACCAGACCGGCCTGCAGCGCGGACGCGCGGGTCGCGACGTCGACCGCGGTCCGCCCGGACGCGGCCACCGAGTCGCGCACCGCGGCCAGGTCCGCCGCCGGTGGGGTGGCCGGGGCCACGACCTCGCCGGGGGTGCGCCCGCCGACCTGGTCGAGCGCGGTGGCGTGCGCCATCCGCGCGGCCCGCAGCGGCTCCAGCCGCCCGGCGAGCCCGGGGTCGGCGGTGACCGCGGCGGCCACCAGGGCCGCGTCCATCCGGGCACCGTCGGCCATCGCGAGCAGGGCGTCGCCGGCGTCGGCGCGCTGGTCGGCGTCGCCGGAGCAGGCTGCGAGCAGCGCGGGGAGCGCGGCGGCCGCGGCGGCGCTCACCAGCACCTGCCGGCGGTTGTAGGAGGGGGCCCGGCGGCCCGCGGGCTCGCCGGTCGCGGCCGCCGTCGCGGATCCGGCTCCGGGCGACGCGGCCGGTACCGGCACGGTGGGTCTCCGGTCCGTCACGGTCGCTCATGCTGCCAGCCGGGCCCGGAGCGCCCGCCACCGACGGGTGCCGACCGGGCGGCCGGACCGCTCGCCGACCGCGACCCCCGGCGCCGGGGAGTGGCGCGATAGGCTCGTCGGCCGTCCACGCCGTTCGCGCTCCGTCCGCCACCCCGCCGTCCCCGCACGCCGCTCGCCGCGGTCGCGGTGCGTCGCGTCCGGACGGTGGCGCCACGGTGGGCGGCGAACGAGCGACGAACGAGGAGAGGCATCGATGAGCAGTCCGGACCCCGCACAGCTGTCCGCGCAGCTGCGCGGCGTGCTCGAACCGGTGGTCACCGGTGCCGGGCTCGAGATCGACGCCGTGGAGGTCCGCACCGCCGGCCGGCGGCACGCGGTCAAGCTGGTCGTCGACCTTCCCGACGGCGCGACCGCGACCGGTATCGATCTCGACGACATCGCCCGGCTCAGTCGCACCGCGGCCGCCGAGCTGGACCCGCACGAGCACCTGATCGAGGGCTCCTACACCCTCGAGGTGACCTCGCCCGGCATCGACCGGCCGCTGACCCGGCCGCGGCACTGGAAGCGCAACTTCCTGCGCTTGGCGTCGATCGAGCTGGCCGGCGGGGAGAGCCTGGAGGCCCGGATCGGGCGCGCCGACGACGACGGCGTCCAGGTCGCGGTGCCCGGCCGCAAGCAGCCCGAGCTGCGCGAGCTGGCCTACGCCGACATCACCCGCGCGCGGGTGCAGGTCGAGTTCAAGGCTCCGCCGAACGCCGAGGCCGCCCTGCTGGACCCGAACCACGGCGCCACCGACCGGAGCGCCGGGACCGACGGCGCGAACGAGGAGAACCGGTGAACGTCGACATCCCCGCGCTGCGGGCCATCGAGCGGGACAAGGAGATCCCGTTCGAGACCGTGCTCGAGGCCATCGAGACGGCGCTGCTCACCGCCTACAAGCACACCGAGGGCCGGCACGACGACGCCCGGATCGACATCGACCGCAAGACCGGTGTCGTGCGGGTGATGGTGCGCGACCCCGCGGACGCCGACGCCGACGGAACGCCCGGCCCCGAGTTCGACGACACCCCCGAGGGTTTCGGTCGGATCGCCGCCACCACCGCCCGCCAGGTCATCGTGCAGCGGCTGCGCGACGCCGAGCACGAGCGCACCTACGGCGAGTTCTCCACCAAGGAGGGCGAGGTCGTCGGCGGTGTCGTGCAGCGCGACGCCCGGGCGAACGCCCGCGGCGTGGTGGTCGTCGAGCTGGGCGGCGGGACCGAGGCCGTGCTGCCGGCGGCCGAGCAGGTGCCCGGCGAGGTCTACCGGCACGGCGACCGGGTGCGCTGCTACGTGATCGGCGTGAACCGCGGCCCCCGCGGGACGTCGATCACGCTGTCGCGGACCCACCCCAACCTGGTCCGCAGGCTGTTCGTGCTGGAGGTCCCGGAGCTGCTCGACGGCTCGGTGGAGATCGTGTCGGTGGCCCGCGAGGCCGGGTTCCGCTCCAAGATCGCCGTGCGGTCCACCCGTCCCGGGCTGAACGCGAAGGGCGCCTGCATCGGTCCGATGGGCGCCCGGGTGCGCGGCGTGATGGGGGAGCTGGCCGGCGAGAAGATCGACATCATCGACTGGTCGGAGGACCCGGGCGAGTTCGTCGGGAACGCGCTGTCGCCGTCCAAGGTGGTGTCGGTGACGGTGCTCGACGAGCGGGCCCGGATCGCCCGCGTGGTGGTCCCGGACTTCCAGCTGTCGCTGGCCATCGGCAAGGAGGGGCAGAACGCCCGCCTGGCGGCCCGGCTGACCGGCTGGAAGATCGACATCCGGAGTGACGCCGATCCACGTCCCCAGCTCGGGCCGGACGGCGATCCGGTCGGGGTGCCGTCGTAGGCCGGAGGGCGGGGCGGGCGGGCACGGGAATGCCCGCCGGGACCCCTGCGCTACACTCGGTACCGGCCCGCCACCGTGGGCCGTCATCCGAACGCGCCGGGTCGGGTCCGATCCGCACCTGCGTCGGGTGCCGGGCCCGGGAGCAGGCCGACGGACTGTTGCGGGTGGTCGCGGAGAACGGACATCTCGTCCCGGACCCGCGCCGCCGCCTCCCCGGCCGGGGTGCCTGGTTGCACCCCGTCACGGGGTGCCTCGACCGGGCCGAGCGTCGCTCGGCGTTCACCCGGGCGCTCCGCGTCCGGGGCGCACTGGACGCCACCGACGTACGGAAGCGGCTGCAGGATCAGCAGGGTTCCGGGACCTTCCCGGGGCCGACAGCGGAAGAAAGCAAGGTCGACCCGTCATGAGCCAGCTGTGAAGATCGCACCATGAACGTGCTTCGACACTAGGCATGAGGTCGAGCGGGAAGTGCCGCCCGGCCTCCGTTTCGAACAAGGAGAGCAGTGGCAGGCAAGGCCCGCGTGCACGAGCTCGCGAAAGAGCTCGGTATCAGCAGTAAGCAGGTCCTCAGCAAGCTGCAGGACCTCGGGGAGTACGTGAAGTCTCCCTCGTCCACCGTCGAGGCCCCGGTCGCGCGCAAGCTGCGCGACTCGATGGCCGGCGGTGGTTCCGGTGGTGGTGGCAACGGCCAGCGCCGCGGTTCCGGTGCCCCCGGCGGCGGTCGTCCGCGCGCCGGTGGTGGCGCCCCGCCGCGGGGTGGGTCCGGTGCTCCGTCGCCGTCCCGTCCGAGCGCACCCCAGCCCGGCCCGACGCCCGGTGCGTCGCCGTCCGGGCCCGCGCCGAAGCCCGGACCGCGTCCGGGCCCGCCGCAGGGTGCCCCGTCGCCGTCCCGGCCGGCCGCCCCGAAGCCGGGTCCGGCCGCGCCGAAGCCCGACCGGCAGGAGCCCGCGGCTCCGGCCGCGGACGCCGGGTCCCCGGCACCGGCGGCCCCGAAACCGGGTCCCGCCGCGCCGAAGCCCGGTCCCAAGCCGGGACCGAAGCCCGCCGAGGCGCCGCAGCAGCCCGAGGAGGGGCGGCCCGCCTCCGGCGGCCAGCAGGGCGGTGCCCCGCGTCCGGGTGGCGGCGACGGCCCCCGCCCGCCGAAGCCGGGCCCGCGCCAGCCGCGGGTCGGCAACAACCCGTTCGGTGTCGGCCAGGGTTCGCCCAAGCCGGCTCCGCGTCCGGGCCCGCCACCCCAGCAGGGTGGCGGTCAGTCCGGTGGCGGCGCCGCGGCGCCGGCCGCCCGCTCCGGTGAGGCCCCGCCGCGCCCGCCGCGTCCCGGCGGTGCCGGCGGCGCGGGCGGCGCCGGTGGTGGCGCGGGCCAGGGTGGCCCGCGGCCCAGCCCGGGCAACATGCCCCCGCGTCCGAACCCGGGCATGATGCCCTCGCGTCCGGCGGCCGGCCGGCCCGGTGCTCCCGGCCGTGGCGGTCCCGGTGGCGGCCGTGGTGGCCCCGGCGGTGGCCGTGGTGGTCCCGGTGGCGGTCGTCCCGGTGGTGGCGGCGGCGGTTTCCGTCCCGGTGGCGGCGGTCCCGGTGGTCCGCCCCCGGCCGGTGGCTTCCGTGGCCGTCCCGGTGGTGGCGGTGCTCGTGGCCGCGGCGGTGCCGCGGGCGCGTTCGGTCGTCCCGGTGGTCCGGCCCGTCGTGGGCGCAAGTCGAAGCGGCAGAAGCGCCAGGAGTTCGACTCGATGGCCGCGCCCTCGGTGGGCGGCGTCCGCCTGCCCAAGGGCGGCGGCGAGACGATCCGGCTGCCGCGTGGCGCATCGCTGACCGACTTCGCCGAGAAGATCAACGCCAACCCGGCCTCGCTGGTGCAGGTGCTGTTCCACCTCGGTGAGATGGTCACCGCGACGGCGTCGGTGTCGGACGAGATCCTGGAGCTGCTCGGCCAGGAGATGAACTACCGGGTCCAGGTCGTGTCCCCCGAGGAGGAGGACCGCGAGCTGCTCGAGTCGTTCGACATCGAGTTCGGCGACCTCGGCGACGAGGACGCGCTGGCGGCCCGCCCGCCGGTGGTCACCGTCATGGGTCACGTCGACCACGGCAAGACGCGCCTGCTGGACACGGTCCGCAAGGCCAACGTCCGCGGGGGCGAGTCCGGTGGCATCACCCAGCACATCGGCGCGTACCAGGTCCCTGCCGAGCTGGAGGGCGAGGAGCGGCTGATCACGTTCATCGACACCCCGGGCCACGAGGCGTTCACCGCCATGCGTGCCCGCGGTGCGAAGTCCACCGACATCGCGGTGATCGTGGTGGCGGCGGACGACGGCGTGATGCCGCAGACCGTCGAGTCGATCAACCACGCCCAGGCGGCGGAGCTGCCGATCGTGGTCGCGGTGAACAAGATCGACGTCGAGGGTGCGAACCCGGACAAGATCCGCCAGCAGCTCACCGAGTACAACCTGGTGGCCGAGGAGTACGGCGGCGACACCATGTTCGTCGAGATCTCGGCCAAGCAGGGCACCAACATCGAGTCGCTGCTCGAGGCGATCCTGCTGACCGCGGACGCGGCGCTCGACCTGCGGGCCAACCCCGACATGGACGCCCAGGGCGTCACCATCGAGGGGCACCTGGACCGCGGCCGCGGCCCGGTGGCCACGGTGCTGGTCCAGCGCGGCACGCTGAAGGTCGGCGACTCGGTCGTGGCCGGCGACGCCTCCGGGCGTGTCCGGCGGATGGTCGACGAGCACGGCGCGGACGTCACCGAGGCGCTCCCGTCGCGTCCGGTGCAGGTCATCGGCCTCACGTCGGTCCCGGGTGCGGGCGACACGTTCCTCGTCGTCGACGAGGGCCGGGTGGCCCGCCAGATCGCCGATCGGCGGCGCGCCCGCGAGCGCAACGCCGAGCTGGCGAGCCGTCGCAAGCGCGTCAGCCTGGAGGACCTGGACGCCGCGCTGAAGGAGACCAACACCCTCAACCTGATCATCAAGGGTGACAACTCGGGCACCGTGGAGGCGCTCGAGGAAGCCCTGATCAAGTTGGACGTGGGCGAGGAGGTCGACCTGCGGGTCATCCACCGCGGCGTCGGTGGCATCACCGAGGGCGACATCAACCTCGCCATCGCGGACAACGTCATCGTCATGGGCTTCAACGTCCGTGCCGAGGGCAAGGCCACCGAGCTGGCCACCCGCGAGGGCGTCGAGATCCGCTACTACTCGGTGATCTACCAGGCGATCGACGAGATCGAGGCGGCCCTGAAGGGCATGCTGAAGCCGGAGTACGAGGAGGTCGAGCTTGGCCGCGCGGAGGTCCGCGAGGTCTTCAAGTCCTCCAAGTTCGGCACCATCGCCGGTTGCCTGGTGATGGGCGGGGAGATCCGCCGGAACGCCAGGGCGCGCCTGATGCGCGACTCGCGGGTGATCCACGAGAACCTCCCGATCTCGTCGCTGCGCCGGTTCAAGGACGACGTGGTCGAGGTCCGCGAGGGCTACGAGTGCGGTCTGACGCTGGGCAGCTACTCGGACATCAAGGTCGACGACGTCATCGAGACGTTCGAGATGCGCGAGAAGCCGCGCGCCTGAGTCCCGGCGGTCGAGGGACGAGGCAGCGGAACTGAGCGGCGTGAGCACGTCGAGCGGGGCGGCCGGGGAACCGGCCGCCCCGCTCGTGTCTCGGTGTCCCGGAGTCCCGGAGGTGCAGGTGTACATCGGTGCCCTGGAGTGCGACGTGCTGCTCGGTGACGTCCGGTCGCTGAAGCAGAAGCGGTCCGCGGTGCGGCCGCTGCTGGCCGAGCTGCGCCGGTTCGAGGTGGCGGCCGCCGAGGCCGGTCACCAGGACCTGTACCGGCGCGCCCTGATCGGCGTGAGCTGCGTCGCCGCCGACGCCGGGCACGTCCGGTCGCTGCTGGAACGGTGCGAGCGGCTGGTGGCCGCACGCCCCGAGATGGAACTGCTGTCGGCCCGGACGCGCCTGTTCGGTCCGGACGACGAGACCTCCTGACGCGCTTAGACTCGGCGGCTGTCAGCCGGTGGAAGGAGCACGACATGGTCGACCACGCGCGCGCCCGCAAGCTCGCGAAGCGGATCTCGCAGATCGTCGCGGAGGCCCTGGAACACGAGGTCAAGGATCCCCGGCTCGCGATGGTGACGATCACCGACACCCGGGTCACCGGCGACCTGCGCGAGGCCACGGTCTACTACACGGTGATGGGAGCGACCGTCGACGCCAGCCCGGACACCGCGGGCGCGGCGGCGGCGCTGGCCAGCGCCGCCGGCGTGCTGCGCAGCCGGGTCGGGCAGCAGACCGGTGTCCGGCACACGCCGTCGCTGGCGTTCGTGCCGGACGCGGTGCCGGACGAGGCCCGCCGGATGGAGGAGCTCCTGGCCCGCACCCGCGAGTCGGACGCCGAGGTGGCCCGGATGGCCGCGACGGCGACTCCGGCCGGCGATGCGGACCCGTACCGCGCTCCCCGCGAGGAGGAGCAGGAGTGAGCCGCCGGTGACCGGCCCGACCGGCCCCGTGCCGGGGCCGGTGACACCCGCCGGTGCCGCCGCGCTGCTGCGCGGGGCACGGGAGGCACTCGTCGTCGGGCACGTTCGGCCGGACGCCGACGCGGCCGGCAGCGCGATCGCGCTGGCGACCGCGCTGCGCCGGGCCGGGACCCGGGCGGTCGTCTCGTTCGGCGGCCCGGACCCGGCCCCCGGCACCGTCGCGGTGCTCGACCCGGACGGGGTGACGGTGCCGCCCGCGGACGCCCCCCGGGAGCCGGACCTGCTGGTGTGCTGCGACATCTCGTCGCCGCGCCGGCTCGGCGATCTGGCCGACCGGCTGGACTCCGCCACCGCCACGCTGGTGATCGACCACCACGCGTCGTTCACCGGGTTCGGGACGTATCACCTGGTCGACCCGACGGCACCGGCGACGGTGCTGCTGGTCCGTGCGGTGCTCGCCGAGTTCGGCACGCCGCTGGACCCGGTGCTGTCCCGCACGCTGTTCGCGGGTCTCTACACCGACACCGGCGGCTTCCGCTGGGGCGGCGCGGACGCCTTGCGGCTCGGGGCCGAGCTGGTGGACGCCGGTGCCGAACCGCGCGACCTGCTGCGCGAGCTCACCGGCACCCGGCCGTTCGCCTGGCTGGCCGCGCAGGCCACCGTGCTGGCCGGGGCGCGCCGCGAGCCGGACGCCGCCGCCGGGGCCGGGCTGGTGTGGGCGGAGGTCGACGTGGCCACCGCGACCCGCTTCCGGGACCAGACGATGACCCTGATCGGTCAGCTGCTGGCCACCGCCGGGGACGGGGTGGCCGCGCTGCTCACCGAGACGGCACCGGGCGAGTGGTCGGTCTCGCTGCGCGGCACCGGGACCCCGGACCTCTCCCGGGTCGCGACCGCGCTCGGCGGCGGCGGGCACCCGGCCGCCGCCGGCTTCGAACGCGCCGGCACCCGCGACGGGCTCCTGACCCTCCTGCGCGCCGAGCTCGCCCCTGATCCCTGCCACACCATGGAGCCCTGACGCGCGTCGGGGAGGCACTGGAGGCCATCAAGAGTCCACCACGCGGGTGGGGGTGGTCCGGGGTAGGGAGGTCGGCGTGCGAGCCGTAGCGTGTCCTGTGATCAGAGGAGGTATGTCGTGAGTTCCGAGTCCGCTCCGGCCCCCGGGGGCGACAGCGCATGGCGTGAGTTCCTCGGGGCGTGGGTGCGCAACCCGGCCCGGGTCGGGGCCGTCTGGCCCAGCTCGTCGCGGCTCTCCGCGCGACTGGCCCGGATCGCGCCCGGGCAGGGCACTCCGGTCGTGGTCGAGCTCGGACCGGGCACCGGGGCGGTGACCACCGAGGTGTCCCGCCGGATCGCGCCGGGCGGGCGGCACCTCGCGGTCGAGCTCGACCCGGCGATGGCGCGCTACCTGCAGCGCAGCCACCCGGGCGTCGACGTGATCAACGGTGACGCCGCGAAGCTCACCGAGCTGCTCGCCGAGCGGGACGTGACGCAGGTGGACGCCGTCATCTCCGGCCTGCCCTGGTCGCTGTTCGACCGGGCCACCCAGCGGGCGATCCTCGGCCAGGTCGTCGAGGTGACCGGCGAGACCGGGGCGTTCGCGACGTTCGCGTACTCGCACACGATGCCGATCCCGTCGGCCCGGCGGTTCAAGGCGACGCTGCAGGAGACGTTCGACGAGGTCGTCGCCACCCGCACGGTGTGGCGCAACCTCCCGCCTGCGTTCTGCTACCTGTGCCGGCGTCCGCGGCTGCGCGACTGAGCGGTGCGCGGACCCGACACCACAACGGGCGGCGCCCGGGACATCCTGCGGCTGGCGGTGCCGGCGCTGCCGGTGCTGGCCGCCGAGCCGCTCTACGTGCTGGTGGACACGGCCGTCGTCGGCCGGCTCGGGGCACTGCCGCTGGCCGGGCTGGCCGTCGCCGGAGTGCTGTTCGCGCAGGTCACCACCCAGCTGAACTTCCTGTCCTACGGGACGACCGCGCGCGCCGCCCGGTTCTACGGCGCCGGCCGGCGGGCCGCCGCGGTCTCCGAGGGGGTGCAGGCGACCTGGCTGGCGCTGGCCGTCGGGCTGCTGGTGCTCGGCGCCGGACAGCTGCTGGCGGCCCCGGTCGCCGGGGCGCTCGCCGGCGGCGCCGAGATCGCCGACGGCGCGGTCGGCTGGCTGCGGGTCGCCCTGTTCGGCGCCCCGCTGGTGCTCGTGACACTGGCCGGCAACGGCTGGATGCGCGGGGTGCAGGACACCGTGCGGCCGATGCGCTACGTGATCGCCGGCAACGCGCTGTCCGCGGTGCTCTGCCCGTTCCTGGTGCACGGCGTCGGCTCCTGGGACGGCTGGGGGCTGGAGGGCTCGGCGGTGGCCAACGTGGTCGCCCAGAGCGTGTCGGCCGGGTTCTTCCTGCGGGCGCTGGCCGTCGAGCGCCGCCGTGCTCCTGCGGACGACCCGGTCCGCCTGACCCCGGACACCACGGTGCTGCGCGCCCAGGTGACGATGGGCCGCGACCTGGTGCTGCGCTCGCTGGGGTTCCAGGCCTGCTTCCTGTCCGCCACGGCGGTCGCCGCCCGGTTCGGGGCCGAGTCGGTCGCCGCGCACCAGATCGTGCTGCAGCTGTGGGTGTTCCAGTCCCTGGTGCTCGACGCCGTCGCGATCGCCGCGCAGGCGCTGGTCGGGTCCGCGCTGGGCGCCGCGCACGACGAGGCGGGCACCGGCCGGGCACGCGCGGTCGCGGCCCGGGTGACCCGCTACGGACTGCTGCTGGGGTGCCTGTTCGGGGTGCTGTTCGCGGGCCTGTACACCGTGCTGCCCCCGGTGTTCACGGCCGACCCCGCGGTGCTCGCGACGGTCCCGGCCGCGTGGTGGTTCTTCACCGCCCTGCAGCCGATCGCCGGCGTGGTGTTCGCCCTGGACGGCGTGCTGCTCGGGGCCGGCGACGCCGCGTTCCTGCGCACGACGACGCTGCTCGGCGCGCTGGCCGGGTTCCTGCCGCTGATCTGGCTGTCGCTGGTGTTCGGCTGGGGGCTGGCCGGGATCTGGACCGGCCTGGCCGCGTTCATGGTGGTCCGGCTGGTGGCGGTCGGTCTGCGGGCCCGTTCCGGCCGGTGGGCGGTTCCGGGGGCCGTCCGGACGTGATCGGCTCCCCGGCCCCGTCCGGCAGCGGCAGCCGCACCGCGAACACCGTCCCGCCGCCGGTGCGCGGGGCGACCGCGACGTCCCCGCCGAGCCGGCGGGTGATCCGGTCGACCAGGGCCAGGCCGATCCCGCGCGGGCACCCGCCGGAGCCGGAGCGGGTGCTGAAGCCGAAGGTGAACAGCTCCCGCGCGGCCTCCGCATCGACGCCGGGCCCGCTGTCGGCCACCTCCAGGACGGCCACCGCGCCCTCGGTCCGGACGGTGACGGCGACCGACCGCTCCCGGTCGCGGGGCAGCGCCGTCACCGCCTCCAGGGCGTTGTCGACCAGGTTCCCGGCCAGCGACACCAGGTCGTCGGCGGCGAACGGCAGCCGTAGCCCGGGCAGCACGTCCGGGTCGCAGGCGTCGGCGACCGTGAAGGCGACGTCGTTCTCCACCGCGGTCCACGCCTTGTCGGCGAGCAGGGCGGCCAGCACCGGGTCGAGCACCGCGGCCGTCACCCGGGCGCCGGGTCCGCGGGTCCGGTCCAGCGCCGCGCTGCCGGCCGCGGCCGCGTCGCCGCTGTCGCCGAGCTCGATCAGGGTCAGCACGGTCTGCAACCGGTTCGCGAACTCGTGGGCCTGCCCGGAGAGCGCGGCGACCTTGTCCCGGGCGTCGTCGCGCTCGCGCAGCGCCCCGGCCAGCTCGGTCCGGTCGCGCAGGGTGAACACCCGGGTGTCCGGGCCCGCCGCCGGGCCGGCAGCCCGGCTGTTGCACAGCAGCACCCGCTCGCCGGCCAGCGCGGGCTCGTCGTGCAGGTCGGTGTGCAGGCCACGGCGCAGCACGGCGAGCACGGCCGGGTCGATGTCCAGCGCGGTCAGCGGGCGTCCGGGCCGGGCCGGGTCCGTGGGGTCCGCGGGGCAGGCCCCGGCCAGCGCGAGCAGCCGGCGGGCCTCGGCGTTGACGACGACCAGGCGTCCGGACCCGTCGACGACCAGCAGCCCCTCGCCGACGGCGTGCAGCACGGCCTCGTGGTGGGTGTAGGCGGCGGTGATCTCCTCGGGCTCCAGCCCGAGGGTCTGGGTGCGCAGCCGCCGGGCCAGCAGCACGGCCAGCGCGACGCCGAGCAGCAGCGCCACCACCGCGGCGGCGACGATCGCCAGCAGCGAGCCCAGCGCCAGGTCACTGACCCGGGTCTGCAGCACCCCGACCGACACGACGGCGATCACCCGGCCGTCGGCGACGACCGGCACGACGGTGCGCACCGACGGCCCGAGGGTGCCGGTGTAGATCTCGGTGAACGTCCGGCCGGCCAGCGCGGGCGCGACGGTGCCCTGGTACCCGAGCCCGATCTGGGCCGGGTCGTAGTGCGAGTAGCGGACCCCGGCCGGTGACATGACGACCACGAAGCTGGTGCCGGTCGTGGCGCGCACCCGCTCGGCGACCGGCTGCAGGACGCGGGAGAGCGCGGGGACGTCACCGCCGGCCCGCAGCGACCCGAGGACCTCGGGGTCGGCGGCCACGCTCGTGGCGGTCGCCCGGGTGAGCCTGCCCGCGGCGTCGGTCTCGATCTCGCGGGCACCGTAGGCGCCGAGCGCGGCGAGGCCGCCGACGGTCAGCAGCACGGTCACGACCTGCAGCACCAGCAGCTGCCGGACCAGGCGCGACCCGCGCAGCGACGAACGGAACGGCCGGAGCACGGGCCCACCCTGCCACCACGGGGTGGCGGGGCGGGACCGTGCACCGGCCGTCATGCGCAGGACCGGTCGCCGGGCTCAGGCGCCGGCACCGACCTTCTCCCGGGTGCCGGACTCCGGCGCGGTGTCCCCGGTGTCCTCGTCGGCCGGCTCGGTTCCCGTCCCGGCACCGTCGTGCGCGGCGGCCATGTCGGCATCGACCAGGGTCGGGTCGTCCAGCACCGCGGCGAGCCGCTCGCGGTCCAGCTCGCCGTTCCAGCGAGCCACGACCAGGGTGGCGACGACGTTGCCGATCGCGTTGGTCAGCGCCCGGCCCTCGGACATCACCCGGTCGATGCCGACGATCAGCGCCAGTCCGACCACGATCGCCTCGGGGGTGAAGAACTCGCCGCCGAAGGCCTGCAGCGACGCGGCGAGGGTGACCAGCCCGGCCCCGGTGACACCGGCGGCGCCCTTCGAGGTCAGGACCATCAGCACGGCCAGGCCGATCTGCGCACCGATCGGCAGCGTCTCGCCGCCGGCCTGGATGATGAACAGCGCCCCCAGGGTCAGGTAGATGCAGGTGCCGTCCAGGTTGAACGAGTAGCCGGTCGGGATGACCATGCCCACGGTCTGCTTGGACGCGCCGGCCGACTGCAGCTTGGTCAGGAACCGCGGCAGCACCGACTCCGAGGACGAGGTGCCGACGATGATCAGCAGCTCGTCCTTGATCAGCCGGACGACCTTGAGGACGTTGAACCCGGCGGCCCAGGACACGGCGCCGAGCACGACGAGGACGAACGCCGCGCAGGTGCCCCAGAAGACCAGCATCAGCTTGCCGAGGTCGGCCAGCGCCGCCGGGCCCATCTGGCCGACGGTGTAGGCCATGCCGCCGAACGCGGCGACCGGCGCCGCCCACATGATGATCTTGATGATCCCGAAGATCACCTGGGCGATCGACTCGATACCGCCGACCAGCCGGGTGCGCAGGTCGTCGTTCAGTGCCGAGATCGCGCACGCGGTGAGGATCGCCAGCACCAGGACCTGCAGGACCGAGTTCTCCACGAACGGTCCGAAGAAGCTGTGCGGCAGCAGCGAGTCCTGGATGAAGGGGATGATCCCCGACTCCTGGCCACCGGTCGCGGCCTCGTCACCGGCCTTCGCGAGCGCCGCGGGGTCCGGCCGGCCCTCGAAGCCGGCACCCGGCTGGAAGACGTTGCCCGCGATCAGCCCCAGCGCCAGCGCGATCACCGTCATGACCAGGAAGTAGCCCAGCGCCCTCAGCGCGAGCCCGCCGGCCCGGGCCAGGTTGCCCAGCGAGGCGATGCCGACGATCACGGTGCAGAAGATGACCGGCCCGATGATCACCTTGATCATCTGGACGAAGGTGTCGGCGATCCACTTGGTCTGTGCGGCGAATCCGGGGGCGACGAGCCCGACCGCGATGCCGGCGGCGATGCCGACGATCACCCAGAACCAGAGCTGGGCGTAGAACTTCTTCTTCTGCCGGGTGGGGGTGGATCTCCCCGCCCCGGATGAGCCGGCTGCTGCGGCGACCTCGGCCATGTCCGTCCTCCTCGACGTGTGCGGTGCCGGGAACCATGCGGGCGGGCCGTTCCGCGCGACAACCGCGCCGGCACCGGGTTTGAGGAAGCCTTGAGGAAGGGCCGGTTAGGCTCCCGGCCGTGCGGGTGCTCTTGGTCGAGGACGACCCGGTCCTCGGGGACGCGTTGCGTCGCACCCTCGTCGCGCACGGGTACCCGACCGACCTGGTCACCAGCGGGAGCGCGGCGCTGGCCGGGGTCGCCGAGCGGGAGCCGGACGTCGTGCTGCTCGACATGGGCCTGCCGGACCGGGACGGCCTCGGCGTCTGCAGGGAGCTCCGGGAGCGGTCCCGGGTGCCGATCCTCGCGATCACCGGCCGCGGCGACGTCGCGGCCCGGGTGCAGGGCCTGCGCTCGGGCGCCGACGACTACCTGGTCAAGCCGGTGTCCACCGAGGAGCTGCTGGCCCGGATCGAGGCCGTGCTGCGCCGCGCCACCGGTGCCGCGATGAGCGCCACGATCTCGGTCGGCGACGTCGTCGTGGATCTGGACCGGCGCGCGGTCCTCGCGGCCGGCGAGGAGGTCGGGCTGACCCGCAAGGAGTTCGACCTGCTGGCGGCGCTGGCCCGCCGGGAGGGCGCGGTGCTGCCCCGCACCGAGCTGCTCGAACAGGTCTGGGGGATCGCCGACACCTCGACGGCCCGGACCCTGGAGGCGCATGTCGCGTCGCTGCGCTCCAAGCTCGGCGACCGCGAGGTCGTGCTCACCGTGCGGGGGGTCGGGTACCGGCTGGCCCGCTGAGCCACGCTCCTACGATCGGCGCTCGTGCCCCGCAACCCGCCCCCGCCGCCCGGCCTCGTGATCGTCGACAAGGACCGCGGCCCGACCTCGCACGACGTCGTCGGGAAGCTCCGCCGGATCATGGGCACCCGCAAGGTGGGGCACGCCGGCACGCTGGACCCGATGGCGACCGGCGTGCTCGTCGTCGGGATCGAGCGGGCCACCAAGCTGCTCGGCCACCTGTCGCTGGACACCAAGGCCTACACCGCGACCGTCCGGCTCGGGACCGGCACCGACACCGACGACGCCGAGGGCACGCCGCTCGGGGAGCCCGCGGACACCGCCGGGGTGACCGAGGACGCGGTACGTGCCGCGATGGCCACGCTGACCGGCGACATCGAGCAGGTGCCGAGCGCGGTGTCCGCCATCAAGATCGACGGAAAGCGGGCCTACCAGCGGATCCGGGACGGCGAGACCGTGGAGATCCCGGCCCGGCCGGTGACGGTCTCCGGGTTCGCGCTGCTCGGGCTGTGCCGGGACGGACCGTGGTGCGACCTCGACGTCGCCGTGGAGTGCTCGTCCGGGACCTACGTCCGGGCGCTGGCCCGCGACCTGGGTGCCGCGCTCGGCACCGGCGGGCATCTGACGGCGTTGCGCCGCACCCGGGTCGGGCCCTTCACCCTGGAGCACGCCCGCACCGTCGAGGAGCTGGCCGCCGCCCCCGGGCTGTCGCTGGACGTGGCCGCGGCCGTCGGGACCGCGTTCCCCCGGCTGGACGTCGACGATGCCGCCGCCGACGACGTCCGGTTCGGCCGGTCGCTGCCGGCCGCGGGGCTCGCCGGCACGTTCGGCGTCTTCGGCCCGGACGGCACGGCGCTGGCGCTGATGGCCGACCGCGGCCCGGTCGCCCGCCCGGTCGTGGTACTCGCCGCGGCCGGCTGACCCCGGGCCCCGGGTGGGCTGCCCGACTTGTTCCCCTAGGCTCACCGCCGTGCAGCGCTGGCGAGGTCTGGAGGCCGTACCGCCCGGCTGGGGACGGTGCGTCGTGGCCGTCGGGGTGTTCGACGGGGTGCACCGCGGGCACCGGCAGCTCATCGCCCGGGCGGTGCAGGAAGCTCGGCAGCGGGGGCTGCCCGCGGTCGTCGTGACGTTCGATCCGCACCCGGCCGAGCTGGTCCGCCCCGGCACCCACCCGGCCCGGCTGTCCACCCTCGACCGGCGCGCCGAGCTGGTCGCCGAGATCGGCGCCGACGTCTTCTGCGTCATCCCCTTCACCGAGCAGCTGTCCCGGATGGCCCCGGCCGGGTTCGCGCACGAGGTGCTCGTCGACAAGCTGCACGCCGCCGTCGTCGTGGTGGGGCGGAACTTCACGTTCGGCCACAAGGCCGCCGGCGACGTGACGACGCTGGCCGAGCTCGGCCGCCGCTTCGGTTTCGTCTGCGAGGCGCTCGACCTCATCACCGAGCGGAGCGCAGGCGCAGCGAGCATCGACACCGCCGACGAGGTCACCTTCTCCTCCACCTACATCCGATCCTGCATCGACGCGGGCGCCGTCCGGGACGCCGCGCACGCGCTGGGCCGCTGGCACCGGGTGGACGGCGTGGTCGTGCACGGCCACAAGCGGGGCCACGACCTGGGATTCCCGACCGCGAACGTGGCGTGCCCGCCGCACACCGCGATCCCGGCCGACGGGGTCTACGCCGGCTGGTTCGGCATCGGCGGCCGCCGGCTGATGGCGGCGGTGTCGGTCGGAACCAACCCGACGTTCTCCGGGCGGGTGCGCACCGTCGAGGCCTACGTGCTCGACGTCGACGAGAACTTCTACGGCCACGAGGTCGAGGTGGAGTTCGTCGCCCGGCTGCGCGGTCAGGAGCGGTACGACGGGATCGAGCCGCTGATCGCACAGATGAACCTCGACGTCGAGAACGCCCGGGAGATCCTCACCGCGGCCGGCGCCGCGACCGGGCCGGACGACGCCACCGCCGGTCCGGGGCCGGTCGGCACCGGCTGAGTGGAAACCCCCACCCGGGGCGGAACCGACCCGGCCCGTGCGCGGCCCGGCGCAGCATCCGGCCATGACCGATCCTGCCGAGCCGGTGCCCGCCGGTCCCACCCGCGACCCGGTCGCGGCGAACCGGCGCCGGCAGCGCGAGCTCTACGGCGAGCCGCTGGGGGAGCGGGTGCACCGGCTGCTCGCGGCGCTCGGGATCACCCAGGCCCGGCTCGCATCGGTGCTCGGGCTCAGCCCGGCCATGCTGTCCCAGCTCTCCGGTGCCCGCCGGGTGAAGATCGGCGACCCGGCCGTGCTGGGCCGGATGGCCGCGCTGGACCGGCGGGTGGCGTGCGGGCCGGTGCCGCCGGACGAGGTGGCCGCGCTGCTGGACCGGGTCCGCGCCGCCGGGACGCCGTGGGGGCCCGCCGTGGGCTGCCGCTGTGCCCTGCCGGATCCGGCCGGCGGCCCCGGTGTGTCCGGGCCCGCGGCACGGCCGGTGGCCCGGGCGGGCACGTCCGGGAGAGCGCCGGGGACGGCCACGGCGCCGCCCGGCGCCCGGATCCCGGCGCCCCGCCGGCCGTCCACGCCGCCGGGGCCGTCGGCGGAGGACGCGTTGCGCGGGGTCACGCCGCCCGCTCGCCTGGTCGCCGCCGCCGCGACGCTGGCCGCGTCGTTCCCGGAGATCGCCGAGGTGCTCCGGCGCGCCGCCGCCCGCCGATGACCCGCAGGCCGTCCGCGTCGCAGCGGTACAGGATCTGATCGCCGGTGGCGCCGATGAGGCTGTTCACGGCGGTGTGGCCGGGTCCGGAGGCGGCGGCCGCGCTCGAGGCCGCGCTCGCCGTCCGCCCGCCCTGGCACCCCGACGGCGGCTGGCGGCCGGTCCCGCCGGAGCGCCGGCACATCACCCTGGCATTCCACGGCGACGACGAGCCCGGGCCCCGGGCCCGGGTGCTGGACGCCGCGCTCGCCGGGCGGCCCGCGCCGCGGCTGCGGCTGGCCGGCGTCGGGACCTTCCGCGGCGTGCTGTGGGCCGGGGTGGAGACGGTGGACGGGGCGCTGCGCGACCTCGCGGTCGGCGCGGGCGCGGATCCGGTGGCGTTCCGGCCGCACCTCACGCTGGCCCGCCGTTCCCGGGGCGACGACCGGCGCCGGCCGGCGCTGGCCGACGACCCGGGCCCGGCCCCGGGGCCGTGGTGGACCCCGGCCGAGGTCCTGCTGGTCCGCAGTGACACGAGCCGCAGTGACACGGTCCGCGGTGACACGAGCCGCGGTGACACGGTCCGCGGTGACACGCGCCGGGACGGCGCCGGCCGCAGCGGCCCCGTCTACACGGTGGTGCACCGGGTGCCGCTCGCGCGCGACCGGACCTGACCAGCACCGCCGCCGGGTCGGCGGTGGCCGCCGGCGGTGTCGCTGGTACCGTTTCGTCCCGGGTCCGGCTGCAGTCCGTGGTGGCCGAGACCGTCTACCGCCCGCTCCGCCGGTACCCGCGATGCGTGTCCGGCGATCCGTGGACCGGATCGAGGGGAGCGGCACGGCCCCACGGACCGCACATGATGAAGGAGTTGCCGCAGTGGCCCTGACCACCGCCGAGAAGAAGTCCACGCTGGAGAAGTACGGCACGCACGAGAGCGACACCGGGTCTCCCGAGGCCCAGGTCGCGCTGCTGACCCAGCGGATCATCGGACTGACCGAGCACCTGAAGCAGCACAAGCACGACCACCACTCGCGTCGTGGCCTGCTGCTGCTGGTCGGCCGCCGCCGCCGGCTGCTGAAGTACCTGCGCTCCGTCGAGGTGGCGCGCTACCGCTCGCTGATCGAGAGGCTCGGCCTCCGCCGCTGAGTCCCCGCGACCCGGTACCGGATCCCCGGTGCCGGGTCGCCGCGCATCGGGCCCCGTGCCCGGTGCGGCACAACTGCATCCGCACCGCCGCGGGCGACGGGTCCACTCCGCCGGTCCTCGGTAGTGGTCCCCGGGAACAGGGTTCCCGAGGGCTTCGATCGAAGACCGGCCCAGCCGAGGAGCTCCCGGACGTCGTCGGCGGTGTGCAGAACGAGACACTCCCAACGACGAGGAGAGCATCCCCGTATGACCGAACAGAGCGTTATCTCCGAGGACGGCGTGCACGAGAGCACCGCCGTCATCGACAACGGGACCTACGGCACCCGTACGGTCCGATTCGAGACCGGGCGGCTCGCCCGCCAGGCCGCCGGGTCCGTCGTCGCCTACCTGGACGACGAGACCATGCTGCTGTCCGCCACGACCGCCTCCAAGCGGCCGAAGGACCAGTTCGACTTCTTCCCGCTGACGGTGGACGTCGAGGAGCGGATGTACGCCGCGGGCCGGATCCCCGGCTCGTTCTTCCGCCGCGAGGGCCGCCCGGGCACCGACGCGATCCTCACCTGCCGGCTGATCGACCGTCCGCTGCGCCCGTCCTTCGTGGACGGTCTGCGGAACGAGGTCCAGGTCGTCGTGACGATCATGTCGCTGGACCCGAAGGACCCCTACGACGTCGTGGCGATCAACGCCGCGTCGGCGTCCACCCAGCTCTCCGGCCTGCCGTTCTCCGGCCCGGTCGGCGGTGTCCGGGTCGCGCTGATCGCGAACGAGGCCGGCACCGACACCCAGTGGGTGGCCTTCCCGACTCACGACCAGCTCGAGCGTGCCGCGTTCGACATGGTCGTCGCGGGCCGGATCGTCGGTGACGGTGACAACGCCGACGTGGCGATCATGATGGTCGAGGCCGAGGCCACCGGGCAGACGATCGAGCTCGTCGACGGCGGCGCCACCGCCCCGACCGAGGACGTCGTGGCGGACGGCCTGGAGGCCGCGAAGCCGTTCATCCGCTCGCTGTGCGTCGCGCAGCAGCAGCTGGCCGACGTCGCGGCGAAGCCGACCGCGGACTACCCGGTGTTCCCGGCCTACCAGCCGGACGCCTTCGAGGCCGTCTCCGAGGCGGTCGAGCAGGAGCTGGCGCAGGCGCTGACCATCGGCCCCAAGCAGGAGCGCGAGACCCGCACCGACGAGATCAAGGCGTCGGTGCTGGACAAGCTGGGCGAGCGCTTCGCCGGTCGCGAGGCCGAGCTGGGCAACGCGTTCCGGGCGCTGAACAAGAAGCTGGTCCGCCGGCGGATCCTGACCGACAAGGTCCGGATCGACGGCCGCGGCCTGACCGACATCCGGCCGCTGTCGGCCGAGGTCGAGGTCGTCCCGCGGGCGCACGGCTCGGCGCTGTTCGAGCGCGGCGAGACCCAGATCATGGGCGTCACCACGCTGAACATGCTGCGCATGGAGCAGACGATCGACTCGCTCGGTCCGGAGACCTCCAAGCGCTACCTGCACCACTACAACTTCCCGCCGTTCTCCACCGGTGAGACCGGCCGGGTCGGCTCGCCCAAGCGCCGCGAGATCGGGCACGGCGCGCTGGCCGAGCGGGCGCTGCTGCCGGTGCTGCCGAACCGCGACGAGTTCCCGTACGCGATCCGGCAGGTCTCCGAGGCGCTGGGCTCGAACGGCTCGACGTCGATGGGCTCGGTCTGCGCGTCCACGATGTCGCTGCTCAACGCCGGCGTGCCGCTGAAGTCGCCGGTCGCGGGCATCGCGATGGGCCTGGTGTCCGACGAGGTCGACGGCCAGACGCGCTACGTCGCGCTGACCGACATCCTCGGCGCCGAGGACGCGTTCGGCGACATGGACTTCAAGGTCGCCGGCACCAAGGAGTTCGTGACCGCGCTGCAGCTCGACACCAAGCTGGACGGCATCCCGTCCGAGGTGCTGGCCGCCGCGCTGGGCCAGGCCCGCGACGCCCGCCTGACCATCCTCGAGGTGATCGGCGAGGCCATCGACGGCCCGGACGAGATGAGCAAGTACGCGCCGCGGGTCACCGCGGTGAAGGTCCCGGTCGACAAGATCGGCGAGGTCATCGGCCCGAAGGGCAAGATGATCAACTCGATCACCGAGAAGACCGGTGCCGACATCTCGATCGAGGACGACGGCACGATCTACGTCGGTGCGAACGACGGCCCCTCCGCGGAGGAGGCGATCGGCATGATCAACTCGATCGCCAACCCGCAGCTGCCGAAGATCGGCGAGCGGTTCCTGGGCACGGTGGTCAAGGCCGCCGCGTTCGGTGCCTTCGTCTCGCTGGTCCCCGGCAAGGACGGCCTGGTCCACATCTCGAAGCTCGGCAACGGGAAGCGGATCAGCAAGGTCGAGGACGTCTGCAAGGTCGGCGACAAGATCCGCGTCGAGGTCACCGACATCGACAACCGCGGCAAGATCAGCCTGGTCCCGGTCCAGGAGGGTGACGCCGAGGGCGGCGCCGCCACGGACGGGGACGCGGTGGAGGCCGAGGCCGAGGCCGGCGAGGCTCCGGCCGAGGCCGCCAACCCGAGCTGATCCGTGCCGGGAGAGAACGACCACGCGGCGGCGGCCCGGGAGCAGTACGGCTCCCGGGCCGCCGCCCGTGTGTCGGCCCCCGCCGCCGACCCGGACACCGTCGACGGCGCCGTCCGGCGCAGTGATCTGCCCGGCGGTGTCCGGCTGGTCACCGAGGCGGTGCCCGGGGTCCGGTCGGTCGCGATCGGCATCTGGATCGGGATCGGCTCGGTGGACGAGGTCGGCGAGCGGGCCGGCGCCGCGCACTTCCTGGAGCACCTGCTGTTCAAGGGGACCCGCCGGCGCTCCGCGGCCGGGATCGCGGAGGAGATGGACGCCGTCGGCGGTGAGCTGAACGCGTTCACCGCGAAGGAACACACCTGCTACTACGCGCACGTGCTCGACACCGACGTCGCGCTGGCGGTGGACCTGCTCGCGGACGTGGTGACCGACGCCGAGCTCGCGCACACCGACGTCGAGCTGGAACGCGGCGTCGTGCTCGAGGAGATCTCGATGCGCGACGACGACCCGGAGGACCTGCTCGGCGACCTGTTCGACCAGACCCTGTTCGGCGAGCACCCGCTGGGCCGCCCGGTGATCGGCACCGAGGAGTCGATCCGGGCGATGAGCCGGGACACGCTGCACGACTTCTGGCGCGGTGAGTACACCACCCCGCGGATGGTGGTCGCCGCGGCCGGGAACCTGGAGCACTCCTCGGTGGCCGAGCTGGTCGCGGTCGCGCTGTCGGCGGCCGCCGACCGGCACCGGGACACGGCCGCGGTGCCGCCGCGCACCGCCACCGGGGTTCGCCCGGCCCGGACCGGGAACCTGAGCCTGCAGCCCGACGACTCCGAGCAGGCGCACGTGATGCTCGGTGTCCCGACACCCGGACGGCACGCGCCGGGCCGTCCGGCGCTGGCGGTGCTCAACACCGCGCTCGGCGGCGGGCTGTCCTCGCGGCTGTTCCAGCAGGTCCGCGAGCAGCGCGGGCTCGCCTACCAGGTCTACTCCTCGACCGTGCGCTACGCCGACGCCGGCGCGCTGTCGGTGTACGCCGGCTGCGCCCCGGAGCGGCTCGGCGAGGTCGCCGCCGTCGTCCGGGACGTGCTGGCCGGGGTGGCCGCCGAGGGCCTGCACGAGGCCGAGGTGACCCGGGCCCGGGGCGCGCTGCGCGGCGGGCTGGTGCTGGGTTGCGAGGACACCGCCTCGCGGATGAACCGGCTCGGCCGCGCCGAGCTGGACCACGGCCGGCAGCGCTCGCTGGCGCAGAGCCTGGCCCGGATCGACGCCGTGACCCCGGCCGAGGTGGCCGCGCTCGCCGCCGAGCTGCTCGACCAGCCCCTCACCGCCGCCGTCGTCGGGCCCTACGAGGACGCCTCCGACCTCCCCGCGCCGCTCCGCGACCTGTGAGTGGTTATCGCGGTCCTGACCGCGTGTCTGTGCTCAGGACATCCGAGACAGTTGATGTCTCACCACATCGCGGACACTGATCAAGCCCAGCGGGGTGGGCGGGCCGGTCGGATCCGGTCAGCCTGCCCCGTGTGGGCAGAACAG